>JBHEOS010000191.1:0-248 GCA_046260695.1 Gammaproteobacteria bacterium
AACTGATGCAGGCCGGGAGCATTCACCGGATTCCGAGGAGCAAGCCCAGGAGCGGGAGAACGATGAGGTCGTCGACGCCATTGGTGACGAGACCGAGCAGTCGATCCGCGAAGTGACCCTCGCCCTGCGACGTCTGGAAGAAGGCACTTATGGTCTGTGCGGCAATTGTGGACAGCCTATCGCGACCGCGCGCCTGGATGTTCTGCCAGAAGCCACTCGATGTATGGATTGCGCTGACTGAAAGATTT
>JBHEOS010000191.1:463-729 GCA_046260695.1 Gammaproteobacteria bacterium
GCTTGACACCGGCATGAGCGATCATTAGACTTCGCGTTCCTTTTTCGGGGGTACCAAAGCGGATCCCCGGTTCTTTTGTGTTTGGAGTTTGATTGCGTGACCAACCAACGTATACGTATCCGCCTGAAGGCTTTCGATCATCGTCTGATCGACAACTCAACCCAGGAAATCGTGGAAACCGCCCGGCGCACGGGTGCGCAGGTCCGTGGTCCTATACCGTTGCCGACTCGCAAAGAGAAATTCACCATCCTGGTTTCACCGCACGT
>JBHEOS010000192.1:0-299 GCA_046260695.1 Gammaproteobacteria bacterium
CCTGGAGTCAGGCTTTTGATTTATTGATCTTTTGATGGTCGCCATCGGCAGCGACTACGTGGCCGCCGCCTGCACCCCGGGACGGTGCGGTCGACAACCGACGCGATCGTTCGCGTCAGTGGTCGGGGTGAGAGGATTCGAACCTCCGGCCCCTGCCTCCCGAAGACAGTGCTCTACCAGGCTGAGCTACACCCCGTGGTATGGAACAAGCGTTCGCGTATCCGGCCTTGCTTTGAGGATCAGAAGGTTCGGGCTACGGAAAAATCGGCGAGGGCTTCAAGAGCCTGCCGGTATCGGGA
>JBHEOS010000192.1:313-717 GCA_046260695.1 Gammaproteobacteria bacterium
CCCTTAGCCTTCGGAAATTGTTAAAATCCTGTAATCAGTCTGTCAAATTCACGCGGTAGAGTGCGGTTCGATCCGGTGTTCGGGATGTTCGGGTCCCAAAGCCGGATTATTCGAGCGAAGCTGATTTTTTCTTGCATCCATGCTTAGGAGTGCGTTTCACTATGAGAGTCTTTAGTCCAGCGATCAGAATGCGAACCTGGCTCGCGCTTGCCGCGATCAGTATGATGACGGCGATTTCGTTTCCGGCCCCGGTATTTGCCCAGGTAACCTCTTCGGAAATCCGTGGCCAGATTGTCAGCGATGAGGGTGTGCCGGTCTCAGACGCGACGGTTCTGATCACGCACGTGCCGTCCGGCACGGCATCGCGCGCGACCACGGGACCTGGTGGTCAGTTCTTTCAAAGT
>JBHEOS010000193.1:0-248 GCA_046260695.1 Gammaproteobacteria bacterium
GAGTGGTACCGCGTGAAGACCGAAGGCGTCGGG
Organism: Gammaproteobacteria bacterium; assembly: GCA_046260695.1. GTDB lineage: Bacteria > Pseudomonadota > Gammaproteobacteria > Thiohalobacterales > Thiohalobacteraceae > JAHJQQ01. Next base: position 34 of record JBHEOS010000193.1, read on the forward strand.
ATCGACCGAAACAGCCCGCGACCGTCGGTGGCGATCGGCTCGGCCTTGCCGTGGACGATTCGCTTCGCCTGGATGATCCGCGCCCCGAAGGCGTGGCCGATCGCCTGGTGCCCGAGACAGACACCGAGGATCGGAATCGACCCTGAGAACTCGCGTATCGCCTCGACCGACACGCCCGCTTCCTCGGGTCTGCCGGGTCCCGGCGAGATAAGGAT
>JBHEOS010000193.1:475-717 GCA_046260695.1 Gammaproteobacteria bacterium
CGAATCGTGATGCACGTGTCCATCCCGCCGCCGGGCTCCATATACCCGACGAGTCCGGCGTAGAACCGTCGCGGCACCGGCTCGATCCGGTCGAGCACCTCAATGGCCCTGATCTTCGGCGCGCCGCTGACCGTACCGGCCGGGAAGGTCGCCCGAATGAGATCGGCTCCGTTCCTGCCGTCGGCGAGCGTACCTTCCACCTGAGAGACGATGTGCATCACGTGACTGTACCGCTCGACGAC
>JBHEOS010000194.1:0-715 GCA_046260695.1 Gammaproteobacteria bacterium
CAGAGAAATTACTTTGTCAGCTTCATTTGGTTTTCTTATAACATAATTTTCGCTGGCTATATTTATGTGTTTTACTAGGCAGCGGACTCGTAAAACTGGCACCATAGTCTGACGGCGGCGAGTTTGATCATGGCCATGAAGTTTCGAGACGTCTTTTCATACCTTGTCGCGATGCGCCGGAAGGAAGCTTTGAGGCGACCGAAGAAACGCTCGATCCGGTTGCGCTGCTTGTAAAGTTCGGCGTCGAAATCCTTCGGTATCTTGCGGTTGGCTCTGGACGGGATGACGCCGAAAGCACCCTGCTCCCAGATCATGTCCCTTATCCAGTCGGCATCATAGGCCTTGTCCGCCAGCACCGACTGGCCGGGCTGCAACCGCGCCAGCAGGTCCCGGCACACCGGCGCGTCGTGATCCTGCCCGGGCGTGAGTTCAAACTCGAGCGGCAACCCGGTTGCGTTGACCAAGGCATGGATTTTCGTTGTCAGTCCGCCCCTTGAGCGGCCCATGCAGCGGCGAGGGTCTTTTTTTAAGCGTGGCTGCCGAGTGGTGGACCCGCACGCTGGTCCCATCCACCATGACGAGATCGACGCCCGTGTGCATCGGCAACGGCCTCCATTACCGTGTCCCAGATGCCCGCCTTCGACCACCTGTTGAAGCGGTTATACACCGTCGTGTAAGGGCCATATTGTGACGGAAGATCCCGCCACGGACAGCC
>JBHEOS010000195.1:0-463 GCA_046260695.1 Gammaproteobacteria bacterium
ACATAATCCGCAGTTCTTTGCTGGCCCGTTAGTTGCGATATATCTTTTCAGCGGAGCATGAGCATAGTGGTGCTTCTGCGTCACTCCAGCTGTTGCCAGACACCGGAATTCACGGAGGATTTCCTGCGGACTCGTGTTTTTAGAAGCCAGTCTTTCATGCAGACTTCGATCGCCTGGTATACTGGGTTGACGAATCATCCGGCCAAGAGTAGCTCCGCTGAAACGTTTTGCATTCATTTGATGGGATAGACCGTGTTCAAGCGTCTCGGCATCCGCATGCAGTCACCCCTATGGGGCGTTGCAGCCAGCATTCTGTTCGTCGCTGCGCTTCTCGCCGTACTGTTTTTTTTCGACGCCCATGAACAGGTGTTGCGTCTGCTGAAGTGGTTTGAAGCCCAGGGCGCCTGGGCGCCGCTGCTGGTGATCCTGATCATGGCGGCGGTGGTGGTGCTGGTATTTCCGG
>JBHEOS010000195.1:473-712 GCA_046260695.1 Gammaproteobacteria bacterium
GCCCTGGCATTCCTGATCGCCCGCCATCTGTTCGGGCAGCGCGCCCGATCGTTTGTCATGGCCCGCGCCAAACTGCAGGTGGTGAGTGAGGAACTGACGCCGCATGGCTGGAAGATCGTGCTGCTGACGCGCCTGATCCCGTTCTTCCCCGGCAAGATCTCTAACTACTTCTTCGGTCTGACCGAGTTTTCATTGCCCGGTTTCGTCGGTGGGTCGCTGCTGGGTTTCATCCCTTACTC
>JBHEOS010000196.1:0-703 GCA_046260695.1 Gammaproteobacteria bacterium
TCACCGGGCGACGCAAGAAAGATATCGGTTGCCGCCGACCTCGAAGATCTTGTTCAGGACAAGCGGGAGGGATGGCGCGCGTCCGGCGACAAGGCACGTCGGCGTCAGCGGCGCTACAAGACCCTGCTGACGCAGCAACTGCTCAGGATGGGACCAACCGCTCCGGACGATTCCGATCGGGACCTCGAAGACTGAGCGCGACCGTTTTGCGCTACCGGATGGTGTTGCATCGAAACCTCGTGACGGAGCCGTAACCTTGCCAGCCCAGAGCTTTGTCGAGTTGAGAGACTTGCAGATCCCCGCGCAGATCGGGACCTACGGTCCGCAAGATGTCGTGCCGGAGGCCCACCTGCTCGACCTGACCCTGATGTAGAGCGTCAGACGGTATGACCGTTTGTGAGGAGGCTGGCACCAGCGGTGGTTCGCCTCCACGATGTGCAACATTGAAACGAGGGTTGCGACGTATCGCAGGGCCTCATGCACAGGGGAGACGAACCATGACGGATTATAACGCATTCGTGGGCCTTGATGTCCACAAGGATACTATCGCGGTGTCAGTGGCTGATGCCGGTCGAGCTGGCGAGGTGAGGTTCTGGGGCGAGATCGCCAACACGCCCGACGCCGTTGCCAACATGCTGCGCAAGCTCGGTGGGCGGCATTCACGGATCCATTTTGTCTACGAAGCCGGACCCTGCGGCTACGG
>JBHEOS010000197.1:0-237 GCA_046260695.1 Gammaproteobacteria bacterium
ACGCCATGTGGGAAGTGGTCAATGGCGACGGCACCGCCGGCGCCAGCCGGCTGCCGCTGGAGGGCATCGAGATGTGCGGCAAGACCGGCACTGCCCAGGTTCGCCGCATTGCCGCCGGGCAGCGCGGACAAAGCGGCGAACGACGCTTCCGCGACCATGGCCTGTTCGTCTTCTTCGCGCCCTTCGACAACCCGCGTTACGCGGGCGCGGTCGTCATCGAGCATGGCATGGGCGGTT
>JBHEOS010000197.1:458-702 GCA_046260695.1 Gammaproteobacteria bacterium
CCTTGCCGTCGGCATGTCCTGGATCCCTGAGGAAACCATCAAGCGGCTCGTATTCCCGGCTTTCGGGGCGATCATCGTGATGCTCCTGGCGGTCGAGATCATGGGGTTCGTCGGCAAGGGCGCGCAGCGCTGGCTGGACCTGGGCTTCATCCGCTTGCAGCCGTCGGAATTCATGAAGCCGGCGATCGTGCTGGTGCTGGCCAGGTTCTACGAATTGCTCCCGACCGGGGCGATCCGCCAATGG
>JBHEOS010000198.1:0-697 GCA_046260695.1 Gammaproteobacteria bacterium
AGCCCGTTCTCCTTTTATGTGCCATCATTCGGCGGCGTGAGCAATGGGCGCTGACGCGGAGCCATCAGGTAGCTCAAGCGGCTGCGCCCATTGCGACTTGTCGAAGGGCCGCGCGGCGGCGAACTCTTCCGGTGTCTCATACTTCAAGCTGCTGTGCGGACGCTCCGTGTTGTAATCGATCCTCCAGTCCTCGATGATTTCCTAGGCCTCTCCAATGCTGGTGAACCAGTGCTGGTTCAGGCATTCCTCGCGGTATCGGCCGTTGAAACTTTCAATGCAAGCGTTCTGGGTCGGCTTGCCGGGGTCGATGAAATAGAGCTGGACGCCATGATCATCGGCCCAGCCGTCAAGCGCCCGCCCGCGCAGTTCCGGGCCGTTATCGACGACCAGGATATCGGGGTAGGCACGCACGTAACAAGCATCGCTGTGCGGCGTCGCCATTGTCGCTCGGACCATGTATGGATGGCTCCCGCGGGGCAAGAGTATTTCGGTTGAAGCTGGCATAATTTCGGTTGCGGCCATGTATACGGCGTCTGGATTGCAGCACGGTGGCTGCGCGCCCTGATGAAAGTCCGCGGTCGCTTTGGTCCCAATCAATGGCACGCGCTTGAAAGCGCTCCGGTTCGAACAGGGTGTCCTCGGCGATTTGTCCGTCATTTGCCATCATCTCACGATGCACTTGCCTTCTCGGTGGGGG
>JBHEOS010000199.1:0-344 GCA_046260695.1 Gammaproteobacteria bacterium
GTTCGCGGTCGGGGCCGTCATCGCGCTGGTGCACGATGTCGTTCTGGTGGTCGGCATGCTGTCGCTGTTCCAGGTCAATTTCGACCTGACCGTGGTTGCGGCAATCCTGGCCGTGATCGGCTATTCGCTCAACGACACCATCGTGGTCTACGATCGATTGCGCGAAAACTTCCGGGTCAAACGCAAGGGCACGGCGGTCGAGCTGACCAATCTTTCGATCAACCAGATGCTGTCGCGAACCTTGATGACCTCGGTGACGACGCTGCTGGTGCTGCTGGCCTTGTTCTATTTCGGCGGCGAGATCATCCATGCCTTTGCCTATACGCTGATCGTCGGTGTGATCG
>JBHEOS010000199.1:440-692 GCA_046260695.1 Gammaproteobacteria bacterium
CCAGCAACGCAGCCATCATTCTTGGTGTCTCGAAGCAGGATTTGATGCCAGTCACCCCCGAAGGTGCGGATCAACCTGATTCTGAAGTGTTGCCGGCCCGTTTCAGGAACTCGTGAAGCCCATGCTGATGAAATTACTGCTGACCCTGATGATGCTGTTGCCGCTGCCGGCAATCGCGGATGCCTCCGAAGAGCGGCCATTGACCCAATACCGAATACAGTCGGCAGTATGGTGCTCGGGGCAGTTGCGCGG
>JBHEOS010000002.1:0-86103 GCA_046260695.1 Gammaproteobacteria bacterium
GCGCCGCCTGCGCTGGCCGGTGCCGCGCGCGCTCGACCGCACCCTGCCCGGCCAGGTCGTGCTGGGTGTGCGCCGGCGCGGCAAATACCTGCTGCTCGACACCGCGGTCGGCACCGCGATCCTGCACCTGGGCATGTCCGGCAGCCTGCGCCTGCTGCCGGCCGGGACGCCGGTCGGCCGGCACGATCACGTCGACATTCTGCTCGACAGCGGACAGTGCCTGCGCCTGACCGACCCGCGGCGTTTCGGCGCGCTGCTGTGGACCACCGCGGCCGCCGAACAGCACGCGCTGCTCGCCGGCCTCGGCCCCGAACCCCTGAGCGACGCGTTCGACGGCGCCGGTCTGGCCGCCGCCGCGCGCGGCCGCACGCTGGCCGTGAAACCCTTCATCATGGACAGCCACGTGGTCGTCGGTGTTGGCAACATCTACGCCAACGAGGCGCTGTTTCTGGCCGGCATCCATCCACACCGGCCCGCCGGGCGCATCGCACCGGCGCGTTACGAGGCGCTGGCCGCGGCGATCAAACAGGTGCTGACTGAGGCGATCCGCCAGGGCGGCACGACCCTGCGCGACTTCGTCGGCGGCGACGGCCGGCCGGGCTATTTCCAGCAGGCCCTGCGCGTGTACGACCGCCTCGACGAACCGTGCCACACCTGCGGCGCGCCGATCCGCGGCCGCCGTATCGGTCAACGCGCCAGCTACTACTGCGTGAACTGCCAGCGCTGAGCGGTCACCGCCCGCAGTTACCATATCGATTTGCTGCCCGCGTGAACGATCAGGTCATGAAGCGTCCAGGCTAGCGCGCCTGCGTCAACCGAAATGGCAGACGTAGTCGAGCAGTTCCGTGACCTCGATTTCGAAGTGCGTATGCCCCGGCACCTCGAAGCGTTCGCCGGCGGCATAGTCGCTCCAGCCGGCGCCCTCGGCGAGCTTCACCCGGCAGCGCCCCTGGGTGATCTCCATCACCTCGGGGGCCTCGGTGCTGAAGCGGTAGACCCCCGGCAACATCACGCCGAGCGTTTTCATCTCGCCGTCGGCGGTGATCAGGGTGCGGCTGGTGACCTTGCCGTCGTGATAGACGTTGGCCTGCTTGCGGACTTCGACATTCTTGTAGTTCATGGGGGTGTTCCCGTCGTGTGTGGTTTAGACTTGCCGGTCACTGCCCCGGTCCGGGGCGCTGCCCGAACAGGCGACGCTTTTCGCGCAACAGCGCCGAGATGTCCTCGTCGCCGTGGCCGGCGTCCAGCAAGCGCCGGTAGTGGATCAGCGTCATCTCCACCAGCGGCAGGCTGACGCCGTCGCGCGCGGCGATGGCCTGGCAGATGCCGAGATCCTTGTGGTGCAGCGCCAGCCGGAAGCCGGGCGCGTACTCGCCGCGCACCATCGTCGGCCCGCGGTGCTCCAGAAACCAGTTGCCCGCGGCACCCGAACCGAGCACCTCGATCACCCGGTCCAGCGGCAGTCCCTGGGCCTCGGCGAAGGCCAGCGCCTCGCTGACCGCCTGGTTGATGCCGGCGGCCATCAGCTGATTGACCGCTTTGGTGGCCTGCCCGCTGCCGATCGGGCCGAGGTGCGCGATACGTTGGCCGATGGCCATCAGCACCGGGCGCGCGCGCTCCAGCGTGGCCGCCTCGCCGCCGACCATCACTGCGAGCGTGCCCTGGCGCGCGCCCTCGACGCCGCCGGATACCGGCGCATCGAGGAACGCACAGCCGACCTGGGCCAGGCGCCGCGCGACCTCGATCGCGGTGGCCGGCTGCACGGTCGAGGTGTCGATCAGCAGCCTGTCACCCGCCAGCCCCGGCAGCAGCCGGTCGACGACTTCGAGCAGATCGGCGTCGGCCGCGACGCAGGTTAGGATGCTGTCGCACTGGCCGGCCAGCGCCTCGGGTGTCGGTGCCTGACGCACGCCCAGTTCGTCGGCCAGCGCCGCGGCGCGGGTCGCGGTGCGGTTCCAGACGGCCGCCAGCAGCCCCGCGCGCGCCAGGTTGCGCGCGATCGGCGCGCCCATCGCGCCGAGGCCGATCACGCCGACATGGGCGGGGTGGTCAGACATCGGGAATCCGTGGCTCCTTCAGAGACGTGTCGGTGCAGGCATCGGGGGCTGTTCAATCTTCGAGATAGGTATAGCCCGTAAGTCCCGCCTCCAGCTCGGCGGTGAAAAACGCGCGCTCCTTGTCGGACAGCGGCGCGGCGGCGAGCTTTTCGTGATAGGCCGCCTTGAGCGCCTCGGTGTCGTAGTGCACATAGCGCAGCAGTTCGTCGATGGTGTCGCCGCGCTCGGGCTGCGACAGCGTATAGCCGCCGTCGGGGGTCAGGCCCACGTTCACAGCGTCGGTGTCGCCGAACAGGTTGTGCATGTCGCCGAGGATCTCCTGGTAGGCGCCGACCAGGAAGATGCCGAGCAGGTATTCGTCGCCCGGCCGGTAGCTGTGCACCGGCAGGGTGCTCTCGATGCCGTCGGAGTCGACGTACTGGTCGATGCGCCCGTCGGAGTCGCAGGTCAGATCCTGTAGCACGGCGCGCCGGGTGGGTTCGCTGTTCAGCCGGTGCAGCGGCACGATCGGAAAGATCTGGTCGATGGCCCAGACATCGGGCATGGACTGGAACACCGACAGGTTGATGAAATATTTATCGGCCAGCCGTTCGTTCAGTTCGTCGAGCACCTCGCGATGCGCCGGGCGGTTGCCGTTGAGCAGCGCGCGCACGCGCTGACAGATGGCGGCATACAGCGATTCGATGCGCGCGCGCTGCTCCAGGGTGATCACGTTGTGCAGGTACATGGCCTGCGCCTCGCCCAGCCAGTGCACCGCGTCGTGATAGCCCTCCAGCACCGAGCGCGCGTCCAGGCCTTCGAGCACGTTCCACAGATCCTGGATGATCAGCGGTTCGTCCGCGACCGGTGGCGCTTGCGGTCCAGTGCCGGCGGCCACCTCACTGTCGATCACGTTGGTGATCAGCAGGGCGTGATGGGCAGTCATGGCGCGGCCCGACTCGGTGATTACATCGGGGTGCGGCAGGCCGTGTTCGGTACAGCCCTCCCACAGGGCATGCACGACGTTGTTGGCGTATTCCTGCACCGAATAATTGATCGAGCAGAAACTGCGCGAGTGGGTACCCTCGTAGTCGATGCCCAGGCCGCCGCCGACATCGACATGGGCCAGCGGCACGCCCAGCGCGTGCAGCTCGGCGTAATAGCGCGCGACCTCGCGCATGCCGCGCTGGATATCGCGGATGTTGGCGATCTGCGACCCGAGATGACAGTGCAGCAACTGGAGGCTGGAGAGCAACCCGGCCGCGCGCAGGCGTTCGACCAGTGCCAGCACCTGCGCGGCGTTCAGGCCGAACTTGGCCTTCTCGCCGCCGGTGTTCTGCCACTTCCCGGCGCCGATGGAGGCCAGGCGCACGCGCAGCCCCAGCAGCGGCTCGATACCCAGCGCGCGTGATTCCTCGATCACCAGATCCAGCTCGGAAAGCTTCTCCACCACGATGAACACGCGGTGCCCGAGACGCTGGCCGATCAGCGCTAGGCGGATGTATTCGCGGTCCTTGTAGCCGTTGCAGATGACCGTACCGCCGGCGCGCGACAGCGCCAGCACCGCCATCAGCTCGGGCTTGCTGCCGGCCTCCAGGCCGACCCGGCCGGCGCCGTGGCCGAGGATTTCGGCGACCACGGTCTGCTGCTGATTGACCTTGATCGGATAGACCGCGGTATAACGGCCCTGGTAGCCGACCGCCTCGCGCGCCTGGGCGAAGGCGCTGCACAGGGTATCGACGCGGTCATGCAGGATATCGGTGAAGCGCACCAGCACCGGCAGGGTCAGGCCCTGATTGCGGCAGGCCCCGGCCAGTTCGTACAGATCGACCGTCGGGCTGTCGGGTGCGCGCTGCGGCCGGGCGACCAGGTGGCCGCGGCCGTTGATATCGAAATAACCGCCGCCCCAATGTTCGAGGCTGTAGGTCTCGCGCGCGCGTTCGGGGGTCCATTGAGTCATGCGCTACACGATACCAGAGACCCATCCAAACGCCATCGGCTGGCGTTTCACTTGTGTCCGGTCTCCGGTCTCTTGTATCGTTGCGTCCCTTCCCGCAGACCTCTCGACGGTACCGCAATGACCCTGGGCAACGACTGGTTCACCGAAATTCACGCCGACGGCGGCTCGGCCTTTTCGCTGAAGATCACGCAAAGGCTGCATGAGGAGCAGAGCGCGTTTCAGCGCATCGAGGTCTTCGCGACCGAGGAATATGGCAATCTGATGACCATCGACGGGCTGTACATGGTCTCGGGGCGGGACAATTTCCTGTATCACGAGATGATGACCCACCCGGTCCTGTACACCCACCCGGCGCCGAGGAAGGTGGTGATCATCGGCGGCGGCGACTGCGGCACGCTGCGCGAGGTGCTCCGGCACCCGGAGGTCGAGGCCGCCTGGCAGGTCGAGATCGACGAGCGCGTGACCCGCGTCTCTGAGCAGTTTTTTCCCGAGCTGTGCGAGAAGAATGCCGACCCGCGCGCGCAGCTGCTGTTCGACGACGGCATCAAATTCATGAAGGACGCCGCGCCGGGCAGCATCGACGTGGTGATCGTCGATAGCACCGACCCGGTCGGTCCGGCCGAGGGTCTGTTCACCGAGGCGTTCTTCCGCGACTGCCACCGCGCCCTGGGCGAGAAGGGCGTGCTTGTGCAGCAGAGTGAATCGCCGCTGTACCACGGCAAGATCCTCAAGGCCCTGCACGGGGCGATGCGCGGCGCCGGTTTCGATTCGACCCAGACGCTGTTCTTCCCGCAGCCGGTGTACCCGTCCGGCTGGTGGAGCTGCACCCTGGCCGGCAAGAACCTCGACCTGAAGACCTTTCGCGAAAACGATGCGCGCGCCAAGCCGTTCGAGACGGTCTACTACAATACCGATATTCACCGCGCGGCCTGGGCGATGCCGGAGTTCTTCAGGCGGCTGTTGCAAGGTTGAGTGCGTGCCGCCCGATGCCGCCAGGCCGCCCGACTGGGCCGAGTGGATCGCCCAGGACGCCGATGGCGCCTGGTGGGCCTACGAGGTCGAGCCCAACCCGCACGACACCGGCTGGTACGAGAACGAGGTCGGGCGCAGCCAGTCGCTCGGCCGCGGCGCGACCAACCCGGACTGGCGGGGGAGTCTGAGGCGGGTTCGTACGGATTAAAAAGAACGGCGGTTGGCCCCATGCCGCCGGCACGGCAGTCACCTTAGGAAGCTGTCGGATTTGGGTGATCGTAGCGGGCAAGGTGGGAGCGCGGCGCAGTAGATCAGTCCCAAATCCGACAGGTTCCTAGAACACCACAGGAGATCGACGATGCGTATCGAAGTAGGCGGGTTGCTGGGACTGATCCTGCTGGTCGCGAATATCTGGGCGATCGTGAAGACCATCGAGAGCGGCGCCACCACGGGGGTCAAGGTCCTGTGGGTGGTGGTGATCCTGATGCTGCCGTTGCTGGGGCTGATCCTGTGGTTCATTTTCGGCCCGAGACGGCGATAGCGAACCGGAACACCTCCCCCGTTTCTTGACGGGGCCGCGACCGTAGATCCGCACCCCTGTAAATCGACCTGGCCGCAGCCGCTCTGCGCGCCGCGCCGCCATCTGCTATATAGTTGGGTTCCATCGGCCGGCCAACGGAGGGTCATCAATGGGCACCGCGATTAAGCCGTCACTGACCACGGCGATCCTTAGCGATGCCAGTGCGTTCAATGCCTTGGGTGAAGAGTGGGATTCGCTGCTGGATCGGGGCCGCCCGTACACGTATTTCCTGCGACCCGATTGGAATCGACTGTGGTGGAAATACTGCGCACCCGACGGCGCGCATCTGTATCTGATCACCTGCCGCGATCCGCACGGCGCGTTGGTCGGGCTCGCGCCCTTGTATTGGCGGCAATTCCAGTTTCTCGGCATCCCCCTGCGCGAATTGCAGTTCCTCGGCATGGGCATCCAACTTAAAAGCAGTGAATACATGGACCTGATTGCCCGCCCCGGCCAGGAGCAGGCAGTTGCCGCCGCCATTGCCGACCGATTGCACCGAAGCGATGACTGGGATCGCATCTGCCTTTGGCAGATGCTTCGCGACTCGGTCATGTTCCCCCACACTGCGAGCAGCTTGAGCACAAAGTCGGAACTCCATGCGTGTGACCGCGCGCCCTACATCGACACCTCCACGAGTTGGCAACCCTACAAGGCCAGCCTGGGTCGTTCCATGCGGCGCAACATCGAGTACTATCCACGCCGCTTGTTCAAGCGCTACGCCTGCGAATTCGGTTGCGTACGCGACAGCAGCGAACTCGATGATGCGCTGGATGCGCTGATCCACCTGCACCAGGCGCGTTGGCAAGGCCAAGGCGAGCCCGGGACATTCAGCGATCCCGCCGTGGCGGAGCTTTTGCGCGAGGCGGCGCGCCACAGTCTGCCGCGCGATCGCCTGCGGCTATGGACCCTGAAGATAAACGGCACCACAGAGGCCGCTCTGATCGGTTTTCTGGACAATGGCGCGCTGCACTATTTCCAGAAGGGCTTCAATCCAGCCTACACCCAGGAAGATATCGGCACGGCGATGCTTGCCCTGTGCATACGTGATTGCTTCGAGGATCCCGCCATCCGGGCATTCGATTTTATGGGTGGCGGGGCTGCCTACAAGGACCGCTGGGCACACACGTCCCGCGAAATCATCTCCTATCAAGCGACCCGCCTCAACGCGCGGACCGTGACCCATTCGCTACAGAAGGCCTCGCTGTCGATTGCCGCAGATGCCTATCACGCACTGGTCCCTCATAAGTTGCAGGTGGCACGCGCCAACTGGCTGCGACAGCGGCGGTCAGTCATTGCGCGAGGATTAGACGATCAATAGATCCGCCGTGCCGGTTAATCCGCCAGCGGACGAAGGCGATCCAGGCGCAACCTCTGCCGCGCATCGAACAAACGCCGTGACGCCGCGCCCACCGCGGCAAGTGTCCCCAGGCCCGTGCCCGCCGCAATCAGAAACATGATCAGGATCTGGTATTTCACCGCCTCGACCGGCGGGGTGCCGGCGAGGATCTGGCCGGTCATCATGCCCGGCAGGCTGACCACCCCGGCGGTGGCCATCGCGTTGATGATCGGGATCAGTCCCGCGCGCACCGCCTCGCGCCGGTAATCGCGCAGTGCCTCGCGCGCCGACTGCCCGAGCATCAGCCGCGCCTCGATCTCGGCGCGCTGCTGCCAGGCGACCTGGGTGAGCCGGTCCATGGCGATGGCGACGCCGCTCATGGTGTTGCCGAGCAGCATACCCAGCAGCGGGATGGCGTATTGCGGCGTGTACCAGGGGTCGTTGCCGATGATCACGGTCAGCGCGAACAGGGTCACGGCGAACGAGGACAGGAACATCGACAGCGTGCCGACCAGATAGCTCCAGCCGCCGCGCAGGCGGCGCGTCTGGCGCGCGGTGACCTCGTAGCCGGCCATCAGCAGCATGAACAGCGCCATCAGCGCGACCCAATGCAGATGTACGTTGGCGAACAGCGTCTTGAGCACCAGCCCCACCAGCAGCAGCTGCACGGTGGTGCGCACGGCGGCGATCACGATCTGCACGCCCAGGCTGCGCTGCACGTGCGCCGAGAGGCCGGCCAGCAACAGCACCAGCACGGCACCGATACTCAGATCGAGGCTGTCGAGATGGATCATGCCGCGGCTCCCGTCTCTGCCCGCAGCCGCCCGTTCTCGATGCGCAGATGCCGGTCGGCCACGCGCGCGATCTGTTCCGGGTCGTGACTCACCCAGATCACCGCGGCCTCATGTTCGCGCCGGTAGGCGGCGATCAGCGTCTCGACACGTTCGATATTGCGCGCATCCAGATTCGCGGTCGGCTCGTCCAGCAGCAGGACCTTGGGGCTGTTCGCCAACAGGCGCAGCAGCCCAAGCCGTTGGCGCTCGCCGCTCGACAGGCGTTCGATGCGCCAGTCCAGCGACGCCTCGGTCAGCCCCACCTGCGGGAGCAGTGAGCGCGCATCGTGTGCGAAATGCTCGCCGACGGTCTCCGCCCACCAGCGGCAATCGGCCGGTAGCAGACCGACCTGACGGCGCCACGCCGCCGGATGGATGCGCGCGGCCGGCATGCCATCGAGTTCGACGCTGCCTGCGTGCGGATCGAGATCGGCGAGCGCGCGCAGCAGGCGCGTCTTGCCCGCGCCGGAGGGACCGGACAGGCACAGACATTCGCCGGCATCCAGTTCGAGATCGATGGGCCCCAGACCGTCGCTGCGCAGACCTGTCATTCGCAATCGCTTCATACCCGCTCCTGGTGATCAAGCCCGTATCCGTCGCGGGCTTTACGCCTGGCCGGGGCCGGAGTATGTTGCCGTTCATTCCACCCCCACCACAACCCGCTCGAAGGAGAGGCCGCATGGCAGAACCCGACATCGCCCAAAAGGCCCCTTATGCGCTGGAGCTCGAGGCCGGCACCTATCACTGGTGCGCCTGCGGCAGATCGAAGAACCAGCCGTTCTGCGACGGTTCGCACAAAGGCACGGAGTTCACCCCGGTGAAATTCGAGCTGGCGGAGAAGACCAAGGTCTGGCTGTGTGGCTGCAAGCACAGCGGCAACAAACCGTTCTGCGACGGTGCGCATAAGAAGCTCTAGACCTGGATGGTTCATGAACTGCCGTCGGCCAGAGGTTGCTCCTACACGCGTTGTCAAAGCGTTTGGTAAGGTTCAAAAGGTACATTCACCGTTGGCAGGCATGCGCCAGCCCCGGGGCCTGTCGGCAAGTTCAATAGAGCTCTGTCGTGCAGACATGACCCGGCAGTATGTCGAGCACACCTGGATGGCGTACGCGCGGGCGTTTCAGGCCAGGGTCGCTTTGAATATGTCTCCCGTTCGCCCTGAGCTTGTCGAAGGGCTCACCACGAACGGACTTAGTTCAGCGTTTTCCCTGGCAAAAAAACGGGCGCCTCGCGGCGCCCGTCGCTTTCCTTCCTTGGATAAGGGGGCTTAGATACCGGAACCCTTCGAGCCGGTGAACTCCGGGTAGGCCTCCAGGCCGCACTCGGCGAGGTCCACGCCCTCGTATTCCTCCTCGGGGCTGACGCGGATGCCGACTGTCGCCTTGAGTACGCCCCAGACCAGCAGGCTGACGGTGAACACCCAGGCAAAGATGGTTGCCAGGCCGATCAGCTGCGCGGTGAGCGTTGCCTCCGGATTGCTCCAGGCCACCGCCAGCAGGCCCCACATGCCGACCACGCCGTGTACCGAGATCGCACCGACCGGATCGTCGATCTTCAGCTTGTCCATCGCCAGGATCGAGAACACCACCAGCACGCCACCGATCGCGCCGATGAAGGTCGACAGCAGCGGGGTGCCCGCGAGCGGTTCGGCGGTGATCGCCACCAGACCGGCCAGGGCGCCGTTGAGGAGCATGGTCAGATCGGTCTTGCCGAACATCAGCCGCGCCGTCAGCGCCGCCGCGATCAGGCCGCCGGCCGCCGCCATGTTGGTGTTCACGAACACCAGGGCCACGGCATTGGCCTCTGTGACGTTGGAGATCTTCAGCTCGGAGCCGCCGTTGAAGCCGAACCAGCCCAGCCACAGGATGAAGGTGCCCAGCGTGGCCAGCGGCATGTTCGCGCCCGGGATCGGGTGCACCTGGCCGTTCGCGCCGTACTTACCCTTGCGCGGGCCGAGCAGCAGGACGCCGGCCAGTGCGGCGGTCGCACCGGCCAGATGCACCACGCCGGAGCCGGCGAAGTCGCTGAAGCCCAGGCCGTCGAGGAAGCCGCCGCCCCATTTCCAGTAGCCCTGAATCGGGTAGATGAAACCGGTCATCACCACCGCGAAGCCCAGGAAGGCCCACAGCCGCATGCGTTCGGCCACGGCACCGGAGACCACCGACATCGCGGTCGCCACGAACACCACCTGGAAGAAAAAGTCGGAGAGATTGGAATAGTAGGGTGCATCCTCGCCACCGGCGATCACCGCCGCCACCTCGTTGTCGGTGCTGCCGAGGATGCCGTGGAAGCCCGGCCACCAGGCGTTCACCGCGCCGTCGCCCGGGTACATCAGGCCGTAGCCCACCAGCATGTACATGATGCTGGCCACCGCGAACAGGGCGATGTTCTTGGCCAGGATCTCGGCCGTGTTCTTGGAACGGACCATGCCGGCCTCGAGCATCGAAAAACCCGCGGCCATCCACATCACCAGCGCGCCGGACATCAGAAAATAAAAGGTGTCGAGTGCATAACTCAGTTCAAGCAGCTGTTCCACTTTTGAGCCCTCCGTAACGGTCTGTTACGCGTGTGTTCGATCGTTACAGCGCGTCCGGACCGGTCTCGCCGGTGCGGATGCGGATGGCTTTTTCAAGGTCGTAGACGAAGATCTTGCCGTCGCCGATCTTGCCGGTGCGCGCGGCCTTCTCGATCGCCTCGATCACGCGCTCGGCCAGATCGTCATTGATGGCGACCTCCAGCTTGACCTTGGGCAGGAAATCGACCACGTATTCGGCGCCGCGGTACAGCTCCGTGTGGCCCTTCTGGCGGCCGAAGCCTTTCACCTCGGTGACCGTGACCCCCTGCACGCCGATCTCGGACAGCGCCTCGCGGACGTCATCCAGTTTGAAGGGCTTGATGATTGCAGTGACTAACTTCATTGAAATTCTCCTCGGGGCAAGGCCTGCCCCCTCCGGGGCAGGCGGTTGCACTCAGACTTAGAAGCTCTTCGAGATCGTGAGCACGGCACGCCCATCGGTGAGGCCGGCACCGAACAGATCCTCGGCGTCGTCGTCGCTGTCGATATAGGCCAGCGCGAAATCGGCGCCGGCGAACGAGGTGGAGACACCGACGCTGTAGTCCATGTAGCTGTCTGGGCCGGTTGGTCCGCCGAGGGTCTCGAAGGCATCGCCGCCGCTGTAGCCGAGGTTGGCGGAGAGCGTGAGGTTCTCCATCAGGGCGTACTCGGCGCCTATGCTGAAATACATGCCGCTTTCGCTGACGCCGGCGAAATTCAGTTCGTCGGCGTAGGACAGCTTGGCACTGAGCGACAGGGCATCGTTCACGGCGTAGCCGCCGCCGATGTAGAACTCGACCGTCTGGAAATCGTCGACAGCGGGGGCGTCGGCGCCGGGGTAGACATAGACCAGCACGCCCAGGTCGTAGCTGTACGCGCCCATCTCGGCGGCGTAACCGGCGTAGAGGTCGACCTCGAGCTGCGGGTCCTTGGCGCCGCCGAAGAAGTCCGAATCCACGTTCGAGGCCCAGGTTCCGACATAGAAGCCGCTGGCATGGGACCAATCGAATCCGCCCTGCAGGGCCATCTGGCTGTCGGTCTGGGAAACGCCGCGGAACATGTAGTCCGAGGCCAGGCCGATGTTGGCGCTGATGTCTTCGGCGGCCACGCTGGCGGTCAGGGAGGACAGCGCACCGGCGACGAGGGTTTTGGAAAATTGGTTCATGTTCGAAATCTCCATACTGGTTTTGGAAGGTTTTTCCTGAACTGTTCAGCGCGACGTGCGTTGGCAGATCAGGTTCACGCTGGGGTGATAGCAGGTCCCGTGCCAGGAATTTTTATTCTTTTAATCCATGTTGTTAGCTGGATTTACGCAAAAAACACCACGGCCATTGCACCAAAGTGGTGAGCCATCCTGGGTCGCGTAGGGGCGTCACGCGCTGTATTGGTGCGCCCGCGTGCGGTGTGGCCCCGACGCCGGGGCTGCGGTAGAGTGGCGCGCATGTCCGATCCCAAACGCTTCGATGACTTCGCCCAACGCCTGAACGCGGCCGTGCCCGAGGGCCTGCGCACCTTGCAACAGGACCTCGATCGTAACCTGCGCGCCGCGACGCAGGCCGCCCTGGGGCGTCTCGATCTGGTCACCCGCGAGGAGTTCGAGGTGCAGCGCAAGGTGCTCGCGCGCACCCGCGCCCAGGTCGAGGCCTTGAACGCACGCGTCGCGGCGCTGGAGGCGCGGCTCCTGGGCGCGTCCCGCAAGCCGCCCGCCGCCGCGGATGCGGAGCAGGACATGGACGGGGGCTAGCCCGACCCGCAGGCGCCCAACACGCTCGACCCCCCACTCGCTCGACCCAAGGATGGGAACGATGCCACTCGCTGTTGTCTACAGCCGCGCCCAGTCGGGGATCGCGGCACCCCTGGTTACCGTCGAGGTGCATCTCGGCAACGGGCTGCCCAGCCTGTCGATCGTCGGTCTGCCGGAGACCGCCGTCAAAGAGAGCAAGGACCGCGTGCGCGGTGCCTTGCTGAACTGCCAGTTCGAATTTCCCGCCCGGCGCATCACCGTCAATCTCGCCCCGGCCGACCTGCCCAAGGACGGCGGACGCTTCGACCTGCCGATCGCGCTCGGCATCCTCGCGGCCTCGGGTCAGATCAAGGCCGAGGCGCTGGCCGGCTACGAGTTCATCGGGGAACTGGCCTTGTCGGGCGAGCTGCGCGCGGTGACCGGTGCGCTACCGGCCGGCATCGCCGCCGCACAGGCCGGCCGGCGCCTGCTGGTGCCCTGGCAGAATCTCAGCGAGGCGGCGCTGGTCGAGGCGCAGCACGCCCAGGCCGCCAGCCACCTGCTCGAAGTCACCCGGCACTTCAACGAGGGCGTGGCCCTGCCGACGGGCCCGGCCGAGACGCCGGTCGTCGAGGCGCCGGGCGCGCCGGACCTCGCCGAGGTGCGTGGTCAGACCCGCGCGCGCCGTGCCCTGGAGGTCGCCGCGGCCGGCGGCCACAGCCTGCTGTTCGCCGGGCCGCCCGGTACCGGCAAGAGCCTGCTGGCCAGCCGCCTGCCCGGCATCCTGCCACCGATGACCGATCACGAGGCCTTGGAGGCCGCCGCGGTGGCCTCAATCAGCGCCCAGGGCTTCAAACCCGCGCAGTGGCGGCAACGGCCGTTCCGCGCCCCTCACCACACGGCCTCCGCGGTCGCCCTGGTCGGCGGGGGGTCGCAGCCGCGCCCCGGGGAGATCTCGCTGGCCCATCACGGGGTGCTGTTCCTGGATGAACTGCCGGAATTCGGCCGGCGGGTGTTGGAGGTGCTGCGCGAGCCGCTGGAGACCGGCCAGATCACCGTGTCGCGCGCCGCGCGTCAGGCGGAATTTCCGGCCCAATTTCAATTGATCGCCGCGATGAACCCGTGTCCGTGCGGCTATCTGGGCGACCCGTCCGGGCGCTGCCGCTGCGCGCCGGAGCAGATTCAGCGCTACCGGCACCGGATCTCCGGCCCACTGCTCGACCGTATCGACCTCCAGGTCGAGGTGCCCCGGTTGCCGGCGCGCGCATTGCAGGGCGCGCCCGGCGAGGACAGCGCCACGGTGCGCGCCCGCGTGGTTGCTGCCCGGGCGCGGCAACTCGCGCGTCAGGGCAACTGCAATGCGCGCCTGAGCGGCGACGCGCTGGATCGGCACTGTGCGCTGGACGCGAACGAGCAGGCGCTGTTGCGTCACGCCTTGGAACGCCTGGACCTGTCGGCGCGCGCCTATCACCGGATCCTGCGCGTGGCGCGCACCCTGGCCGATCTCGAGGCCGCCGAGCGCATCACCGCCGAACACCTCGGCGAGGCCCTGGGTTACCGCAATCTGGATCGGCCGCTGTCCTGACTCAAGAATCCGCGCGCCGGTCAAGATACTCCGCCCCACCCGGAGCGGGTAGAATCGCCGCGACGTATCCCGCAGCCCCGAGCGTCAATCCGTGTCCGATCTCAATCCCCGCCAGCGCGCCGCGGTGCAGCATGTCGACGGCCCCCTGCTGGTGCTGGCCGGCGCCGGCAGCGGCAAGACCCGGGTCATCACCCAGAAGATCGCCTACCTGATCCGCAACCAGGGCATGAGCGCCGCGCATATCACCGCGGTGACCTTCACCAACAAGGCCGCGCGCGAGATGCGCGAGCGGGTCTCGGCGTTGCTGTCGCGCGAACAGTCCAAGGGGTTGAGCGTGTCGACCTTCCACACCCTGGGCCTGAACATCCTGCGCCGCGAGCACAAGCACCTGGGTTTCAAGCCCGGCTTTTCGATCTTCGACAGCCAGGACAGCGGGCACCTGATCAACGAACTCATCACCAAGGCGCGGATCGGCCTGGACCCGGATCAAACCCGCTGGCGCATCTCGGAATGGAAGAACGACCTGCTGTTGCCGGGGCCGGCGCTGACCCAGGCCGAGGATGACCGCGACGTTGCCATCGCGCGCATCTATGAGGAATACCAGCGCCATCTGAAGGCCTACAACGCCTTCGACTTCGACGATCTGATCCTCGCGCCGGTCACGCTGTTGCAGACCGATGCCGAGGCGCGCGAACGCTGGCAGACGCGCATCCGCCACCTGCTGGTCGACGAATACCAGGACACCAACGGCGCGCAGTACGAACTGGTGAAACAACTGGTCGGGCGTCTGGGCCTGTTCACCGCCGTGGGTGACGACGACCAGTCGATCTACACCTGGCGCGGCGCACGGCCGGAGAATCTCAATCGCCTGCAGGAGGATTATCCGCGCCTCAAGGTGGTCAAGCTGGAGCAGAACTACCGCTCGACCGGCTGCATCCTCAAATGCGCCAATCAACTGATCGCCAATAACCCGCACCTGTTCGAGAAAAAGCTGTGGAGCGAACTCGGCTACGGCAGCGCCCTGCGCGTGCTGCCGGCGCGCGACCCCGAGCACGAGGCCGAGCGCGTGGTCTCGGAGATCCTGCACCACAAATTCACCCACAGCTCCCGCGACGGCGAGTTCGCGATCCTCTACCGCGGCAACCACCAGTCGCGCCCGTTCGAGAGGATCCTGCGCGAACACCGCATCCCCTACCACCTCTCCGGCGGCATGTCGTTCTTCGACTACGCCGAGATCAAGGATCTGGTCGCCTATCTGCGCCTGCTGGTCAACGAGGACGACGACCGCGCCTTCCTGCGCGCGGTCAACACACCGCGCCGCGAGATCGGTCCAGGCACGCTGGAAAAGCTCGGCGCCTACGCCGGCGAACGCGGTGTGAGCCTGCTCGCGGCCAGCTTCGAACTGGGTCTGGAACAACACCTGAGCGGGCGCGCGCTGGAACGCGTGCAGGCGTTCGGCCGCTGGGTGGTGGACTTCGCCGACCGCGCCCGGCGCGGCAATCCGGTCGCGCTGTTCAAGGAGCTGCTCGCCGATATCGGCTATCTCGCCTGGCTGGAGACCAGCACGCGCGATCCCGACGCCGCGGCGCGGCGCCTCCAGAACGTCGACGATCTGGTTGCGTGGCTGGAGCAGATGGCCGCGCAGATCGGCGCGGATGCCGGCATCAGCGAACTGGTCAACCGCATGAGCCTGATGGACATCCTCGACCGCGACAAGGACGCGGCCGGCGGCGACTGCGTGCACCTGATGACCCTGCATGCGGCCAAGGGCCTGGAGTTCCCGCATGTGTTCCTGATCGGCATGGAGGAAGGCATCCTGCCGCACCGCAGCAGCCTGGAACAAGAAAATCTCGAAGAGGAGCGCCGTCTGGCCTACGTCGGCATCACCCGCGCGCAGAAGACCCTGGCGTTCAGCTATTGCAGCCGGCGCAAACGCGCCCGCGAATGGGAGGCCTGCGAGCCGAGCCGGTTCCTGAACGAACTGCCGGCCGACGATCTGGTCTGGGAGAACCGCAGCGGCCCGGTCGATCCCGAACAGCGTCAGCAGCGCGGTCGCGCGCACCTGGCCAATCTGCGCGGGCTGCTGTCCTGAAACGAAACAAGGCCGCGCTCAGGCGGCCTTGTTTACCGGCGGCGGTATGTCTACTGGCTCCCGTCCACCATATATTCGACAGCGGCCTGCAGATCGGCATCCGAGCAACTGCCGCAGGCGCCGCGCGGAGGCATGGCGCGGAGGCCGTTGATGGAGTGATCGACCAGCGTGTCCAGGCCCTGGGCGATGCGCGGGCCCCAGGCGGCCTGATCGCCGAGCTTCGGCGCACCGGCGGCGCCGGTGGCATGGCAGGCCATGCAGCTGGCGTCGTAGATGCGCTTGCCGTCACTGGTCTCGGCAGGTGTCGGGGCGGCAGCCGGGGTGCTCGCGGCGGCTGCGCTGGCGGCCGGCGACGCCTCCGCAGTCCCCGCCACCCGTACGCGCCCCACCGGCCGGATGGTGTCCTCGACGCTCTGGGTTTGCGTGTCCTGGGCCGACGCAGTCGCCGGTGCGCTAACGGCAGCAAGCGTCAACAGCGTCGAAAGGCCCGTCGCGACGACGGTACGGTAGAACAGGTTATGGGCTGACTGACTCACGGGGCGGTCTCCGTAGCGGGGTGGGTTATGCCGGCGCAGCGGCCTGGGCATCGGGCGGGGAGTATAGCCGCAGGCCAGGTTTCGGAAAAGTCGCGGATTTTTCCCCCGGTTCGCGGACCCCTCAAGCCCCGCCGCGGCCCCGCCGCTAGCCTTTCCGAGGGAACCTGTGAGCGCGCCGTGGGGAGCGGTGGACGCCGGAAACGGACCCCGGCAGGCGCCAAGACTGGCCACAAGCTACAGCAGGTTGAACGATGAGCGTCGTACTCAATCCCCTGCCGGCCGTCGCCGCGCCGTATCCGGAGACGCCACGCCCCGCGCCCCAGGCCCATCAGGAATCGGCGCGTCCGGTGGTCGCGCCCGAGAAGGCCGCCGCCGCGGCACAGGAATCCGACCGCGACGAAGAACACCGTATCCAACACGACCAGGAGCGCCGGTCCGAACAACGCCCGGCAGGTCGCGCCGAGGCCGCTGTCGCGGAGACCGACGAACCGCACCCGGCATCCGAGCGCGAGGATATCCTGGTCGGCAGCCTGGTGGATGACTACGCCTGAACCCCGCTGGAGGTCCTGACATCATGAGCATCGATTCCATCACCGCGCTCGGCTTGGCCGGCATTCAAAAGGGTCTGCAGGGCGCGCGCGACAGCGCCGCCGAGATCGCCCGCGCGGGTCAGACCGGGGATGTCGGCGACCTCACCGCCGCACTGGTTTCGCTCAGGGCCGGGGAACAACAGGTCGCCGCCGCCAGCAAAGTGCTCAAGGGCGCCGACGAGATGCTCGGCACACTGATCGACGATCTGGCCTGAAGTCCCGCCCCGCCTCCCGCCCCGCCTGCCATAGCCGCAGGCGCCTAGGCGTGCCTGGAGATTCTGGTACACTCCACGCCACGCGCCCGTAGCTCAGCTGGATAGAGCGCTGCCCTCCGGAGGCAGAGGTCAGGGGTTCGAATCCCTTCGGGCGCGCCATCTTGCTGCTTTCAAAACCATGCACCCGCGTTGCCCTGCAAGACGCATCACTTGGCGGCCCTGATCAGGACGGCGCTTCAGTCTTCATTCTTAGGCGCCGGTCGAATTTGGGCCGCGCTCCCGCCGGCGCCTAGAGCAGTCCGCGCTCGGCGAACGAGACTGCCGCGCCGTCGCCGATCACCAGGTGGTCCAGCACGCGGATATCCACCAGACCCAGGGCCTCGCGCAGGCGTCGGGTCAGCTGCAGGTCGGCCTGGCTCGGCTCGGCGATCCCGGAGGGGTGGTTGTGGGCGAGGATCACCGCGGCGGCGTTGTGGCCGAGGGCCGCCTTGACCACCTCGCGGGGGTGCACGCTGGCGCCGTCGAGGGTGCCGCGGAACAAGGCCTCGTATTCGATCACCCGGTGGCGGTTGTCCAGAAACAGGCAGGCGAACACCTCGTGCGGATACCCGCGCAAGCGGGCCTGCAGGAACTGCCGGGTCACGTCCGGGTTGGACAGCGCTGTGCCGCGCTTGAGGTCGGCGAGCAGATAGCGCCGCCCCAGTTCCAGCGCGGCGAGCAGCAGGGCGGTGGTCGCCGCGCCCAGGCCGCGGCAGGCCTGCAGGCGCTGCGGTGGCAGTTCGAGCCAGGGGCGCAGGCCGCCGTGTTGCTCCAGCAGGCGGCGGCTGAGCTCGATGGCGTCGCAGCCGGCGGTGCCGGTGCGCAGAAAGATTGCGAGCAGTTCGGCGTCCGACAGGCTCTCGGGGCCGCGGGTGAGCAGTTTTTCGCGCGGCCGTTCGCTCGCCGGCCAGTGGCGGATGGACATGACAACCTCCCTGTTGTCGTCGTGCGGGATGCGGTTGCGGATTTACGCACGAAATCCCCGTTCCCGCCAGCGACTTCGTGGCGCGGGTGTGTATGAGCCCACAAAGTTCTGGAGTAAACTCCTGAACATGCTTGATCTTTCCCATAAACGCGTGGTCCTGGGCGTGACCGGCGGGATCGCCGCCTACAAGAGCGCCGAGCTGGTGCGGCGGCTGCGTGAGGCCGGTGCCGAGGTGCAGGTGGTGATGACCGCGGCGGCGACGCGCTTCATCACCCCGTTGACCTTCCAGGCACTGTCCGGCCGGCCGGTGCGCGAGGCGCTGTTCGATGCCGCGGCCGAGGCGGCCATGGGCCATATCGAGCTGGCGCGCTGGGCGGATGCCGTGCTGATCGCCCCGGCCAGTGCCAACGCGCTGGCCCGCCTGGCGCACGGGCTGGGCGACGATCTGCTGAGCACCCTGTGCTTGGCGACCCGCGCGCCCTTGCTGGTCGCGCCGGCCATGAATCAGGCCATGTGGGCGCATCCGGCGACCCAGGCCAATCTCGCCCTGCTGCGCGCGCGCGGGGTGGAGGTCTGCGGGCCCGACGCTGGCGCCCAGGCCTGCGGCGAGGTCGGTCCCGGACGCATGCAGGAACCGCCCGAGCTTATCGCGGCGCTCGCTGAACGGTTACAGACTGGGGCACTGGCCGGTCTGCGCGTGTTGGTCACCGCTGGGCCGACCCGTGAGGCCATCGACCCGGTGCGCTACCTCAGCAATCGCAGTTCCGGGAAGATGGGCTATGCGGTCGCCCAGGCCGCGGCCGAGGCCGGGGCACGGGTGCTCCTGGTCAGCGGCCCGGTGGCCTTGCACGCGCCGGCGCGGGTCGAGTGCATCCCGGTCGAGACCGCTGCGGCGATGCGCGCGGCGGTGCTGGCCCGGGCCGGCGACTGCGATATCTTCATCGCCGCCGCGGCGGTGGCCGATTACCGTCCGCGCGCGCCGGCCGCGCAGAAGCTCAAGAAGCAGGCGCCGGTGTTGACGCTGGAGCTGGAGCGCACCGCTGACATCCTCGCGGAGGTTGCGGCGCGCACGCCGGCCCCCTTCACGGTGGGTTTCGCCGCCGAGACCGAACACCTGGCCGAGCATGCGCGCGGCAAGCTCCGGGTCAAGTCCCTGGACATGGTGGCCGCCAACGTGGTGTCTGTGCCCGGTCTGGGATTCGAGGCCGATGACAATGCGCTGACCCTGTATTGGGACGGTGGCGAGTGTGATCTGCCGCGGCGTGACAAGCCCGCCCTGGCGCGCGAGCTGGTGGCGCAGATCGCGGCGCGTTTCAAACTCAAACAACAGACCCTGCGACCTGGAGTCCGCGACCTGCATGCAGAAGATCCAGCTTAAGATCCTCGATCCGCGCCTGGGCGCGGAATTCCCCCTGCCCGAGTACGCCACTGCGGGCGCCGCCGGCCTGGACCTGCGCGCCTGCCTGGACGGCCCGCTGACCTTGGCCCCGGGGGCGACCGAATTGATCCCGACCGGGCTGGCGGTCCACCTTGAAGACCCCGGTCTGGCCGCGGTGCTGCTGCCGCGTTCGGGGTTGGGCCACAAGCACGGGATCGTGCTCGGCAACCTGGTCGGTCTGATCGATTCGGATTACCAGGGGCAGTTGCTGGTGTCGTGCTGGAATCGCGGCCAGACGTCTTTTACGCTCCAGCCGGGCGAGCGCATCGCCCAGATGTTGATCGTGCCGGTGGTGCGGGCGCAGTTCGAGGTGGTCAGTGAGTTCACGGCCAGTGCGCGCGGTGCTGGCGGCTTCGGTCACACGGGGCGGGCGTAGGCTAAGGGAGGCATTCGAGTATGGGATTCAAGCTACCTTCATTCACGGCCGCGCGCGGCCGCTCGGCGGCGTCACCGGGCGTAACAGGCGGACGCCTCAGCCTGATGCACCTCGGTGTGCTGATCTTCGTCCTGGCCGGCGTGCTGGTGGCGGGGATCGCCGGTTTCTTCCAGCGGGACGCGGCCGACCAGGCGGCCACCAGCTGGCAGCAGGAGATCCGGCTGACGGCCGACAACCTCGCCGACCGCATCGCCCTGCAGTTGTCTCAGGACACCGCCCGGATGGAGCTGGTGGCGCGCGATGCCCAGTTGGCCGAGTCGCTGGTGGCCGGCGATGAGGCGCGCCTGCGCCAACGTGAGGCCGAGCTGGCCTACTTGTTTCCGAACTCCGTGCGCGTGCGTATCCTGCCGCCTGGCCAGAGCGAGGTCGACCTGAATGCCACGCCGCCGCTGAGTTATGCGGCACTGGACATGCTGCGTCAGGCCGAGACCTCCGAGGTCCCACCGCCGGCCGAGGTGCATCTATTCGGTACGCCGCAACAGCACATCAATATTGTGCGCCGCATCCTGAGCGGCAGCGGACGGCGCATCGTCGGCCATCTGATGGTCAGCCTCCCGCTGCCGGGCATCCAGGAGGCGTTGGATGCGCCGCGGCTGGCGCGCGGCTACGGCGAGGTCTGGCAGGTGGTCAGCGGCAGCGCCCCGGTGGTGCTGGCCATGCGCGGCGCGCAGGCGCTGAAGTCGGGCAAGCCGGTCGTCGTGGTGGATGTCCCCGGCAGCCGCTGGCAGGTGGCCTACTGGAGCGAGGCCAGCGGATTCACGGCCTCGTCCGAGGGGCTGTGGGCGATCGCCGGCAGCAGTATCGCCGTCTTCGGGCTGCTGCTGGCGCTGGCCTTGCGCGCCTTCGGGCGCGCATTCAAGCAGGATCAGACGCTGATCCTCGGCGCGGTGCGCGATGCCCGCAATGCCCGGCTGCAAGCGGACTACGCCTTGCAGTTGCGCGAAAACACCGGGGTCATCGAGGCCCTCCGGCAGATCTTCGAGACGCCGGCGACACCCGCCGCCCCGGCTTCGTCCCGCCCGGCGGCCGCCCCCGCGGCCGCGCGGGCCGCCCCGCCGGTCGCGCCGCCGGGGCCGCTCGATGCACTCAGTCACGTGGGCCTGGATCTGGGCGCGGCGGGGGTGGGCGTGACCGAGATCCAGACCGATCCGGCGATCTTCCGCGCCTACGATATCCGCGGCGTGGTCCAGCAGAATTTCACCCCCGAGATTGTCTACCAGGTTGGTCGCGCGATCGGCTCCGAGGCGCGCGCGCGCGGCGAGGCGTCGATTATGGTTGGTCGCGATGGCCGGCTCTCCGGTCCGGACCTGCAAGAGGCCTTAGTACGCGGCCTGCGCAGCAGCGGCATCGCCGTGAAGGATGTCGGCGAGGTGCCGACGCCGGTCCTGTATTTTGCCGCGCAATCCCCGGATACGCGCTCCGGCGTGATGCTCACCGGCAGCCATAATCCGCCCGAGTACAACGGCGTGAAGGTCGTGCTCGCCGGCGAGGCCCTGTACGGCGAGGGGATTCAGGCGCTGCGCGAACGCATCGAAGGCCATCGCTTCGAGACCGGTGACGGCAGTTATGAAGCACTCTCGGTGATTGAGCGTTACATCGAGCGCGTCCGCAAGGACATCCAACTCGCCCGGCCGATGAAGGCGGTGATCGATTGCGGCAACGGCGTGGCCGGTGCGGTGGTGCCGGAGCTGTTGGAAGGGTTGGGCTGCAAGGTCATTTCCCTGTATTGCGAGGTCGACGGGCGTTTCCCGAACCACCACCCGGACCCGAGCAACCCCGAAAACCTCGAAGACCTGGCCCAGGCGGTGCGTGAGCACGGGGCCGACATCGGCTTGGCCTTCGACGGTGACGGCGACCGCCTGGGCGTGGTCGACTCGACCGGCAAGATTATCTGGCCCGACCGGCTGCTGATGTTGATCGCGATGGACCTGCTCGGCCGCAACCCCGGCGCCGAGGTGATCTACGATGTGAAATCCACGCGCCACCTGCCCAAGATCATCCGCGACTTCGGCGGCAGCCCCGAGCTGTGGAAATCCGGGCACTCGCTGATCAAGGCGCGCATGCAGGAGACCGGCGCGCTGTTGGCCGGCGAGATGAGCGGACACATCTTCTTCAAGGACCGCTGGTTCGGTTTTGACGATGCCCTGTATGCGGCCGCACGCTTGCTGGAGATCCTGTCCAACGATCACCGTGCCTCCGACAAGGTCTTCGCGGCCCTGCCGGATGCCTTCTCTACGCCCTTGCTCACGCTGTCCATGCCGGAGGGTCGGCCGCAGCACTTTATGGATCAGTTCCTGAGTAATGCCCGGTTCGAGGGTGCCGAGATCATCACCCTCGACGGCCTGCGCGCCGAATACCCTGACGGTTGGGGGCTGGTGCGCGCCTCCAATACCACACCCAGCCTGGTGCTCCGCTTCGAGGCGGATACCGCGGAGGCCCTCACGCGCATCCAGGATCAGTTCCGCAATGCCATGCTCGCCACCGACCCCGGTTTGCGGCTGCCGTTCTGAACCTGCGCAGGCAGTGACGCCGTTGCCCACCGCGAGGCCGCCTGCGGCGCGCCTTCGCGGTGGCTTGAGACGGTAGTTCGGATCGTCGAGAACAACACACAAGGAATGCCCCCGCCATGTCGCTGACCCCTGATAACGCCCGCAACGTTGCCCACGTGCTGAGCGAGGCGATGCCCTATATCCAGCGCTTCCAGGGCAAGACCGTGGTGATCAAGTACGGCGGCAACGCCATGGTCGACGAACACCTCAAGCAGGGCTTCGCGCGCGACATCGTGCTGATGCGGCTGGTCGGCATCAATCCGGTGGTGGTGCATGGCGGCGGACCGCAGATCGGCGAGCTGCTCAAGCGCCTCGGCAAGACCTCGACCTTCGTGGCCGGCATGCGCGTGACCGATGCCGAGACCATGGACGTGGTGGAGATGGTGCTGGGTGGCTTGGTCAACAAGGAGATCGTCAGCCTGATCAACCGTCAGGGCGGCCGCGCCGTGGGGCTGACCGGCAAGGACGGCGATCTGATTCATGCCCGCAAGCTCGTGCTCGATGGCGATGCACCGGAGCTCAAGGCCTCGGAGATCATCGACCTCGGGCATGTCGGCGAGGTGGCCAGCGTCGATAGCGCCGTGGTGCACATGCTGGTCGGCGGCGGCTTCATCCCGGTCATCGCCCCGATTGGCGTCGGCGCCGACGGCATGTCCTACAACATCAATGCCGATCTGGTGGCCGGCAAGCTGGCGGAGGTGCTGAAGGCCGAGAAACTCATGCTGCTGACCAATGCGGCGGGGCTGCTCGACGGGGCGGGCAAGCTGATCTCCGGCGTCACGGCGCGCCAGGTCGATGCGCTGATCGCCGACGGCACCATCCACGGCGGCATGTTGCCGAAGATCGGCTGTGCGCTGGATGCCGTTAAAGGCGGGGTGCGTGCCGCGCACATCATCGACGGTCGGGTCGAACACGCGGTGCTGGTGGAACTGTTCACCGATGAAGGGCTGGGTACCCTGATCCGGGCCTGATTACGGCCTTGGTCCTTCCACCTGGGCGGACTTGAGTTCGCGGAAGCGGCGGATGTCGCCCTCGAACTGCTCGCGGATGGCCTCCTGTTCGCGACGCTTGCTGGCGATGTAGTCCAGAAAGCGTTGGATCTGCCCGCGCGCGCCGCGGATCTGCTCATGCAGGCTGTCGGGGACAGGCTTGCCGCTGCGTTCCAGGTTTGCCGCCTCGCGGGTCAGTTCCGAGAGGGTTTCCTCGATCGCCTCGATGCGACCGCGGGTGACCCGCAGCACCCCGTCGATGGCGACGATTTTGCCGTCGCGGGTCATGACCATGTCGTCCTCGGTGGTGAAGGTCGCCAGCAGCATGCGGTCATGGGAGGCCCGCTCGGCGGCGACGCGTTCCTGCTCGCGCCGCTGCTCGGCCAGGCGCTCCTCCTCGGCGATCTGCTCCGGGGTCTTGGCCGCGTCCAGCGTCTGTACCTCTACCCCCTGATCGTTGAGTACCTTGCGTTCCTGTTTGGCGTATTCCGGGGGCACCTTGTCGCCGTAATGCACCTTGCCGTGCTCGTCGGTCCATTTGTACAGCCGCGCGGCCTCGCTGGTGGCGGCGGCGAGCAGGCCCACGGCGAGCGTTGCCCGCAGCAGGGGGTACGTAGGGCGGCGGGGGGTCTGGGGCTTCATGCGCGGTCTTCCTGGGGTGCGGGTGATGCGGATTGCGTTACCCTGGGTAGCGGCGCCCGACCCCGACAACTGAAGGGCCGGGTCTTACACACCAAACGTGGACCGGTAGGCGCGGATCGCCACGACCTGCTCGGCGCTGTTGGGCTGGGTCTCCAGGTATTCCACCAGTTGATCCAGCGCGGCGATGCTGACCACGCGGATGCCGGTGTCCTGCTCGACCTCCTGGATCGCCGAGCGGGCGCCCGTGCCGCGCTCCTGGCGGTTCAGCGCGATGACCACCCCGGCGGGGGTGGCGCCGGCGGCGGCGATGATCTCCAGCGATTCGCGGATCGCCGTGCCGGCGGTGATCACGTCGTCGATGATCAACACCCGGCCCCGGAGCGGGGCGCCGACCAGGTTGCCGCCCTCGCCGTGGTCCTTGGCCTCCTTGCGGTTGAAGCAGTAGGGCAGGTCGCGGCCGTGCTGGTCGGCCAGCGCGATGGCGGTGGCCGCGGCCAGCGGGATGCCCTTGTAGGCCGGGCCGAACAGCACGTCGAATTCGATGCCCGCGTCGACGATGGCCGCGGCATAGAAGCGCCCGAGCCGGGCCAGCCGACTGCCGGTGTTGAACAGACCGGCGTTGAAGAAGTACGGACTCTGGCGCCCGGACTTCAGGGTGAAGCTGCCGAAGCGCAACACCTCGGTGTCGATGGCAAAGCGCAGAAAATCACGTTGATAGTCGTGCATCACGGGTCCGATGGTGTGAGCGGTGGCGGTCGTGGGGCTGGACTGCTGGGGTATGATACACGCCGCTCCGATCAGGTGAACCCTCGATGCGTGTGATCAGCTTCAACGCCAACGGTATTCGTTCGGCGGCCCGCAAGGGCTTCTTCGACTGGCTGCCCCATCAGCGGGCCGACTTCGTCTGCATCCAGGAGACCAAGGCGCAGGAGCCGCAGCTCACCGAGCCGGTTTTTCATCCGCGCGGCTTCCATTGCTATTACCACGATGCCCAGAAGAAGGGCTACAGCGGCGTGGCGCTGTACAGCCGCGCGCAGCCCGACCGGGTGGTGATCGGCCTGGACTGGCCTGAATTCGATGCCGAGGGACGCTACCTCGAGGTTCAGGTCGGCAAACTCAGTGTGGTCTCGCTGTACCTGCCCTCGGGCTCCTCCAGCGAACTGCGCCAGCAGGTCAAGTTCCAGGTCATGGACCGGCTGATGCCCCACCTGCGCGGGCTGCGCCGCAAATCGCGCGAATACATCCTGTGCGGCGACTGGAACATCGCCCACAAGGCGATCGACCTGAAGAACTGGCGCGCCAATCAGAAAAACTCCGGTTTCCTGCCGGCGGAACGCGCCTGGATGGACGCGCTGTTCGGCAAGGCGGGTTTCGTCGATGCCTTCCGCCTGGTCGATGAACGGCCCGAGCAATACACCTGGTGGTCGAACCGTGGCCAGGCCCGGGCCAAGAACGTCGGTTGGCGCATCGACTATCAGGTGATCACGCCGGGACTGCGCGAGTCGGTGCAGGCGGCGCGCATCTATACGGCGCAGCACTTCTCCGATCATGCGCCGCTGATCATGGATTATGACTGGGGCGCATGATCGCCCGCTCGCGGCCAAGGCCCCTATCGTAATTGAACGTGCATCCGTGGGAGCGGCCTTGGCCGCGGCGCGTCGCCGGCGGCCTGGTGCGGGCCTTCAGTGGGGTGGTGCAGAGGCGCGCGTTCAGCGCGCGTAGAACTGCTGGCGGAACTGGACCTTGTAGGCCTCCTTCTCGCCTTCGGGGCGCACCTCCAGCCGGAAGGTCAGGCTCTCTTCGTTGGCGACCGGGAAATCCGCGATGTAGTAGATGGCGTTAGGCTCGCGGATCTCGCGCAGGTCCAGCTCGCGCAGGACACCGGTCAGCGGCGCGGCCGTGCCTGAGACCGATGCCGCGACCGGTTGCCCCGGGGCGCCGAGTACCTTGCGCAGCACCACCAGATTCAGCAGCGCGTGGTTGCCGCTGCGCTTGATCTTGTATTCGGCGGCGACCTTGGGTGGCAGCAGGTCGGTGGTCAAGGCGTTGAAGTGCACGACATAGTCGCCGAAGTCCTGGGCGCTTTCCGCGCGTGTGCCGACGGCGAACAGGAACAGACAGCTCAGGCACAACACCTGCAGGAGTTTGTGGGTATGTCGCATGGCGGTTCTCCCTTCTGAATGGCCGGTCCAGCGACACTATAGACCATAAGGCCCCGGGGATGGGAGATGGCAACCGGGGCCGGGCCTATCCCGCCGCCGCGAACGGCTCGGCCGCCACATCCGGCAGCGGCCGCCGCATCACGGCGTGCAAGCGATCGAGGGTCTCGATCTCCTGACGCAGCTCGCGGTCCACAGCGTCGAGTTCTTCGAGCTTGCCTTCCAGGGTATCGCGCGATTCGCTGATGCGGCGCAGGGTGTCCAGGCGTTTCTCCATCACCCGCTTGTGATCCTTGATCTGCTGTACCAGCGGGTTCATGACCTCCTTGAGCCAGGCGTCCGCCTCCTGGTTGGCGCGGAAGAACACGCCGCGCGCCTGGCTGACCATCGAGATGAAGAATTTCTTGATCAGAAAACCCTGTTCGGTCATGGCCGTGACCGGGCTGTTGCGGAAGGTATCGGCCTCCCCCAGCAGGCGGTGCAGTTCGATGTTGTACTGCTCGACCGAGAACACCTTGGGGGTGACGGCGGGCAGGCCGTGCTCCTCGTGGAATTTGCGGTAGGTGGCGCGAATCAGGCCGCGGGTCTGTTCGGCCTGCTGGGCGACCTGGTCCATGGTCTCGCGCGCGCCTTCGAAGAAGGACAGCATGGCCCGCTTCAGGCCGTGCGTGGTCCAGGCGCCGGTCATGTCCTCGCGGGTCTTGTTGATGAGTTTGTCGAAGGCATCCAGGCTCAACGCGTCGAGCATGGTCTTGGCCGAGCTCTGCAGCACCCGGCGGCTGGACTGAAAGCCTTCCACGTTGCGCAGATAGGTGGCCTGTTCCTCGCGCGATTTTTTCATCAGGTGTTCGATCACGTCCGCGTTCTTGCCGCGCAGGGCGCTCAGATTTTCCCGCTCGCGTGCGGTCTGCGTGCGGCGGTTGTTGAGCAGGCTGCGGGTCTGTTCCAGCAGACCGCCGATCTCTCTGAGGATGTGCTCGCGCAGGACCTCGAGTTTGTTGGGCAGCACCTCATCGGCAAGAAACGCCTCCAGCGCCGGTAGACGGCTGCGTTCGAGCAGCTCGGCGTCGCCGCGGACCTTGCCGACCAGCCCCTTCTGGGCTGAGACCGGGAAGATCCGCTCGGCGTCGACGCTGAGCAGTTCCGCGACCTTGCGGCACTGCGCGTCGACGCTGGCCTCGATGGCGTGCTGATCCTTGAGGTCGTCCCACAGGGTGTCGATCTTGTTCAGGGCGACGGCCAGGTGTTTGTTGTGCGGACTGTGGCTGCCGGGCTGGACATGGTGCTCCCAGATGTCCATGTCGGAGCGGGTCACGCCGGTGTCGGCGGCGAGCACGAACAGCAGCGCCTGGGCGGCCGGCAGCATGTTCATGGTCAGCTCCGGCTCGGTGCCCAGGGCGTTCAGGCCGGGCGTGTCCAGGATCACCAGCCCCTGTTCGAGCAACGGGTGCGGGAAGCTGATCAGGGCGTGCCGCCACATCGGGATCTCGACCTGCGCGGGCAATTCACCGGTCTTCTTGTACTGCGGGTCCAGGGCCTCGTCGTATAGGCCCAGCGCGCGGGCGACCATCAGGGGCACCCGCTTGGTCTTGGTCACCTCGCGTAGCGTCTCGGCCATCTGCCCGGGCGAAGCGGTGTCCAGCGGCAGGGAGACCCACTGGTGATGATCGGTCTTGTAATCGCTGATGGAACGTTCCTCGCGGCGGGTCTCGATCGGCAGCAGGCGCAGATAGGCCTGGCCGGTCTCGCGGTCGTAGAACAGCTCGCTGGGACACATGGTGGTGCGCCCGGCCTCGGACGGCAGCAGGCGCTGACCGTAGTGGGCGAAGAAGATGGCGTTGATCAGCTCGGTCTTGCCGCGTGAAAACTCGGCCACGAAGGCCAGCGTCAGACGGTCCTTGCGCAGTGCCTCCAGTGTTTCATAGAGGCGCAGGTCGTCTTCGCTCTCGCTGAGGCCGCGCGCGTCGAGCCAGCGTTGGAATTCTTCCAGGGCCTGCAGCACGCCCGCCTTCCAGGCGGCGTAGGCGCGCATGCGCAGACCGAACTGATCCTGTGTCATTCGTGTGATCCCCATGTGCGTGGTCGACAGACACTCGACGGTCCGGCCGCAGGCTGTCCCCGACAGCCACCTAGCGACCGGCGGCGGGGATTCTTGAGTCAGACAAACAGTGGCTTAGGTATGCCGCCGGCATGTCACGGCGCGGGGCGCGGCGGGATGCCTTCGGGCAGGCAGCGTGGGTCGTGGATGCGCAGGCGCTTGTCGCGGGCACCGCTGCCGGCCAGCAGCTCGACCGCACCGAGGGGCACGGCGAAGCATTCGGCCAGGTAACGGATCAGGTGACTGTTGGCGCGGCCTTCGAGCGGCGGGGCGGTGATACGGATCTTCAGCCGGTCGCCGTGCGGGCCGACGATTGCGTCCTGGTGGGCGCGCGGCTGGACATGCACGGCCAGCCACAGATCCGGCCCCTCCCAGCGGCACCACGCCGGCGGCGCGTTCACCGGCGGGATCAGCCGGCCGGCAGGGCCAGCAGGGGCACCACCAGCCGGCGGACGACCTCCAGCAACAGGATCGCCAGCAGCGGCGACAGGTCCAGGCCGCTGATCGGCGGCAGCAGCCGGCGCACCGGTCGCAGCACCGGCTCGGTCAGCGAATGCAGCAGGTTGACCGCCGGGTTGTAGGCGCCGGGATTGACCCAGCTGAGGATGGCCTGGATCAGGATGCCGTAGATGAAGACCTTGAACGCCAGGTCGACCAGCTCGGCCAGGCTGATGAACACCAGGGCCAGCAGGCTGATGCCGCCGCCGCGCAGCAACAGGATCAGGGCGATGCCGAGCATCTGTACCGCCAGCATCAACAGCACCGAGGCCAGGTCGATGCCGCCCACCGAGGGGATCAGTCGGCGCAGCGGCACCAGCAGCGGGTTGGTGACCTTGACCAGGAATTGGCTGACCGGGTTGTAGAAGTCCGCCCGCACCCGGGCCAGCAGGAAGCGCAGCATCAGCACCAGCACATACAGGCTGAACAGGGTGTTGATCACGAATTCGAGGGGGCTGGTGAAGTAGCCGGGACCCATGGCTTCACTTACCCAATTGATCGGCCAGTTCGCGCGAGCGGTCGCGTGCGCTGGCCAAGGCACGGGCCATCAGCTCGCGCAGGCCACCGTCCTCCAGCACCTGCAAGGCGCACTCGGTGGTGCCGCCCGGTGAGGTCACGCGCTGGCGCAGAACGGCCGCGTCCTCGGCGCTTTCCAAGGCCATCTTGGCGGCGCCGAAGGCGGTCTGCAGGGTCAGCAGGCGGGCCGCCTCGGCGGGCAGGCCGAGCCGTTCGCCGGCCGCCTGCAGGGCCTCCATGACCAGGAACAGATAGGCGGGCCCGCTGCCGGACAGGGCGGTGACCGCATCCATCAGTTCCTCCCGGTCCAGCCACAGGGTCAGTCCGACCGCGCGCAGGATGCTCTCGGCCCGGTTGCGCTGCTCGGTGCTGACGCGCGGGTTGGCGAACAGTGCCGTGGCACCACTCTGCACCAGGGCCGGGGTGTTGGGCATGCCGCGCACAATCGCGTTGTCGCCGCCCAGCCAGCGGTCCAGATCGGCCACGCGGATACCCGCGGCGATACTGATGACCAGTGGCCGATGGGTCTGCACCGCCGCGGCGATCTCCTGGGCGACCGGGCGCATCACCTGGGGTTTGACCGCCAGCACCACCACGTCGGCGGCCTGCACCGCCGCGACATTCTCCGCGTCGGTGGCGATGCCCGCGTGCTGGGTCAGGGTGGCGCGCTGATCGGGATCGGGGTCGGCGGCGCGGATGCGCTCGGCCGGCCAGCCGTCGGCGATCAACCCGCCGATCAGGCTGCGGGCCATGTTGCCGGCGCCGATGAAACTTATGTGGGGTGGATTCATGGGCGGCTATTCTGGCCGCAAACCGCAGCCGGCGCAAAACCCCGGCTCAGCCCCGCGCACCGAACAGGGCGCTGCCGACGCGCACCAGGGTCGCGCCCTCGGTAATCGCCGCCTCCAGATCGTCGGACATGCCCATCGATAAGGTGTCCAGCGCATAACCCGCGGCGTTCAGTGCGTCGCGCATGTCCGATAGCCGACGGAAGGCGGCGCGCTGGGCGGCCAGCACCGGGGTCGGCGCCGGGATGGCCATCAGCCCGCACAGCCGCAGCCGCGGCAAGGCGACGACCGCCTGCGCCAGGGTGTCGAGCTGGTCCGGGGATACGCCGGACTTGCGGGCCTCGCCGCTGAGGTTGACCTGCAGACAGACGGCCAGCGGCGGTAAGCCGGCCGGGCGTTGGTCGTTCAGGCGCTGCGCGAGTTTCAGCCGGTCGAGGCTGTGTACCCAGGCGAAGCGTTCGGCGATGGGCCGGGTCTTGTTGGCCTGCAGCGGCCCGAGGTAGTGCCACTCGGGGGCCGGGTCGGTCAGGGCGGCGAGCTTGGGCAGGGCCTCGCGCAGGTAGGACTCGCCGAAACACGTCTGCCCGGCGGCCTGGGCGGCGCGCAGGTCCTCCACCGGAAATCCCTTGCTCACCGCCAGCAGGCGCACCGAGGCCGGGTCCCGGCCACAGGCCCGGGCCGCCGCGGCGATCCGCGCGCGTACCGCCTGCACCCGCTCTGAGATCTGCCGTTCACGGTCTGACATGGGGTATGGCTATACTTTCCCGCGCGTTGGTCGCTGGATCTGGCAACAGGCTGCATCGCCCGATCAAGGCATGGGCGGCGTGGACGCTATTATTGAGCATTGCCGGATAGCGTGACAGGTGTCAGGCAGCGTAAGGCCAGGCTCAATAGATAGAAAGAACGCGCCGTTCAGCGTGACCGGGCGGCGCGTGACGGTCAAGCACACTTGAAGTTCAGGGGATAGGCATGGATATCGCAGAACTGCTCGCCTTCGGCGTCAAGAACAACGCCTCCGATTTGCACCTCTCCGCCGGCCTGCCGCCGATGATCCGCGTGGACGGCGACATCCGCCGCATCAACGTGCCGGCGCTGGATCACAAACAGGTGCATGCGCTGGTCTACGACATCATGAACGACAAGCAGCGCAAGGATTTCGAGGAATTCCTGGAGACCGACTTCTCCTTCGAGATCCCCAATCTGGCGCGTTTCCGCGTCAATGCCTTCAACCACAACCGCGGCGCCGGCGGGGTGTTCCGGACCATTCCGTCCAAGATCATGAGTCTGGAAGACCTGCGCTGCCCGCCGGTGTTCAAGGAGATCGCCGACCAGCCGCGCGGCATCGTGCTGGTGACCGGTCCGACCGGTTCCGGTAAATCGACCACGCTGGCGGCGATGATGAATCACGTCAACGAATCGCGCTTCGAGCACATCCTGACCATCGAGGACCCGATCGAGTTCGTCCACGAATCCAAGAAGTGCCTGATCAACCAGCGCGAGGTGCATCGCGATACCTTGGGCTTCTCCGAGGCGCTGCGCTCGGCCCTGCGTGAGGACCCGGACATCATCCTGGTCGGCGAAATGCGCGACCTGGAGACCATCCGCCTGGCGCTGACCGCGGCCGAGACCGGCCATCTGGTGTTCGGTACCCTGCACACCAGCTCCGCCGCCAAGACCATCGACCGCATCATCGACGTGTTCCCGGCGGCCGAGAAATCCATGGTCCGTTCGATGCTGTCGGAATCCCTGCGCGCGGTGATCTCCCAGTCCCTGCTCAAGCGCGTCGGTGGCGGGCGTATCGCCGCGCACGAGATCATGATCGGCACCCCGGCCATTCGCAACCTGATCCGCGAGGACAAGGTGGCGCAGATGTATTCGTCCATCCAGACCGGCCAGCAGTACGGCATGCAGACCCTCGATCAGAACCTGCAAGAGATCGTGCAGAAGGGCGTCGTCACCAAGGCCGATGCGCGCAGCAAGGCGGCCAACAAGGAGTTGTTCCGCTAGGCGCCGGTCGGACTTGGGACTGATCTACTGCGCCGGCTAATACGCCATGGACATGCGGATTCTGCTCGAAACGATGGTGGCCCAGCGGGCCTCCGACCTGTTCATCACCGTGGGCCTGCCGCCCAGCCTCAAGGTCGACGGCCGCATCGACCCCCTGGCGTATCCCCCACTGACGCCCGAGCAGGCCGACGGCCTGGTCGCCTCGGTGATGTCCGAGGCCCAGCGCGCCGAGTTCGCCCAGGAGCACGAGTGCAATTTCGCGATCAGTGATCCGGCGCACGGCCGCTTCCGGGTCAGCGCCTTCCGCCAGCGCGGCGATGCGGGGATGGTGTTGCGCCGGATCGAGGGCGAGATCCCGACCCTGGAATCGCTGCACCTGCCGCCGGTCATCGCCAGCCTGGCCATGGCCAAGCGCGGCCTGGTGATCTTCGTCGGCGGGACCGGCTCCGGCAAGTCGACCTCGCTGGCGGCCATGATCGGGCACCGCAACCGCCACGGCAGCGGCCACATCGTGACCCTGGAAGATCCCATCGAATTCGTGCACACGCACGCCGGCTGCATCATCACCCAGCGCGAGGTCGGCCTGGATACCGCGTCCTACGCGGTCGGCCTGAAGAACACCCTGCGCCAGGCGCCGGACGTGATCCTGATCGGCGAGATCCGCACCCGCGAGGCCATGGACCACGCGATCGCCTTCGCCGAGACCGGCCACCTGTGCCTGTCGACCCTGCACGCCAACAACGCCAACCAGGCCCTGGACCGGATCATCAACTTCTTCCCCGAGGACCGCCGCAACCAGTTGTTGATGGACCTGGCCTTCAACCTCAAGGCCGTGGTCGCGCAGCAGCTGATCCCGAGCGCCAGCGGCGGCCGTCGCCGGGCCGCCGTGGAGGTGTTGCTCAACACCCCGCTGGCGGCCGAGCAGATACGCCTGGGCGAGATTCACAAGCTCAAGGAGCTGATGAGCCGCTCCACCCAGCAGGGCATGTCGACCTTCGACCGGTCCCTGTTCGAGCTGCACAAGGAGGGCGCGATCAGCTACGACGAGGCGATCCGCCACGCCGATTCGACCAACGAGGTGCGGCTGATGATCAAGCTCGACGAGGAGGACCCTGCCAAACTCGCCGATGCCCTGGCCGGCGTGTCGCTGCAGGATCTGCGTTAGCGGCCAGCGGGTGGCTCAGGCGGGAAACACCTGCCGGGCATCGAATACCGGACCGTCCACGCAGACGCGTTTCATGGCCGGGCCCTGGGCGGTCTCCACGCGCACCGTGCAGCCGGCGCAGCCGCCGACCGCGCAGGCCATGAACTCCTCCAACGACACCTGGCAGGGCAGATCGAATTCGCGCGCGAGTCTCGCGGTGGCCGCGAGCATCGGCTGCGGGCCGCAGGCGAACAGCGCCACCTCCGCGCGCTGCGCGGGTCCCAGGCCGTTCAGCCAGGCGCGCGCCAGCTCGGTGATGTAGCCCTCGAAGCAGCCGGGATAGCCCCTCAGGCTGGCCAGCCGCGAGGCCACGCCCCAGTCCTCCAGCAGCGGCATGGCCGCGATCACCCCCTCAGGCAGTCCGGGCACCAGGATGCGCGAGGGCCGCGCCGCGAACGGGAACGGCACCTCGGAGCCCATCAGTACCAGTGGCCGCCAATGCGGGTCCGCCTTCAGCACCTCGGCCAGAAACAGCATCGGCGGGATGCCGACCCCGCCCCCCAGCAGCAGCGGGCGGGGCCGCTCGCGCTGCGGCACGAACGGCACGCCGATCGGCCCCAGTACGCTGAGCTGTTCGCCGACCTGGCGTTGCGCCAGCCGGCGCGTGCCCTGGCCGACCGCCTTGTACAGAAATTCCACCCACCCGGCCCGCGGCTCGACCCGCATGATCGACAGCGGCCGGCGCATCGGCAGCTCGGGGCCGCAGTTGAGGTGCGCGAAGCTGCCCGGCCGCGCATGGGCGGCGCACTGCGGCGCCTGCACGCGCAGGACGTATTGATCCCCGGGGTGGGCCTGATGCGCGAGCACCGTGGCCTCCTCAGCGAAGATCGTGCCGCGGTGCGGGCGGGATTCGGTGGGCGGGGTCATCGGCTCGGGGCATTCCTGGGTCGCGTGGGGGTGGCGTGGGCGCGCGGGCGGTTATTCGCTGACCCGCAGGAGGATCGCGTCGAGCCGGTTTTCTTTCAGGCGGGCGCGCGCGGCGTTGAGGGCATTGAGGTCCTTGAAGGGGCCGACCCGCACGCGGTGCCAGGTCTCGCGGTTGTCGATGGTGACGACCTGGATCTCGGACTTCAGGCCCAGCAGGGCGAGCCGGGCCTTGAGTTGGTCGGCCTGTGGGTGGCTGCGGAACGAGCCGGCCTGCAATACATAGGTGCCGGGCGCCTCGACCGGGCGCACGCCCTCGCGGGTTTTTTCAGGCAGCGACTGTTCGGGGACGACCACCTCCATGCCCGGCAGGATGGTGTAGAAGTCGTAACGCGGCTTGGGCGGCGGCGGTACCGGCGCGGGCGTGGTCTTTTTCACGTCGCGCGCCTCCTGGCCGGACAGCGGGCGGGCGGGCCCCGGCTGGGGCGCGTCTGCCGGCGCCCGCGGGGATTGCTGCAAATACCCCAGGAAGGCGACCAGCAGGCCGAGCGCCAGCCCGGCCAGCAGCCACAGCCAGCCCGGCACGGCCGGGCGGCGATGGCGGGGGGTGGCGCGGTGTTTGTAATCCTTGGCCATGGCGGCGTGTGGCCGTGTGTCTACATGCTGTCCGGTGCCGAGACGCCCAGCAGGCCGAGGCCGTTGGCGAGCACCTGACGGGTGGCCTGGATCAGGCTCAGGCGCGCGTTGCGCAGCGCGCCATCCTCGACCAGGAACTGATGGGCGTTGTAATAGGTGTGGAAGTCGTTGGCCAGTTCGCGCAGGTAATGGGCGAGCTGGTGCGGCTCGTGGTTGAGCGCCGCGTCCTCGACGATCTCGGGGTAGCGCGACAGGCCGACCATCAGCGCGGTCTCGTGCGATTCGGTGAGCCGTTGCAGGTGTGCGGTGCCCTCTGCGGCATCCCAGCTCAGGCCCTTGTCGGCGAGCTGGCGCAGCACGCTCATCACGCGCGCGTGGGCGTACTGGATGTAGTAGACGGGATTGTCCGAGGACTGCGACTTGGCCAGATCCAGATCGAAATCCAGGTGCTGTTCGCACTTGCGCATCACGTAGAAGAACCGACAGGCGTCCTTGCCGACCTCCTGGCGCAGCTCGCGCAGGGTCACGAACTCGCCGGAGCGCGTGGACATCTGCGCACGCTCGCCGCCGCGGTAGAGGATCGCGAACTGTACCAGCAGCACATCGAGCTTGGCCGGGTCGTCGCCGATCGCGGCGAGCGCGGCCTTCACGCGCGGTACATAGCCGTGGTGGTCGGCGCCCCAGATGTCGATGACCCGCGAATAGCCGCGCTCCAGCTTGTTCATGTGGTAGGCGATGTCGGAGGCGAAATAGGTGGTCTGGCCGTTGTCGCGCACCACCACGCGGTCCTTTTCGTCGCCGTAGTCGGTGGAGCGGAACCACAGCGCGCCGTCTTTCGCGTAGACATGGCCGCTGTCTTTCAGGCGATCCAGGGTGCGCGCGACCGTGCCGTCCTCGGTCAGTGAGCGCTCCGAGAACCAGGCGTCGTAGCTCACGCCGAACTCGGCCAGGTCGCGGCGGATGTCGTCAAGGATGGTGTCCAGGCCGAGATCGAACACCTCGCGGTAGCGCCCTGGGCCGAGCAGCGTGCGCGCGCGCGCGATCAGCGCGTCGATGTGCGTTTCCTTGTCGCCGCCGGCCGGCGCGTCGGCGGGGATGTCCTGGAATACCGCCTCGGCGGCATGCCGCAACGCGTCGCCGTGGCTGCGGTGCAGGGTCGCGCCGATGTCCCAGACGTAATCGCCCTTGTAGCCGTTGCTCGGAAAGGTAAAGGCCTCGCCGCACAGCTCCAGATAGCGCAGGTAGACACTGGCGGCCAGGATGTCCATCTGCCGGCCGGCGTCGTTCACGTAGTACTCGCGGTGCACGCGGTAGCCGATGGCCTCGAGCAGATCGGCGACCGCCGCGCCGTAGGCCGCGCCGCGGCCGTGGCCGACGTGCAGCGGGCCGGTCGGGTTGGCGGAGACGAATTCAACCTGCACGGAACGCCCGGCGCCCAGGTCGCTGCGCCCGTAGCGCGCGCCCGCCTCCAGCACCTCGCCGATCACCCGGTGATAGGCGGCGGGGGTGAGGTGGAAGTTGATGAAGCCAGGCCCGGCGATCTCGACGCGGGCGACCTGCGCCGAGGCCGGGAGCGCGGCGACGATCTTTTCGGCGATCTCGCGCGGCTTGGCGCGCGCGGCCTTGGCCAGGGTCAGGGCCAGATTGCTGGCGAAGTCGCCGTGGGCGCGGTCGCGGGTGCGCTCGATCTGGGGGGCGATGTCGAGGTCCGCGGGCAGGCCGCCGCCGGCCTGAAGGCCGTGCACGGCGTCGGTCAGGAGCTGTTCGAGGCGCTGCTTCATGGGTGGTTTGCCGGGCTGAGGACGTCGCCCGGGAAACTGTCCAGGGGCTGCGCGAAGCCGGCTATTATCCCGGCTCCCCGGATTTGTGCAACCGACCCCAATGCGGGCCGTGGCGGGTTACTTTAGCTCGTCGTGGATGGACGCGAAGCTGCGTGGCCAGGGTTTGCCCGCGCGCAGCGCGGTGGGCAGGGTGGCCACCGCGGCCCGCGCGGCCGCCCTGCTCGGGTAGTCGCCCTGGACCAGTACATACCAGTCACCGCCCTTGAACACGGTGCGGAAATACGCGACCGGTCCGGGTGGGCTGTGCTCGGCCAGATACGCGTGCAGGGCGGCCTCGCTGCGTACTCCCAACAGCTGCAGGGTGAAATGCCCAGCCGGGCGGCTGCGCAACCAGTCCTCGCGCCGGGGGGCGTCCGCCGCCACGGCCGGGGCTTGCGGCGCAGGCGCGGTGGTCGGCAACGGGGCCGAGGGGGCGGGCTTCGCTGCCGGGACGGACGCGGTCTCTGGCGCGGACAGTGCGGTCTCCGGTGCGGACGGTTCGGGCTCCGGCGCGGACAGTGCGGTCTCCGGTGCGGACGGTTCGGGGGCCGGGACGGACGCGGTCTCCGCCGGGTCTTCCGCGGGTGTCGCGGCCAAGGCCTCGGGGAGGGCCGTCTCGGCAGGTGCCGGGGACGGCGGGGCGGGTGACTCGGCGGCCGGGGGCACCGCGGTCTCGGTCTCCGCCGCCGTGTCCTCACGGCGGGGCGGTAACTCGGCGGCGGGTTCGGGTACCGTCGGGGTCTCCGCAACCGGTTCGGGCGGCGGCGGGCGCAGGTGCAGCTCCCGCTCCGCGCGCGGCGGCGCTGCCGGGACCGGCACTGTCAGCTGGCTGGGGTGCGACAGGTACCAGCCGAGGGCTGCGAGGCCCAGGCCGGCGCCGAGCACGGCGGCCCAGCGCCGGCGCGCCGCCAGCGACGGGTCCGCGCCACCGGCGGCGATCCGCTCGGCGCGTTCCAGCAGGGCCTCGTGGGCCAGCAGGTTGAGCGGGCCAGGGCGGCCCCCGGCCGCCTTGTGCAGGGCGCGGATCTCGGTGAGGCTGAACGGGCTGTCCCCGGAATAGCCGGCGACGGCCAGGCGGTACATCAGGTAGGCGGCTGATTGCTGGACGTCGAACGGCGGGACCTCCAGGCTGTGCAGCAGCGGTCGCTGCGGGTCGTGGAGGCCGGCCTGGATCAGGCGCTGGTCCAGCCCAGGGGTGGCAAACAGCACGATCCTGACCTGCTTGAGCGTCTCCCGGGGCTCGCCGCCCAGCGTCAACAGAGTCTTCAGGGCGGCATCGGGCAGCCGCTGGGCATCGTCGACCACGATCACCGGCAGCCGCGCGGTGTGTCGCAGCGCCTGGAAGTGCCGGTGCAGGGTGGCCACGAGGCGCTGCGGATCGCTCTGGAGGTCCTGCTCGAAGCCTGTGGCCAGCCGGGCCAGCAGCTCGTCGGGTTGGCCGATCTGCGCCGCGTCGATACGGCAGCAGCGCCAGGCGTTGTCGCCGTAGCCCATGAACTGTTGCAGCAGGGTGGTCTTGCCGCTGCCGTCGGGGCCGACGATGGCCAGCAGCATGTCGCCGAACTGGGTCAGGTGTCTCAACAGGTCCAGACGTTGGATCAGGGCCGGGTCGGCATAGAAGAACCGGTCATCGACCCGATCGAGGAACGGGGCCCGCTGCAAACCGAGGATGGCGAGATAACCGGGCTCCGTGGTGGGCCGTGCCGTTGTGTTCACGGTTGCTCCTGTCCCTGAATGAAGACCATCCGGTAGCCGCGCCGCAGTTGCTCGTCGCGGGCCTTGAGCAGGGCCTGCTCGGCGTCCTCGCGACAGCCGAAATGCGCCTTCACGACCCGCCCTCCGCTGCCCTGATGCCCCCACTCGCGAACCAGGGTCCAGCCTTCGAGGAGGTCTTCCTGCAAGTGCAGGTGATAGTAGCGGGGCGCGCCATCGTCACCCACCGGTGTCTGCATGTAGATGCGCATGGCCGGTCAGCACCCCGCGCCCGCGGCGGACAGTGCGTGCCCGCGGGCCATCAGGTCAGTTCCTTGGGATTGTAGACCCGCTCGTATTCGCCGATCGCATAGCGGTCGGTCATGCCGGCGATGTAGTCGGCCACGCCGCGGGCCCGTCCCTCTGCCCCGGCGGTGGTCTCCAGGCGCTGGCAGTGCGCGCGGGCCTCGTCCGGCAGCAGGCGCAGGTCGGTATTGAAGGCGTCGAACAGCGCGCTGATCACGCGCGCGGCCTTGGTGGTCATCCGGTACACGCGGTAATGCTGGTACAGCCGGGTGCGCAGAAAGCGTTTCAATTCCTGGTTCTGTTCGCGCATCGCGTCGCTGTAACGGATCAGCGGCCCCGGCTGCTGGCGTACCCCCGTGATGTCCGTCGGCGCGGCCTCGCGCAGCCCGGCCAGGCTGGTCTCGATCAAATCCACGACCTGCCGGTTGATCATGCGCCGGACCACCTCGTGGATGCTTCTGCGCACGGAGAGGTCGGGGTAGGCGCGCTGGACCTCGGCGTGTTGCTCGGCGAACAGCCGGATCTCGCCGAGTTCCTCGATCTCGATCAGGCGCGCGCGCAGGCCGTCGTCGACATCGTGGCTGTTGTAGGCGATCTCGTCGGCCAGGTTGGTGAGCTGCGCCTCAAGCGTGGGCTGGGAGTGGTCGAGGAAACGCTGGCCGAGCTCGCCCAGCAGCCGGGCGTTGGCCAGGGAACAGTGCTTCAGGATGCCCTCACGGGTCTCGAAGGTGAGATTGAGCCCGCTGAATTCCGCATAGCGTTCTTCGAGTTCATCGACCACGCGCAGGGATTGCAGGTTGTGCTCGAAACCGCCATACGGCTTCATGCAGGCGTTCAACGCGTCCTGCCCGGCGTGCCCGAACGGGGTGTGGCCGAGGTCGTGGGCCAGGGCGATGGCCTCGGTCAGGTCTTCGTTCAGGCGCAGGGCGCGGGCGATGGAACGGGCGATCTGCGCGACCTCGATGGAATGCGTCAGGCGGGTGCGGAACAGGTCGCCCTCGTGATTCACGAACACCTGGGTCTTGTATTCCAGACGGCGGAAGGCCGCGGAATGGATGATGCGGTCGCGGTCGCGCTGGAATTCACTGCGGTAGGCGGGCGTGGGTTCCGGGTGACGCCGCCCGCGCGAGTTGGTGTCGCTGGCGGCGTAGGCGGCGAGCGCCGCGGGGGGCGGGGTCATGCCGGGGGTGTCTCGCAAGCCGCTCACGCGCGCGCGCCGGCGTGCGCCGCGTCCAGGGTTGCGCGCAGCAGGCGGGGGTCGAAGGCGTCGGTCACCACGGCCGTGCCGAGGGCCTTGAGCAGCACCAGGCGCAGGCCGCCGTCGAGGACCTTTTTGTCCACGGCCATCA
The DNA here is from genome assembly GCA_046260695.1 of Gammaproteobacteria bacterium. Taxonomy (GTDB): domain Bacteria; phylum Pseudomonadota; class Gammaproteobacteria; order Thiohalobacterales; family Thiohalobacteraceae; genus JAHJQQ01. The sequence goes on from JBHEOS010000002.1 coordinate 39,968, forward strand.
GCTCCAGGAACCGCGCACTGTCCATCGCGGGGGGGATGGCGGTCGGCAGGCGCGCGCGTTCCAGCAGCCGGGCGATGCGCTCGACCTGCGCGCCGGCCAGCCAGCCCAGGCGCGCCGACAGCTCCGCGGCCAGCAGCATGCCCACCGCCACGGCTTCACCGTGCAGCCAGGTGCCGTAGCCCATGCCGGTTTCGATCGCGTGGCCGAAGGTGTGGCCGAGATTCAGCAGGGCGCGCTGGCCGCTCTCGCGCTCGTCGGCCGCCACCACCTCGGCCTTATTCTGGCAGGAACGCTCGATGGCCTGGGCCAGCACCTCGGGGTCGCGCGCGGTCAGACGCTGCATGTTGTCCTCCAGCCAGGCGAAGAAGTCCGGATCGCGGATCAGCCCGTATTTGATCACCTCGGCCAGCCCCGCGGCCACTTCGCGCTCGGGCAGGGTGCCGAGCGTGTCGGTGTCGATCAGCACGGCATTGGGCTGATGAAAGGCGCCGATCATGTTCTTGCCGAGTCGGTGGTTCACGCCGGTCTTGCCGCCGACCGAGGAATCCACCTGCGACAGCAGGGTGGTAGGCACCTGGATGAACTCCACGCCGCGCTGGTAACTGGCCGCGGCGAAGCCGCCGATGTCGCCGACCACGCCGCCGCCCAGGGCGATCAGGGTGCAGCGCCGGTTGAAGCGGTTTTCCAGCAGCGCATCGAAGATCAGGTTCAGGGTGTCGAGGGTCTTGTAGGCCTCGCCGTCGGGCAGGGCGATGGCCTTGAGTGTGTAATCACCCAACGCCTCGCCGAGCCGATCGAGGTACAGGGGCGCCACGGTGGTGTTGCTGACCACCAGCACCTGCCGCCCGTGGATATGCGCTCGCAGCAGGTCCGGTTGGCCGAGCAGTTGGCGGCCGATGTAGATCGGGTAACTGCGGGCGCCGAGGTCGAGTTTCAGGGTGCGCATCGGGGTTCCTGCTGCGGAAGAGGGTTGGCACAAGGCGCCGAGGATAGTAAAGAATCGGCGGGCCGGGCAAAAGGCCCGACGTCGGCCTGGAGAATACTACGGTGCCGGCACGCGGGCGCGGGCCTTGCCGCGCGGGGGGCGGAGGCTGCGCAGGATCTGCTGGACGACATCGCGGGCCGTGCGCTGGTCGGTTGGCACGATCAGATCGGCGATCTCGCGATACAGCGGGTCGCGCACCGCCAGCAATTCTTCCAGGCGGCGGCGTGGGTCCTCGGTCTGGAGCAGTGGCCGGTTGCGATCGCGGCCGGTGCGTGCGAGCTGCTGGTCCACGGAGGTCTCCAGGTAGACCACGACACCGCGCTCGGCCAGATGCCGGCGGTTGTCCGGATCGAGGATGGCCCCGCCGCCGGTGGCGAGCACGCTGTCGGGCAATTGAGTCAGCGCATCGATGACCCCGCGCTCGCGCGCGCGGAAGCCCGTCTCACCCTCGAGCTCGAAGATCAGCGGGATGTCGACGCCGGTGCGCAGCTCGATCTCGCGATCGCTGTCGTGAAAGTGACGCTTGAGTTGGCGCGCGAGTTGGCGCCCGATGGTGGTCTTGCCGGCCCCCATGGGACCGACCAGAAATAAATTGCCCGGCATGCTGCTCATGCCGGGCATGGTATGCCAGAAAGGCCGGCGGTCTACAAGCCGCGGCGGCGGATCAGTTTGCCGCGAGGTTGTCCTTGAGGATCCGCGGCGTGACGAAGATCAGCAGCTCCGACTTGCTGTTGCTGTTGCGGGTCTGGCGGAAGGCCGCGCCGATGCCCGGCAGATCCCCCAGGAACGGGATCTTGTCCACCCCCTTGAGGGTCTTCTGGATATAGATGCCGCCGAGCACCGCGGTCTCGCCGTTGTCGACCAGTACCTGGGTCTCCACCGCGCGGGTGTCGATGCTGGGCACATTGTTGAAGACCTGGCCGACGGTGTCCTGGCTGACCGACAGGTCCATGATGACCCGGTTGTCCGGAGTGATCTGCGGCGTGACCCGCAATGCCAGGACCGCCTCTTTGAAACTGACCGTGGTCGCGCCGCTGGAGGAGGCCTCCTGGTAGGGGATCTCCACGCCGTCACGGATCACCGCCTCTCTCTGGTTGGCGGTGATCACCCGCGGGCTGGAGATGACCTCGCCCTTGCCCTCGGCCTGCATCGCCGACAGTTCCAGGCGCAGCAGATCCTTGCCTATGCGGCCGATCACGAAGTTGATTGCGCCCATCGGGTTGCCGACGCGCAGGTCGGTCAGCAGGGCGTCGGCCTCGGAGCCCGGGGGGTTTTCGATACCGGTGGGATAGTAATCCGGATTCCAGACGACATCGCCCGGTAGACCGCCGGCGAGGAGGCGGGTGGTGCTGGAGCCGTGCTGTTGGGCGCTGTTACCGCCGAGGCGCACGCCGATCTCGCGGGCAAAATCGTCGCTGGCGATCACGATGCGCGACTCGATCAACACCTGCCGCACCGGGATGTCCAGGGCGCTGACCAGCCGGCGCACGTCGGCGAGTTTGTCCGCCGTGTCGCGCACCAGCAGGGTATTGGTGCGCTGGTCGATGGTCACGGAACCGCGTTCCGAGAGCACGGAGTTCGCATCCTTGCCCTTGATCAGCTCGGCGAGCTCCGAAGCCTTGGCGTAATTGACCTGGATGAATTCCGAATAGGTCGGGGCGAGTTCCTCGACCTGCTTCAGGGATTCCAGCTCCAGTTTCTCGCGCGCGGCGATCTCCTCGCTGGGCGCGACCAGGATCACCTCGTTGTTCTTGCGCATGGCCAGGCCCTTGGTCTTGAGCACGATGTCCAGGGCCTGATCCCAGGGTACGTTCTGCAGGCGCAGGGTCAGGCTGCCGGTGACCGTGTCGCTGACCACGATGTTGGTGCCGGTGAAGTCGGCAATCAGTTGCAATACCGAGCGCACCTCGATGTCCTGGAAGTTCAGCGACAAGCGCTCGCCGGAATAGCCGAGCTGTTCGCGGCGACGCAGTTCCTGCTGTTCCTTGGTAGTGGGCTTGATCTCGACCGTATAGGTGGTGTCGGTCTGATAGGCGACGTGGTCATATTCGCCGATCGGGACGATCACCATGCGTACGTTCCGGCCCTTGCTGAAGGTGTCGATCGTCTTCACGGGGGTGGCGAAATCCGTGACATCCAGGCGCCGCTCGAGTGCCTCGGGCAGGCCGACGTTATAGAACTCGAGCACCACCTGGCCGGCCTCCTGGCGCATGTCGACCGCGGTGCTGGCGCTGGGCAGGGCGACCACGATGCGGCCCTCGCCCTGGTCGCCGCGGCGGAAATCCACGTTGCGGAGATCATTGCCGCTGAGGGCGTGGGCCGGCGACGACGGGCTGCCGCTGGCGGATCTGCCCGCGGCGACGCCGGCGGTGCCGGTGGTGTCTTGCAGCGTGACCACGATCAGATTGCCGTCCGCGCGGGTCTCGTAGGGCGCCATCTGCACCAGATTCAGCACCACCCGGGTGCGCCCCTGGGCCTCGACCGCGGTCAGGCTCTTGGCCAGGCCGACACCGATGGGCTGGGGGGCCTTGCCGAGGCCGTTGCGGGTGCCGGGCAGGTCCAGGGCGATACGCGCCGGGTTGTCGATGGTGAAGCTCAGCGGGTTTTCCGCCGGCTCGCGCATCTTCAGTACGATCTGCACCTTGTTGCCTGGCAGCGCCCCCACGTCGAAGCCTTCCAGGACATTCTCGGCCACGGCCGCCTGCGCGGTCAGGAAGCACCCGGCGAGCAGGGCCAGCATCCGGCGGGCGAACGCGGTCCCGCCGGCCGTGCCCCTTACGGGCGACGCGGTGGTGGAATAGGTGTTGGTAATGCTTGAACTGATCATGTCTTTAGCTCCCCCCATGGGATCATTCGCTGAGCGCGAGCGAGGCCGGGCGTTCCATCCAGCCTCCTAGCCCATCCGGTACGATTTCCAAAACGCCGATTTCAAATTCCGAAATATTTCTGACCTTGCCGTGGTTCTGGCCCAGGTAATTGCCGGGCTGTATCCGGTGAATGGTGCCGTCTGAAGCAAGTACCAGTCCCCAGGATTCGCCGTGTTGGCTCAGCGTGCCGACCATGCGCAAGGTGTCGAGCGGGAAGGACTCCAGCGCTTCGCGCGGCCGGTTGGCATCGGGATGCAGCTTGCTGCTGGAGTTGCCGGCCAGGAGTTGCTCGGCCTGACCGGGTTCACTCGCAACGAACGGGTTGCGCAGATCGCTTGCCTGATACAGGAAGGTCTCATACGGCTTGAATTCCGGCAGCGGCTCGATCTTGGTCGGCTGGCGCGCGCGCGCCTCTTCGACGAAGCGCTGTAGGTCCTGGGTGTTGCCGCCGCCGCAACCGCCCAGGCTCAGTCCCAAGGCGAGCCAGCAGGCGGCGGACACATGTTTAATGGCGCGGTGCGACATCACGGCTTGCCTCCTGTCTTGCCTTTCTTGGCCTCGGCCGGTTTGGGGCTGGCGCTGGCCTGCTCTTCCTCGTCCAGGTACCGGTAGGTCTTGGCGACCAGTTCCATGGTCAAGTCGCCGCTGCTGGCGTCCTTGGCCGGGGGGGTGATCGCGATGTCGTGGACGGTCACGATGCGGGGCAGGGCCGCGACCCCGCTGATGAAGGCGCCGAACTCGTGATACGTGCCGCGGACCTTGATGTTGATTGGCAACTCGGCATAGAAATCGCGCGGGGCTTCCGCACCCGGCTTGAACAGATCGAATTCCAGGCCGCTGGCCAGACCGGTCTGCGAGACGTCGACCAGCAGATCGGCGACCTCGGTCTTGTTGGGCAGTTGCCGCAGCATGGTGCCGAAGGACTGCCGCATTTCTTCCAGCTGCTGCTCATAGGCCTCGAGATTCGCGGCCTTGCGGGCCTTGGTCTCGAATTCGGTCTTCAGTTCGACTTCTTGCTTCTCCGCCTGGGCCAGCCGCAACTGCTGATCCTTGATGTCGAACCAGTAGCCGAGGCCCACCACGGTGGCCGCAATCAAGACGATCGCCGTAGCGCGTGCCGCCGGCGGCCAGTTGGCGATATTGCTGAAGTCCAGCTCGTTGAGATTGATCTCTGAGAGGTTCACGGCCGCCCCCCTGTCGTCTCGTCCGATGGGTTCGTGGCGGCCCGCTGACTGGCGAGCAGGGTGAATTCGGCGCTGCGGCGGCGATCCGCGGTCTTGGTCTCGATCACATTGAGCTTCGGGTTGCCGATCCACAGCGAACCGTCGATGTTGCGCATGTAGGCCGAGACCCGGGCGTTGGACTGGGCGACCCCTTCCAGCGTGAGTCCGGCGCCTTTCTGGGTGACCTTGGTGAGGTGCACGCCTTCGGGCAGGGTGCGCACCAGCTCGTCCATCAGGTGGACACTCACGGGTCGGTTGCTCTGCAGTTCCTGGATCACATTCATGCGCGCCAGCAGGTTGGCCTTGGTCGTTTCCAGGTCCTTGATCTTGACGATGCGGCCGTCGAGGGCCTTGATCTCGCTTTGCAGGAAACCGTTGCGCGATTCCTGACCACCGATCAGGTTGTCCATGTGCATGTGGCCGATGAGCACGGCGAATGCGGCAAACATGGCGCCGGCCACGGCCTGGCCGACGAATTCCCGTTGCTTGCGTTTGCGCTCCCATTCACGCCAGGGGAGTAGATTGATGCGTGCCATGTCAGTCGAAGCTCCTCAGGGCCAGTCCGCAGGCGATCATCAGCGCCGGGGCGTCGTTGCTCAGGGTCTGAGGCTTGACGCGCGAGGCCAGCGACATGCTGGCGAAGGGGTTGGCGATGATCGTCTCGATACCGATGATTTGGTGGATGAGCTCGTCGATGCCCGGGATCGAGGCGCTACCGCCGGCCAGGACGATCTGATCGATGCTGCTGTACTGGCTGGAGGAAAAGAAGAACTGCAGGGAGCGGCTGACCTGCTGGGCCATGGCTTCCTTAAAAGGTTCGAGCACCTCGGGCAGGTAATTGTCCGGCAGGCCGCCCTGGCGCTTGGCCATGCCGGCTTCCTCGTAGGACAGGCCATAGCGGCGCATGATCTCTTCGGTCAGCTGCTTGCCGCCGAATACCTGGTCACGGGTGTAGATGATCTTGAGATCGTGCAGCACGTTCAGCGTGGTCATGGTCGCGCCGACGTCGACCACGGCGATGGTGCGCTCGATGCCCTGGTCGGGCAGCTGGTCGGCCAGCAGCGAGAAGGCGTTTTCCAGCGCATAGGCCTCGATGTCCACCACCTTGGCGACCAGGCCGCCGGCCTCGACCGCGGCGACGCGCATCTCGACGTTTTCGCTGCGGGACGCGGCCAGCAGGACATCGACGGTGTCGGGATTCTTCTCCGATGGGCCCAGCACCTGGAAGTCGGTGTTGACCTCATCCAGCGGGTAAGGGATGTACTGGTCCGCCTCGAGCTCGATCTGCGCCTCCATCTCCTGATCGGAGAGGCTGGCGGACATGGAGATCACCTTGGTGATGACCGAGGAACCGGCCACGGCCACGGCGGCCTCCTTGGCCCGGGTGCCAGAACGCTTGACGGCGCGGCGGATGGCCTCGCCGACGGCCTCGGCATCGGTCACGCTCTTCTCGACGACCGAATTGGGCGGTAGCGGTTCGACCGCGTAGCTCTCGACCCTGTAGCGACCCCCGCTCTTGCTCAGCTCCAGCAGCTTGACAGCAGTGGAGCTGATATCGAGTCCGAGGCGCGGTGAGGTGTTCCGTTTCAGCAGTTGCGCAAGCTGCACAGTAAATTCCTTTCGCTTATCGATGGGTTGCGCCGCATAAAGCCTGACCCGGATTAGATGATGGGCTCAACTGCTTGTCAACCATATGTCTCTCGGATCACCAGGCGCTTCGAACAAGGGTATCGGGAGATTTTTATTTTCCTTTATAGTCTAATAGCGGATCTTGTTCACAACCTGGCGGCTAGTGCATTTCATGAGTTTCCTGCGGCTTGCAGTGACCGCGCTGTTTGGCGTCATGACCGCGACGCTGTTCCTGGCCGTTGGGATCTATGCATATATCGCGCCGGAGTTGCCCTCGCTTGAGGCGCTGCGGGATATTCAGTTACAGGTCCCCCTGCGCGTCTACACGCGAGACCGGCAGCTGATCGCCGAATTCGGCGAGAAGCGCCGCCTGCCCGTGACCATCGACGAAGTCCCGGAGGTGATGGTCCAGGCCTTTCTGGCCGCCGAGGACGACCGCTTCTTCCAGCATCCCGGGGTCGACTATCAAGGCCTGCTGCGGGCCGGTATCGAGCTGGTGCGGACTGGCGAGAAGCGCCAGGGCGGCAGCACGATCACCATGCAGGTTGCGCGCAATTACTTCCTGACCCGCGATAAGACCTATCTGCGCAAACTCACCGAGATCCTGCTGGCGCTGAAGATCGAGCGCGAGCTTGGCAAGCGGGAGATCCTCGAACTGTATCTGAATAAGATCTACCTGGGACAGCGCGCCTACGGTGTCGGCGCGGCCGCGCAGGTGTACTACGGCAGCACGCTGGAGGCGTTGAGCGTCGCCCAGCACGCCATGATCGCCGGTCTGCCGAAGGCGCCCTCGCTCTATAACCCGGTCACGGACCCGCGTCGCGCCCTGGTGCGGCGTAATTACATCCTGGGACGCATGCGCGATCTGGGCTACATCGATGCGGCGAGCTACGCGCAGGCCATCGCCGAGGTCGACCGCGCGCGCGTGCATGCCGCGGCCATCGAGGTCGAGGCGCCCTATGTCGCGGAAATGGTGCGTGCCGAGTTGATCAGGCAATACGGCGAGGCCATCTACGAGCAAGGTTTGCAGGTACACACGACCTTGAGCGGTCGACACCAGACGGCCGCCAACGCGGCCTTGCGCGCGGGCCTGCTGGACTACGACCGCCGGCACGGTTACCGCGGGCCGGAACGCCAGGTCGAATTGCCCGCGGGTGCTGACGCCGAAACGGCTGCGGCCCTGTTGCGGAATGAGCGGACCCTGGGCGGTCTGCAACCGGCCATTGTGATCGAGGTCGAGGCCCAGGCCTGTCGGGTGGTGCTGCGCGATGGTCGCACGTTGCGGCTCGATTGGGACGGGCTGAGTTGGGCGCGCCGCTATCAGAGCGCCAATCAGCGCGGCGCGGTCCCGAAGGCCGCGGCCGAGGTGGTCGCGGTCGGGGATCTGGTGCGAGTCGCCCCGGACAGTGCCCCGGACAGTGAGGGCTGGCGTCTGGCGCAACTGCCGGCGGTCGAGGGTGCGCTGGTGTCGCTGGACCCGGCCGACGGTGCGGTGCAGGCCTTGGTGGGCGGATTCGATTTCCAGCGCAGCAAGTTCAATCGCGCGGTGCAGGCGAACCGGCAGCCCGGCTCGAGCTTCAAACCCTTTGTCTATTCCGCCGCGCTGGAACTGGGCTTCACAACGGCCTCGGTACTCAACGACGCGCCGGTGGTGTTCGATGACTCCTCGCTGGAACGGGCCTGGCGGCCGGAGAATTACAGCGGCCGTTTCTATGGACCGACGCGCCTGCGCGAGGCGTTGGTGCACTCGCGCAATCTGGTGTCGATCCGGCTGCTGCAGGCGGCCGGTGTGCGTCCCGCGCGGGAACACGTGCTGCGCTTCGGCCTCCGCCCGGAGTCGGTGCCGGCGGAACTCTCGATGTCCTTGGGCAGCGGGACCTTGACGCCGCTGGAGATCACCCGCGCCTATGCCGTGTTCGCCAACGGCGGTCAGGGGGTCGAACCATATTTCATCGAACGGATCGTCGACTCCAGCGGGAAACTTCTGTTCGAGGCCCAACCGCTGCGGGCCTGTCGGGACTGCGCCCCCGATCAACCGCCGGTGGACGGCGCCCCCGGTCCCGCGCCGCGGGTGATCACGGCGCAGAACGCCTGGCTGATGACCTCGATGATGCAGGACGTGATCCGTCGCGGGACGGGACAGAAGGCGCGTGAACTGGGCCGCAACGATCTCGCCGGTAAGACCGGCACCACCAATGAGCAGCGCGATGCCTGGTTCTGCGGATATTCGCCCACGCTGGTGGCGAGCGCCTGGATCGGTTTCGACGGACTTGCGCCCCTGGGCGCCCGCGAGACCGGCGGCAATGCCGCGTTGCCGATCTGGATGGACTATATGCGGCCGGCGCTCGACGGGGTGCCCGTGGCGCAACTGCCGGCCCCGGAGGGCCTGGTGACGGTGCGCATCGACCCGCACGATGGTCTGCTGGCTGGCGCCGGACAGGCCGATGCGGTGTTCGAGGTCTTCCGGGAGGGCGAGGTGCCGGAACGCACCAGTCTCGGCGGCATCACGTCCGACGGCCTGGGGGGCAGTGGTGACGGCTTGTCCGAGCCGCTATTCTGAGTCCGGCGAATCCTTGAATGAGTGGTGAGCATGGCCGTACGCCACAGCACGCGCGACCGCCAGATGCGCCAGCGCATCGCCCAGGAGGCGGCGCGGCTGATCGTCAGCGAGGGGATTGGCGATTACCGGGTCGCCAAGCGCAAGGCCGCGGCGCGGCTGGGCGCGCCGGATACCCAGAATCTGCCGCGCAACACCGAGGTCGAAGCGGAACTGAGCGCCTATCAGCGCCTGTTCCAGGCGCAGGACCAGCCGCAGCTGATACGCCAGCTGCGGTGCGCCGCCTTGGATGCGATGCGCTTCTTCGAGCGTTTTGAGCCCCGCCTCACCGGGCCCGTGTTGGCGGGGACCGCGGGCGCGCACTCCGACATCAATCTGCACGTGTTCGCCGAATCGCCGGAGGAGGTCGCCTTGTTCCTGTTCGAGGCGAATGTCCCCTTCGAGCAGGACCAGCGGCGCCTGCGTCTGAATCACACGGATTTCGAAAGCTACCCGACGCTGCGTTTTTTGGCCGGCGATGCGCGAATCGAGGCCGTGATCTTCCCGCTCAACGGGTTGCGTCAGGCCCCGCGCAGCCCGCTCGATGGCAAGCCCATGCCGCGCGCGAATCTGCGGCGCGTCGAGGAGCTGCTGGCCGAGTGAGCCTCAGGGCTTGGCCGGCGGGTAATGCGCTGGATATGCGGCGCGCGCCACGCCGGTGTCCACCGCCGCCTGGGCGATCGCCGGGGGCACGAAGTCGATCAGGCGCGGGTCCAGGGGTTTCGGGATGATGTACTCGGGGCCGAATTCCAGCCGCTCCAGGCCATAGGCCTCCAGCACCGCCGCGGGCACCGGTTCGCGCGCCAGCCGACGCAGCGCCTGCACCGCGGCGATCTGCATGGCCTGGTTGATGGTGCGCGCGTGCACGTCCAGCGCGCCGCGGAAGATGAACGGAAAACCGAGCACGTTGTTGACCTGGTTCGGGTAGTCGCTGCGGCCGGTGGCCATGATCAGATCGTCGCGCGCGGCGAGGGCGGTCTCTGGGCGGATCTCCGGATCGGGGTTGGACAGCGCGAACACGATCGGCCGGGTCGCCATGCTCTGGAGCATGGCGACGGTCATGATGTCCGGCCCCGACACGCCGATGAAGACATCGGCATCGCGCACCGCATCGGCCAGCGTGATGCGGTCGGTGTCGACCGCGAATTCCTGTTTGTACGGATTGAGATCGTCGCGGCCGTTGCGGATCACGCCCTGGCGGTCGATCAGCAGGATGTTGCCCGGGGTGGCGCCCAAGGCCAGCAACAGACGCATCGAGGCCAGCCCGGCGGCCCCGGCACCCACGCAGGCGATGCGCGCCGCGGCCAGGGTCTTGCCTTGCAATTCCAACGCGTTGAGCAGACCGGCGGCGATGATGATCGCCGTGCCGTGCTGATCGTCGTGGAACACCGGGATGTCCAGGTGTTCGCTCAGGCGGCGTTCGATCTCGAAGCAGTGCGGCGCGGCGATGTCTTCCAGATTGATGCCGCCGAAGGTCGGGGCGATGGCGATCACGGTCTGGATGAAGACCTCGGGATCCTGCGCGTTGACCTCGATGTCGAACACATCGATGTCGGCGAAGCGCTTGAACAGCACGCCCTTGCCCTCCATCACCGGTTTGCCGGCCAGGGCGCCGACATTGCCCAGGCCGAGCACGGCGGTGCCGTCGGTGATCACGCCGACCAGATTGCCCTTGGCGGTGTAGCGGTAGGCATTGGCCGCATCTGTCACGATGGCGCGTACCGGTTCGGCAACGCCGGGGGTGTAGGCCAGGGCCAGATCTTGCTGGGTCGCGCACGGTTTGGTCACTTCGATGGCGATCTTGCCGGGGCGCGGCAGGGCGTGATAGTCGAGGGCGGCTTGCTTACGATCTTGGGCCATGGGGGTTCCGTCGGGAGGCTGGACACGCGCGGGGGCTGCGCGGGCGCAGATGATACCAGGAACATCGCGTCGGTCAGCGGACGATCTTCAGAGACTCGCCGGGCGTGGGTTCGCCCTGGGGATAGCGGCCGTTCAGCAGGCGCAGCTGGGCCTCGGGGTGGTTGGGGATGGCCGAGCTGCGGGCCAGGTCGGCGAAGCGGGTGGCCGGTCCGGCCCGGAGGATGCGGATGCGCTGGGGCTGGGCCAGCGCCTGCTCGTCGGCCGTGAGGCCGCGGAAGCTGCGCACCGTTTGGAGGAGCTCGGCGTCGTGACGGTAGGGTTGGCCCCGGGCCTTGGACAGACCCGCGAAGATCAGTGCCTGGTCGCCCCGGTAGAGCACCGCGAAGCGCACCGGTAACCGGCCGAATGGGGTGTCCTGCTCGGCAATCCCGGTGTAGCCCTGCATCCCCGCGTGGGTGATGGGCTCGCCGTTGCGCAGATCGGCGAGCTTCAGCCGCTCGCGCAGAAAGGTCTGCGGCGGCACCCGCTTGTTCAGGTCCTGCATGCTGAACTGCATCATGCCTTGATTGTCGCCCGACTGCGCCATCAGGCTGGCGGGGCGGTTGTCGATGCGCCAGCCGCTCGGGAACTCCAGGGTGAAGTCCAGCGCCCGGTGATAGAAACGGTTGCCGCGGCGGATACCCTCGCGTTCGCCGTCGCCGAAGGTCAGCCCGTCGATCTTGCGCAAGAATTCCTCGCTTTGCCGGGCATTGGCGGCGGGGCTGGCATACTGGCCGGCCGCTGCGATGGCCTCCTGCAGGCGCGTGTCGTTGGCCGGGTGGGTCGAAAACAGGCCGTGATACACGCGCGGCTCGCGGCCCTCTTCCTTGGCACGCTGGAGCTCGAACGTTTCCTGGTCCTTCAGTACGCCGATCACCCGCAGCATGGCCTGGGGGTCATAGCTGCTGCGGGCCAGGTATTCGGCACCGAGCCGGTCGGCCTCCAGCTCATGCTCCCGACCGTAGCCGCGCACGAACGCGGTGCCGGCGATCTGGGCCAGGTCGCCGGCACCCTGCACGCCGGAGGCCCCGGCGATCACTGCGCCGAGCAGGCCGGTGGCCGTCGCGGCGCTGTGCTGGCGCACGCTGTGCCGCGCGGTGACGTGTCCCAGCTCGTGCCCGAGTACCGCGGCGAGTTCGGCCTCGGAGTTCAGGTAGGCGAGCAGGCCGCGGGTGATATAGATGTAGCCGCCCGGCAGGGCGAAGGCGTTCACGTCCTGGCTGTCGAGCACGGTGAAACGGTAGATCAGGTTGGGGCGGTGGCTGTGCGGGACCAGACGCTCGCCCACCCGCTGGACGTAGGCGGTCAGCGCCGGGTCCTCGTAGCGGGGCATTTCCTTGAGGACCTGCGGGTGGTACTGGCGGCCCAGCGCGATCTCCTGTTCCTCGGACATCAGCACGAAGTCGCTGGAGCCGGTGACCGGGTTGGTCGCGCAGCCCGCCAAGCCGAGCAGCCAGGGCAGCAGCAGGCAGGCGAGATAGGACAGGGCGCGGCGCGATGTCATGGCGCCTATTCTAGCCTGTTCTGCGGCGTAAAGATCTCTAGGCCGGCGGGGTGGCGCAGCGGCAGGCGCAATTGGCCGCGGCGGGCATACAGCCAGCCCTGAACCTCGATCTCACGCCCGGCCAGCGCCTCCAGATCGAAGCCCTCGAACTGCCCCAGGTCGGCGCGTTCGATGCGCAGGGCGAGCTTGTCGGTCAGGTTGATCCAGGTCGCCGAGGCGCTGTGGCTGAGGTGGCTGACCCGGCCGCGGACGATGTGGAAGCCCTCGCTGCGCAGGCTCAGCTGCGCCACCGGGACCGGTCGGTACTCCGCCAGCGCCCAGAGGCCGCGCTGACCCGCGCGTGCCGAGCGCGCCGCCTGCTGGTAGCAGCGCGCCTGCCAGGTGTTGGGTGGGATCACGATCTGGGTGCCCGCGCCCTCGTCGAGCAGTAGTTCGGTGATGTTGCGGCCATCGGCCAGAAAGGCGTGGGCCAGCAACCGGCCGTAGCGGTCCTGGCGTTCGGTATCGAAGCGCAGCTGGAGTTGCTGTTGATTGCTGAAGACCAGCTGGCGCAGCCGGTCGCGGGCGGCGATCGCGCCGGCCTGCGGGCCGCGCTCCTGGTTGCCGAGTTCCGGGGTGTTGATGCCGATCAGGCGCAGGCGCCGCCCGTCGCTGAGCATCACGGTGTCGCCGTCCTGGACGACGCTGACCCGGACCCGCTCGTCGATGCGGTCGCTCAGGCAGGGTTGGGCGGCGAGCGGCGCGAACGGCAGCGCCAGCAGGATGGCCAGCAGACCGCCGAAACGCGCGGGGGCGGACCGTTGCCGATCCGCCCCCGCTGTCGCCTGACCGAACACGTGGTCGAGGCCTATTTCTTGATGCCGTACTTCTGGCGGAACTTCTCCATGCGGCCACCGGTGTCGAGGATCTTCTGCTTGCCGGTGAAGAACGGGTGGCACTGCGAGCACACCTCGATGCTGAGGTCGTGGCCGTTGGTCGAACTGGTCTTGAAGGTGTTGCCGCAGCTGCAGGTCACGGTGACCTCGCTGTACTTGGGATGGATGTCCGGCTTCATGTGCACGTCCTCGATAAACCGCCCGGCGGGGGCGCCCTGCGGCGCAACCGTGAAAGGCCGGCGATGATACGGGATCGCCCGCCGGGCCACAAGCTCAGGCACGGCTCAGGCCCGCGCTTGTCCGCGCGCGGGCCGGAAGCGCAGGACCGAGGCCGGTTCCCGCTGGGCGGGCGTCTGGTTGCCCTCGACCAGGACCTCGAGCAGCCCTCCGGGGCCGGTGATGCGTTCCCACATCAGGCGGTTCATGCGGATGCAGGCGGCCATCGGGGTCGCCGAGGTGCGACGGACCTGATCCAGTTTCCACTGCAGGCGGCGCAGCCGGGTCTGGAGATGCGCGGGGGCGCCCTGGATGACCTCTTCGATGGCGTGGTGGCGGCGGGCCTCGAAGCCCTCGGGGTCCCGGTCGGCGAGGCTGGCCCAGGTCTCAAAGTCGAAGTCGTGGTGAGCGGATTCAGGCATGGCTGGCGTCTCCCGGCGTGGCCGTGGCGGGCACGGCACTCATTATTGTTGTAGTCAAAACCTAGTCGAAACCGACTCTAGCACAGGGGGTAGGGTCAGTCATGCTTTTGGCGCCTAAAATCTGGCGCACTGTGGAAAATAAGATATATAATATTGTTTTTAAAATATTTTATGCTTTGACGACGACGGTGGATGCGCGCCCCTGCGGGCCTGCGAGACGGCTACGGTCACCACGCAGGGGTTCGCCCGGGCGCCTGCGCATCGGTTAGAATGCCTGCCCGCCCAAGGCCCCGCCCCGCGCGACCGGGCCTCCACACCCCAGGTACCTCCGCCCGTGCCCAGCCAGCCCAAGATCGGTTTTGTCAGCCTCGGTTGCCCCAAGGCCCTGGTCGATTCGGAGCGCATCCTGACCCGGCTGCGGGCCGAGGGCTACGCCATCGTACCGACCTATGCCGATGCCGATCTGGTGGTCGTGAATACCTGCGGCTTCATCGACAGCGCGGTGGAGGAATCGCTGGATGCGATCGGCGAGGCGCTGGCCGAGAACGGCAAGGTCATCGTGACCGGCTGCCTCGGGGCGCGCGCCGAGGCGGTGCGCGCCGCGCACCCGCAGGTGCTGGCGGTCAGCGGCCCGCAGGCCTACGAGCAGGTCATGGGGGCCGTGCACGAGCACCTGCCGCCGCCGACCGACCCGTTCACGGCGCTGCTGCCGCCCGGCGGGATCAAGCTCACGCCGCGGCACTACGCCTATCTGAAGATCGCCGAGGGCTGCAATCACCGCTGCAGCTTCTGCATCATCCCGTCCTTGCGCGGCGATCTGGTCTCGCGCCCGGCCGGCGAGGTGCTGGAGGAGGCCGAACAGCTGGTCCAGGCCGGTGTGAAGGAGCTCCTGATCGTGTCCCAGGACACCAGCGCCTACGGCGTCGATGTCCGCTACGGCACCAGCTTCTGGAAGGGGCGCCCGGTCAAGACGCGGTTGCTGGAACTGGCCAGGGCGCTGGGCGGCCTGGGCGTGTGGGTGCGCCTGCACTACATCTATCCCTACCCGCACGTCGACGCGCTGATACCGCTGATGGCCGAGGGTCTGATCCTGCCTTATCTGGACATCCCGTTGCAGCACGCGAGCCCCCGCGTGCTCAAGGCGATGAAGCGTCCGGCCGCGGCCGAGGACAGCCTGCGGCGCATCGAGCACTGGCGCGCGGCCTGCCCGGACATCACCCTGCGCAGCACCTTCATTGTTGGCTTTCCGGGCGAGACCGAGGCGGAATTCACGGCGTTGCTGGCGTTCCTGGAGGCCGCGCAGCTCGACCGCGTCGGCTGTTTCAGCTATTCACCGGTGGCGGGCGCGGCCGCCAACGCCCTGCCGGATGCCGTCCCGGAGGCCGTCAAGGCGGAGCGCCACGCGCGCTTCATGGCGGTCCAGGCGCGCATCAGTACCGCGCGCCTGCAGGCCAAGCTGGGCCGCCGGATCGAGGTCATCATCGATGCCGTGGACGACCAGGGCGCGATCGGCCGCAGCCAGGCCGACGCCCCCGAGATCGACGGCCAGGTGTTCGTCGATACCCAGGCAGTCTCCGTCGGCGACATCATCAGCGTGCAGATCACTGAGGCCGGCGAGCACGACCTGTTCGGTGTGCCGGTGTAGCCGCGCGCGGCTCAGCCTGAATACTCCAGGTTAGGGAAGTTCTTAAAGCCAGTCCGTTGGTGGTGAGTCTGTCGAACCACGAACGGACGTATCGCCTTCACTATCACGGGGCGCTTCCCGTGTGCCCTTTCCTTAGACGGTTTCCGAGCGTGGCGCCTCGGTGATCTGATCCAGGCGGATCTCCAGCCGCTCGCCCGCGGCCGTCTCTGCGATCAGGAACTCCTCGCCCCGGCGGGTCTGGAGGTCACGCGGCAACAACCGCTCGACCTGCGAAAGACCGGCGGCGTCCCGCCAAGCGATGCGCAATCGCCAGCCGCGTAGGATCGCGAGTTCGAAGGCGCTGTATTGATCGCAATCAATCGGGGTGTAGTCACTCATCGTCGCGCCGGGCGCTCAGGCCGACCAGCCGATCGTCGTCATCGACCTCGGCGTGGAACTCGATCGGGTGACAGCACACCGGACAGTCTTCGATGAAGTCGTGGCTGCCGCCCGAGGTATCGACGCTGACCGGGAACGTCTCGCCGCAGTACGGGCAGTCGATCATCCTGTCTTCAAGCAGCGCCATCGGGCACGAACTCCACCAGCAGATCGTTCAGGAAGCGCTGGCCCTGCTCCGTGCAGCGCCAGGGTTCATCGGGCTCCAGCAGACCCCGGTCCCGGGCGCGTTCAAGCGCCGGGCGTAACGGCTCGAAGGGCAGCCCGGTGGCCTGTTCGAACAGGGTCTGGGGGAAGCCCGCGTTCAGGCGTAAGGCGTTCATCAGGAATTCCAGCACGACCTCATCGGCGTCCGGCTCGCTGCTGCCGCCGAGGCGCGCCGCGCCGGAGGCGGCGGCCAGATAATCGCGCGGGTTCTTCAGCTTCCAGCAGCGGCGGATGCGTTGCTCGGCGGCATCGGTCAGCTTCTGATGGGCCCCGGCGCCGATGCCGAGATAGTCCCCGTAGCGCCAGTAATTGAGGTTGTGGCGGCATTCCTGCCCCGCACGCGCATAGGCCGAGACCTCGTATTGAGTATAGCCACGCGCGGCGATCCGCCCCTGACCTTGCTGCTGCATCGCCCAGAGTGTCGCGTCGTCCGGCAGCGTGGGCGGGTGGCGGTGGAAATAGGTGTTGGGTTCCAGCGTCAGCTGGTACCAGGACAGGTGCGCGGGCGAAAGGTCCAGGGCGGTGGCGAGATCGGCCAGCGCCTGGCTCGGGGTCTGGTCGGGCAGGCCGAACATCAGATCGAGATTGAAGCTGGCGAAGCCGGCGTCATGGGCGAGCTCCGCGGCACGGAGCGCCTCCCGGCGGCCATGGATGCGGCCGATGCGCGCGAGCAGACCGTCGTCGAAGCTCTGGATGCCAAGCGACAGGCGGTTGATACCGGCGGCGCGGAATTCATTGAACCGGCCCTGCTCGACCGTGCCGGGGTTGGCCTCCAGGGTGATCTCCATGTCCGGCTTGCAGGTCAGCCGCGCGCGGATGCCGGCGAGCAGGCGGTCGATCGCCTCCGCCGAGAACAGGCTTGGGGTGCCGCCGCCGATGAACGCGCTGCCGACCACGCGCCCCCAGACCGCCGGCAGTTCCTGGTCGAGATCGGCCAGCAGCGCATCGACGTAGGCGCGTTCCGGCAGGTCCGCGCGCGCCTCGTGGGAATTGAAATCGCAATAGGGGCATTTGCGCACGCACCAGGGGATGTGCACATATAGCGCGAGCGGCGGCAGGGCGGTGAAGCGGAAACTGGGCGCCGGCGCGCTCACCCCAGCGCCGCGACCAGCTTGCGCAGGGCCTGGCCGCGGTGGCTGAGCGTGTGCTTGAGCTCGGGCGCTAGCTCGGCGGCGCTGCACTGATGGGTCGGCACGTAGAACACCGGGTCGTAGCCGAACCCGTTGGCGCCGCGCGGCGCGCTCAGGATGCGGCCCTCCCAGGTGCCCTGGAAGATCAGCGGTGTCGGGTCCTGGGCGTGGCGCAGGTAGACCATCAGGCACTGGAAGCGCGCGCCGCGCTGTGCCTCAGGGATGTCTTTGAGCGCGGCGAGCAGTTTCTCCAGATTGGCCCGGTCGTCGGCACCCGCGCCGGCGTAACGGGCCGAATAGATGCCGGGCGCGCCGTCGAGCGCGTCGACCTCGATCCCGGAATCGTCGGCGATGGCCGGCAGGCCGGTCAGCGCGGCCGCGTGGCGGGCCTTGATCAGCGCGTTCTCGACGAAGCTCAGCCCGGTCTCCGCCACCTCCGGGACCTGGTAGGCGGACTGCGGTACGACCTCGATCTGGTGGCCGGCCAGCAATTCGTTGAACTCGCGGACCTTGCCGGGGTTGTTGCTGGCCAGCACCAGGGTGGTCATGGCTGGCCCGTCAGGGCCTGGGCCAGGGCCTGGCTCTGGGCCTGGATCAGGCGGGCGATCCCGCCCCGGGCCAGATCCAGCATCGCCAGCAGCTCGGCGTGGCAGAACGGATGCCCCTCGGCCGTGCCCTGCACCTCGATGAAGTCGCCGTGCTCGTTCATGACCACATTCATGTCGGTCTCCGCGCGGCTGTCTTCGGCATAGTCCAGGTCCAGCACCGGCACGCCCTGGTGGATGCCGACCGAGACCGAGGCGACCTGCGCCCGCAGCGGGTTGCGGGTCAGCGTGCCCTTGTCCAGCAGGTGGGCCACGGCGTCGGCCAGCGCGACATAGCCGCCGGTGATGCTGGCGGTGCGGGTGCCGCCGTCGGCCTGGAGCACGTCGCAGTCGAGGGTGATGCCGCGTTCGCCGAGCAGCTTGAGGTCGGTGACCGCGCGCAGCGAGCGGCCGATCAGGCGCTGGATCTCCAGGGTGCGGCCGCCCTGTTTGCCGCGTGACGCCTCGCGGTCCATGCGCGAGCCGGTCGAGCGCGGCAGCATGCCGTATTCCGCCGTGACCCAGCCCTGGCCCTTGCCGCGCAGGAAGCCCGGCACACGCTCGTCGACGCTGGCGGTGCACAGCACCCGGGTATCGCCGAACTCCACCAGCACCGAGCCTTCGGCGTGCTTGGTGTAACGGCGCGTGAAACGGACCTCTCGCAGCTCATCGGCCGCGCGTTGACTGGGGCGCATGGGGAATCCCGTGGGTTCTCAGGTGAGGGCGGGATTATAGAGGAACCGGACGCGGAGATTCAGTATTCCGGGCCCGGGAGCAGCCTGGGCGCAGCCTGACTCGCTACGACCCGTCGCGCATCTCGCCGGCGTAGTCCGCCAGCGCCTGCTGGATATCGGCGATGGCGCGTTCCAGCGGGTCGGCGGGTGTCTGCGGCGCGCCGGTGGGCGTCCCGGCGCGGTCGGCCGGGTCCGTGCCGCCGGCGTCCCAGCGCAGGGCCACGCCGCTGACATTGTCGCTCCTCGGATACCCGGCGTCCTCGGCCGCAGCGGTCAGGGCGTCGAGGGCGCGGCTGAGATCCGCGTCCGCCAGGCCGCTGACCAGACGCCGTTCGGATAGCATCGACCACAGGCCGTCGCTGCACAGCAGCAGGACATCGCCCGGCGCCAGATACAGCCGCGGGCCGAGGGTCACCGGCGGTGGCTGGGCGGTGCCGCCTAGACAGCGGCTGACCTGGTTGCGCAGCGGGTGCAGTTGCGACTGCTGTTCGGTCAGCAGGCCGGCCTCGACCAGCTCGGCGACCCGGGTGTGATCGCGGGTGCGCAGGCTGACCCGGCCGTCGCGGATCAGATAGGCGCGGCTGTCGCCGACATGCGCCCAGTGTGCGGCGCCGTCCTGGATCAGGCAGGCGACCGCGGTGGTCATCGGCTGGATCGGCGGGCGCTGGGTCTGGCCTACCCGCAGGATGGTGCGGTGCGCCTCGCGAAAGGCCTCGCGCAGGAACTGTGCCGGGTCCTCCAGGCCCTGATGGGCGCGGAACTGACGGCCCAGGGTGTCGACGAAGGTCTGGGCCGCGAGATCGCCGCGGGCGTGGCCGCCCATGCCATCGGCTACCGCCAGCAGCAGGGCGTCATCGCGCTCAACCAGCAGGCAGCGGTCCTGATTGCTGGCGCGGTTGCCCAGGCGGTTGGCCTGTCCGGCGAGGTAGCGCATGGTTTAGCCCTTGCCCCAGGGCAGGCTGCCGACCAGCCGGTCGAAGGCCGAGACGCCCGCCTCGGGCGGTTCGGTCGGCGGCGGGGCCTCGGCCAGCAGGGCCGCGCGGAACGCGGCGGCGCTCTGCGGACGCAGCATCGGGTCGACCTCCATGGCCCAGTCGATGGCCGCCAGCAGGCTGTCGGAATAGCGTTTGCGAAAACTGCTGCGGGCGCTTTTCAGCGTGTCCCGTTCGTGGCGCTGCTTGGCCGCCAGCGGCGGCTTGCCCTCGATGCAGGCGCGCATGCTGGCGCCGAGGGCATACAGGTCGCTCCAGGGGCCGACATAGCCGTTGGTCTCATACTGTTCGATGGGCGAGAAGCCCGGGCTGATGACCTGCCCGGGCTGCGACTGGCGGCTCTGCGGGAACCCATGCACCGCGCCGAAGTCGAGCAGCAGCGGCTGGCCGCCCGGCCGGATGTGGATGTTGCCGGGCTTGATGTCCAGGTGCAGCAGATCGTGGTCGTGGATCAGCGCCAGCCCGTCGAGCAGCGGCGGAAACACGGTGCGCAAAAAGGTCTCGCTGAGATTCCCGTGCCGCGCGGTCAGATACGCCTGCAGATTCTTGCCTTCCTGGTATTCCATCACCATGTACACCGTGCCATTGGCGCGGAAAAAGCTCAGCACGTTGACGATGTTGGGATGTTTCAGGGTGGCCAGCGCGCTGGCCTCCTGGAAGAACAGCATGCGGCCGCGGTTGAACCGGCCGGCCTCCGCGTCGTCCTTGGGCGCGACGCTGTGATCGGCGCGGCGCTGCGCCAGCCGGTTCGGGATGTATTCCTTGATGACCACGCTCTCCCCGGAGTCGCAGTCGCAGGCCAGATAGACGATGCTGAAGCCGCCGCCGCCGAGGGTCTTATCGATGCGGTAGCGATCCAGACGGGTGTCGTTCGGCAGGGAAGGGGGGCGTTCGCTCATCGACTCGCTCATGACCGGGGTGCGCTCGGCGGGTCGACGCGGTTCCGCCACCCCGCGTGAAGCCGTACCATTAGCCCAGCATCGGCCGCGCCGGCAGGGGCCTTGAGGCCCGGCGTGCAACATCATTAAAAGGTTTGGGGAACTCATATGCTTCGCAGCATGACCGCCTTCGCGCGCCGGGAGGACGAGGGCGCCTGGGGCGCGCTGACCTGGGAACTGCGCTCGGTCAATCACCGCTACCTGGAGGTCAGCCTGCGCCTGCCCGACGAGTTGCGCGGCCTGGAGAGCGCGGTGCGCGAGCGCGCCACCCGTCGCCTGGGCCGCGGCAAGCTCGATGCGACCCTGCGCTTCAAGCCGGCCCCGCGCCGTGGCGCGACCCTGCGCCTGGACGAACCGCTGCTCGGACAGCTCATCGAGGCCTGCGGGCAGATCGCCGCCCGGCTACCCCAGGCCGCGCCGGTCAGTCCCCTGGAGCTGCTGCGCTGGCCGGGGGTGATCCCGGAGGAGGGCGGTGACCCCGCCCCGCTGGCCGAGGCGGCCCTGGCGCTGTTCGATCAGGCCCTGGACGACCTGGTGGCGACCCGCGAGCGCGAGGGCACGCAGATCGCCGAGGTCCTGCGCACCCGCCTGGACGCCCTGGCGCCGTTGGTCGCCGAGACCCGCGTCCGCCTGCCGGAGATCCACGCGCGGATCCGTGACAAACTGCGCGCCCGGGTCGAAGAGCTCTGCGCGAACCCCGAACCCGACCGCCTCGAACAGGAACTCGCGTTCATCGCCCAGAAGCTGGACGTCGACGAGGAGCTCGACCGCCTGACCGGCCATATCACCGAGACGCGCCGGGTGCTGGGACTCGCCGAGCCGGTCGGCCGCCGCCTGGATTTTCTGATGCAGGAATTCAACCGCGAGGCCAACACCCTCGGCTCCAAATCCGCCGACAGCGAGACCACCCGCAGCGCGGTGGCGCTGAAGGTGTTGATCGAGCAGATGCGCGAACAGGTGCAGAACGTCGAGTAGCGTCCGGCTCGAACGGTTCCGCCTTATTCAAATGACCTGACAGACAAAGGAAACACCCTCGCATGCAAGGCAACCTGTTTATCGTCTCCGCCCCCTCCGGCGCCGGCAAGACCAGCCTGGTGCGGGCCATGATGGAACGCCTGGGTCAGGTGGCGTTCTCGGTCTCGCACACCACCCGGGCGATGCGGCCGGGGGAACAGGACGGGCGCGATTATCACTTTGTCGACGTGCCGGCCTTCGAGACGATGGTCGGCGAGGGCGCGTTCCTGGAACACGCGCGGGTGTTCGACAACTACTACGGGACGGCGCGCAGCTCGGTCGAGACGCAGTTGGCGGCGGGTGAGGACGTGTTCCTGGACATCGACTGGCAGGGCGCGCAGCAGATCCGCGCGGCCTGGCCGGGGGTGGTCAGCATCTTCATCCTGCCGCCGTCGCGGGCGGCGCTGGAGTCGCGGCTGCGCGGGCGCGGCCAGGACGACGCGGCGGTGATCGCCCGGCGCATGCAGGGGGCGGTCAGCGAGAGTGGGCATTACGACGAATATGACTATGTGATCATCAACGACGATTTCCCCACCGCCCTGGATGAGCTGATCGCCATCGTCCGCGCCCAGCGCCTGCGTGCCGCGCAGCAGGCCCTGCGCCACGCCGACCTGCTGGAGCGGCTGTTGGAGCCGGCCGGCTGAGCCCTCGGAGTGCAATCCCGGGGCGATTTGGGTAGACTCCCGCTCCCGCACCGTCCCGTAACCCTTGAAGGTCAGACCCATGGCACGTATCACCGTCGAAGATTGTCTGGACAATGTCGCCAACCGGTTCGAGCTGGTCCTGGTGGCCGCCAAGCGCGCCCGCCAGCTCGCCAACGGCGCCCCCAGCACGCTGGACTGGGACAATGACAAGCCCACCGTGCTGGCCTTGCGCGAGATCGCCGAGGGCCTGATCGGCCCGGATATCCTGAACGTCGTCGATGCGCCGGTCGAGGAGGCCCCGGATGCCGTGGCCCGCGCCCGCGCCCTGTTCGCCGATGTCGCCGACGGTGAGTTGATCGCCCCCGAGGGCGATGAAACCGAGACCCCTGCGGCCCCTACCGCCGCCCCCGACATCGACGAAGACGTCGGCTGATCCGCTCCGCCACGGCGCGCCCGCCGTCGCCCTGCGCGGGTGACGCTGGCGCGCCCTTTGGCCTATGATCCCAACAGCGACACGCAGCCTGCGGGCGGGATCCGGAGCCATGGCGACCCTTCCAGAACACCTGATTGATTACAACGGCGCGAACCGCCTGTTGGTCAGTGAGTTGTGCCGTCAGCTCGAGACCTATCTGGAGCCCGACCAGGTCCGCGAGGTGTACCGCGCCTACCTGTTCAGCGCCGAGGCCCACGAGGGTCAGTCGCGCGTCTCCGGCGA
This sequence comes from Gammaproteobacteria bacterium, assembly GCA_046260695.1. Lineage (GTDB taxonomy): Bacteria > Pseudomonadota > Gammaproteobacteria > Thiohalobacterales > Thiohalobacteraceae > JAHJQQ01. Next base: position 63,222 of record JBHEOS010000002.1, read on the forward strand.
GCCGTATATCTATCACCCCCTGGCGGTGGCGCAGATCCTCGCGGATATGCGCATGGACTACAAAAGTCTCATCGCCGCCATCCTGCACGATGTCATCGAAGACACCGGCACGCTCAAGGAACAGGTCGCCCGGATGTTCGGCGACGAGGTCGCCGAGCTGGTCGATGGCGTCAGCAAGCTCACCCAGATCAAGTTCGAAAGCCAGGCCGAGGCGCAGGCGGAGAACTTCCGCAAGATGATACTGGCGATGGTGCGGGATATCCGCGTGATCCTGATCAAACTGGCCGACCGGCTCCACAACATGCGCACCCTGGGGGTGATGAAGCCGGACAAGCGCCGGCGCATCGCCCGCGAAACCCTGGAGATCTACGCGCCGATCGCCAACCGGCTGGGCATGAACAACCTGCGCCTGGAACTCGAGGATCTGGGCTTTGCCGCCTACTACCCGATGCGGGCCCGCGTGCTGGCCGAGGCGGTCAAGCATGTGCGCGGCAACCGCAAGGAGATCCTCAGCAAGATCGAGGCGGCCATCAAACAGCGCCTCGACCAGGCCGGTATCCCCGTCCGGGTGCTCAGCCGCGAGAAGCACCTGCGCAGCCTGTACCAGAAGATGCGCGCCAAGCGCCTGTCTTTCCACGACGTGCTCGATGTGTATGCGTTCCGGCTCAATGTGGACGACGTCGATACCTGCTACCGGGTGCTGGGCGTGGTGCACAACCTGTACAAGCCGGTGCCGGGACGCTTCAAAGATTACATCGCCATCCCCAAATCCAACGGCTATCAATCGCTGCATACCGTGCTGTTCGGCCCCTACGGCGTGCCCATCGAGGTGCAGATCCGCACCCATGAGATGGACCGCGTCGCCGAGTCGGGCATCGCCGCCCACTGGCTCTACAAGAGCGGCGACGACGGCACCACCCATGCGCGCGCCCGCGAGTGGTTGCGGGCCTTGTTGGAGATGCAAAAGAGCGCGGGCAATTCCCTGGAGTTTCTGGAGAACGTCAAGATCGACCTGTTCCCGGACGAGGTCTACGTGTTCACTCCGCGCGGCGAGATTCTGGAACTGCCGCGCGGCGCCACGGCGGTGGATTTCGCCTATGCCGTGCATACCGATGTCGGCAACACCTGCATCGCCGTGAAGATCGACCGGCGCCTGGCGCCCTTGCGCACGCCCCTGCACAACGGTCAGACGGTGGAGATCATCACCGCGCCGGGCGCGCACCCCAATCCGAGCTGGCTGAATTTCGCCGTGACCGGCAAGGCCCGTTCAAACATCCGCAATTACCTGAAGAACCTGCACCGCGAAGAGGCCGTGAGCCTCGGTCGCCGCCTGCTCGACAAGGCGCTGCTCAGTCTCAATCTACCCCCAGTCGAGCAGAGCGGCGAGCAGCTCCAGGAAGTCGCCACCGCCTATGGCCTGAAGACGGTCGATGATCTGTTGGACGACATCGGCCTGGGCAACCGCATGCCGATCCTCACCGCGCGGCGCCTGCAGGGCGAGACCGGCGCAGACGTGGCTGCGGCGGTCGCCGCCGGCGCCAGCCCGCTGGCGATCCGCGGCACCGAGGGCATGGTGGTGAGCTTCGCCAAGTGCTGCCGGCCGATCCCCGGCGACCGTATCGTCGGCTTCGTCAGCGCCGGCCGCGGTATCGTCATCCACGCTGAGAACTGCAAGAACATCGCCGAGATCCGCAACCGCCTGGAGAAATGGGTGGAGGTGGAATGGGAGCGCGAGGTCAAGGGCGAATTCACCGCCGAGCTGCGCGTGGAGGTCGCCAATCAGCGCGGCGTGTTGGCCACCGTGGCCGCGGCGATCGCCGACATGGGCTCGAACATCGAGAACGTCGGCATCGAGGAGCGCGATGGTTTGAACACCTCCATCCTCTTCACCGTCACCGTGCGCGACCGCCAGCACCTGGCCCGGGTGATGCGCCGTATCCGGCATATCCCGCTGGTGCTGCGCATCAGCCGCGCCAAGAGCTGAGCGAAGACACGATTTTTCATGCACCTTCAGGAGGCCCCCGTGGCTCGTGACATCATCGCCACCGACCAGGCGCCGCAGGCAATCGGGACCTACTCGCAGGCGGTCCGCGCCGGCAACACCGTGTACTTGTCCGGCCAGATCCCGCTGGTGCCGGAGACCATGGCGCTGGTGACCGGCGACATGGAGGCGCAGATCCGTCGGGTGTTCGACAACCTGGCGGCGGTGTGCGCCGCGGCCGGCGGCACGCTGGCCGACATCGTGAAGCTGAACGTGTTCCTGACCGACCTGAGCCACTTCCCGCTGGTCAATCAGGTCATGGCGGCGTATTTCCAGGCGCCCTACCCGGCGCGCGCCGCGGTGGGCGTGGCGTCCCTGCCCAAGGGCGCGGCGGTGGAGATGGACGCCGTGATGGTGCTGGGCGGATAAACCGCCGCGGCGTGAACGAGACGATGTCCATACCGCACACGGATGTGCCGGTGCCCGCAGCCCTCGATCTGCAATCCCAACCGGTGAGTGTGCTGCGCGGGGTCGGTCCGCGGGCCGCGCAGCGGCTGGCCAATCTCGGCATCGAGACCGTCCAGGATCTGCTGTTTCACCTGCCGGTGCATTACCAGGACCGCACCCGGGTGCTGCCCATCGGCAGCCTGCGGTCGGGCGACGCGGCGGTGATCGAGGGCGCGGTCGAGCTGGCCGAGGTCAAGACCGGGCGCCGACGCATGCTGCTGGTGCGGCTGGCCGACGGCACCGGCGCGCTGACCCTGCGCTTCTTCCATTTCAACGCCGCGCAGCAGGCAAGCTTCGCGCGCGGCACGCGCCTGCGCTGCTTTGGCGAGGTGCGCCCGGGGGCGGCCACGCTGGAGATGATCCATCCGGAATACCGGCGGGTCGACGCCGCGGGGGTGACCGCCGTCGAGGAACACCTGACACCGATCTATCCCAGCACCGAGGGCCTGCATCAGCTCAGCCTGCGCGCGCTGACCGAGCAGGCGCTGGAGCGGCTGGCGCAGGCCGGCGACGCGGGGCTGCGCGACTGGTTGCCGCCGGCGCTGCTGCGGCAGTTCCGGCTGCCGGCGCTGGCCGCGGCGATCCGTTATGTGCACCGCCCGCCGCCGGAGGCCAGCGTCGAGGGTCTGGAGGCCGGCCGCCACCCCGCGCAGCAGCGGCTGGTGTTCGAAGAGCTGCTGGCCCACCACCTGAGCCTGCGCCAGTTGCGGCATGCGGCCCGGGCGCAGCGGGCGCCGGCGCTGGTCGGCGACGGCGCGCTGCGCGGGGCCTTTCTGGCCGGGTTGCCGTTTGTGCTGACCGCCGCGCAGCAGCGCGTGAGCGCAGAGATCGCCACCGACCTCGCCTGTGATCACCCGATGCTGCGGCTGGTGCAGGGCGATGTCGGCTCCGGCAAGACCATGGTCGCGGCGCTGGCCGCGTTGCAGGCGGTCGAGGCCGGCACCCAGGTCGCGGTGATGGCGCCGACCGAGCTGCTGGCCGAGCAGCATTACGGGAATTTCCACGCCTGGCTGGCGCCGCTCGGCATCGAGGTCGCCTGGCTGTCGGGCAAGATCAAGGGCCGGACGCGCGAGGCCGCGCTGGCCGCGCTGGCCGATGGCCGGGCGCCGGTGGCCATCGGCACCCACGCGCTGTTCCAGGACGAGGTGCGCTTCGCCCGCTTAGGCCTGGTGATCGTCGACGAACAGCACCGCTTCGGCGTGCATCAGCGGCTGGCCCTGCGCGACAAGGGCCGTCAGGGCGCGTTGCGCCCGCACCAGTTGACCATGACCGCGACGCCGATCCCGCGCACCCTGGCGATGACCCTGTATGCCGATCTGGACGCCTCGGTGATCGACGCCCTGCCGCCGGGGCGCAGCCCGGTGCAGACCGTGGTGATCCCCGACAGCCGCCGCCCGGAGATCGTCGAACGGGTGCGCGAGGTCTGCGCGCAGGGCCGTCAGGCCTATTGGGTGTGCACGCTGATCGAGGAGTCCGAGGCGCTGCAATGCCAGGCCGCCGCCGACAGTGCCGCGCAACTGGCCGAGGCCCTGCCGGGGTTGCGCGTGGGGCTGGTGCACGGGCGCCTGAAGGCGCGCGAGAAGGCGGCGGTGATGGCCGCGTTCAAGGCCGCCGAGCTCGACCTGCTGGTGGCGACCACGGTGATCGAGGTCGGCGTGGATGTGCCCAACGCCTCGCTGATGATCATCGAGAACGCCGAGCGCCTGGGCCTGGCGCAGCTGCACCAGTTGCGCGGCCGGGTCGGCCGCGGCAGCCGCCAGAGCAGCTGCGTGTTGCTGTACCACGGCCCGCTGTCGGAGGCGGCGCGCGCACGGCTGGGGGTGCTGCGCGATACCACCGACGGCTTCGAGATCGCGCGTCGCGATCTGGAGCTGCGCGGCCCCGGCGAGGTGCTGGGCACGCGTCAGACTGGCTTGCTCAGCCTGCGTATCGCCGATCTGCTGCGCGATCAGGACCTGTTGCCGGCCGTCGAGCAGGCCGCCGAGTGCCTGTTGGCCGGGTATCCGGGGCATGTCGCGCCGTTGATCCGCCGCTGGCTGGGCGACGCCGGCCGCTACGGCGAGGTGTGAGACAATGCCGCCCCCGTTCAACCACCGACGGCTGGAATGCCACGGCGACGGGCCGAGGGGCGACTAACAATCATGTGCGTTCGGATACCACGGCGATGAATCCGCGGCGCCCCGCGCGCGCGTCGGCCGCCCTGCGCTGGCGCCAGCCCAAGCAGTTGCCGCGCGCGTGTCCCGAGCCGGCCCCGCGTGATTGGCTGCTAGACACCGGCTCGTTGACCCGACGCCTGCAGGCGCGCTGCACCGGGCGGTTCCAGGTGCGGGTGGTGGCCCAGGGTTGGGGCCGCCCGCGCCTGGACGAGTGCCGGGCCCTGGGCCTGCGCCGGCCACTGTACGCCCTGATCCGCGAGGTGCAGCTGTTGTGCGCCGGGCGCCCCTGGGTGTTCGCGCGCACTATCATTCCGATCGGCACCCTGCGCGGCCGGGAGCGGCGGCTGGCGCAGCTCGGCGCGCGCCCGCTCGGCGCGTTGCTGTTCGCCGATCCGCACATGCGCCGCGGCCCGCTGGAGGTGGCCTGCGTGTGCGCCGGGCAACCGCTGTATCACACGGCGGTGCAGGGCCTCGCGGCGCCGCCCGCGCGGATCTGGGGTCGACGCTCGGTGTTCCGCCTCGGCGGCAAGCCGCTGCTGGTCAGCGAATTCTTTCTGAGGACGCCGCCGCCATGAACGACCGGCTCCGCGAGTATCTCCGGCTGATGCGGCTGGACAAACCGATCGGCATCCTGTTGCTGCTGTGGCCGACCCTGTGGGCGCTGTGGATCGCGGCCGGCGGCCTGCCGGAGCTGCCGATCCTGGGCGTGTTCGTGCTGGGTGTGGTGCTGATGCGCTCCGCCGGCTGTGTGATCAACGACTACGCCGACCGGCGCTTCGATGCGCATGTCGCGCGGACCCGGGAGCGGCCCCTGGCCGCCGGGCGGGTCAGCCCACGCGCGGCGCTGGGCCTGTTCGCGGCACTCTGCCTGGGCGCCTTCGCGCTGGTGCTGACCCTGAACCGGCTGACGGTCGCGCTGGCCTTCGGCGCGCTGCTGCTGGCCGTGGTGTATCCGTTCGCCAAGCGCTACACCCACCTGCCGCAGCTGGTGCTGGGCGCGGCCTTCGGCTGGGCGATCCCGATGGCCTTCGCCGCAGTCCAGGGCGAGGTGCCCAGGCTCGCCTGGCTGCTGTTCACGGTGAATATCCTCTGGTCGACGGCCTACGACACCTTCTATGCGATGGTCGACCGCGAGGACGACCTCAAGATCGGGGTCAAATCCACGGCCATCCTGTTTGGCGACGCCGACCGGCTGGTGATCGGCGCCTTGCAGCTCCTGACCCTGGGCGGGTTGCTACTGGTCGGGGGCCTGGCCGGGCTCGGGCTGTATTATTACCTGGGCCTGCTGGTGGCGGCGGGCCTGGCCCTGTACCAGCAGTATCTGGCGCGGGGCCGCGACCCGGCCGGCTGCTTCGCGGCCTTCCTGAACAACAATGCCTTCGGCGCCGCGGTGTTCGCCGGGATCTTCCTGCATTACCTGGCCGTCGGCGCGGCTTGATCCGCGCCGACCAGCCCCGCGTTGCAGGTGGCCCGCGCCACCACCCACACCTCGATATGCTCCGCCCCGGCCTGGCGCAACTGCCGGGCCAGGGCATCGAGGGTGCTGCCGGTGGTCATCACATCGTCGAGTATGGCGATATGCCGACCGGGAAGCGGGCCGGTGAGCCGGAAGGCGCCGCGCAGATTGCGCCGCCGCTGCGCGGCGTGCAGCCGGGTCTGCGACGGGGTCGCGCGCTCGCGCACACAGGCCGTGGCCTCCAGCCGGCAGCCGAGCCGCCGGGCCAGCGGCCGGGCGATCTCCAGGGCCTGGTTGAAACCGCGCACGCGTTGCCGCTGCGGGTGCAGCGGCACCGGCAGGATGGCGTCGGGACGGGGTGCGTCGGCCGGGCGTTCGGCCAAGTGTTCGCCCAGCAGGGCGGCGAACAGCCGCGCCAGGTGCAGGCCCTGGCCGAACTTGAGCTGCTGGACCAGGGTGTCGAGCGGGGCCGCGTAGCGAAACAGTGCGGTGCTGCTGTCGAAGGCCGGCGGGCGGGCCTGGCAGGCCCCGCAGGGCTGGCCGGGCACGGGCGTCGGCAGGGCGCAGCGGGGACAGCCCGGCGCCAGCCAGGGCAGGTCGGCACGGCAGTCGTGGCACAGGTGCAGGCCGCTGGGGTCGGCGGCCTGACAGAGGATGCAGTGGCCGGGCAGCCAGCGCTGCCGGAGACCGTCTAGCCAGTTGTAAACCATTTGAATTCCCTTTCGGTTGACAGATAATGCCCCGGTCGTCCCGTCCCTGGGCCCCGGCCTGCGGAGTCTAGCAGGCTGTTGAAAACGCGCTGAGCGGCGCATCGCGGCGTTGGAAACGAACTCAGAATGCTCATTTACTCCGTGTAAATTCCGCTTCTTCGTTCGTTTCCGCCTTGCGATGCATCCCCTGATCGCATTTTCAACAGCCTGCTAGCAGGGCCCTGCCATCACCGAGGAGCACCCCCATGAACGCACCTGCCGCCCTGAGCGCCGCCGAGGCCGCGGATGAACTGCGCCACGACTGGACCCGTGCGGAGATCCTCGCGCTGTTCGAACGGCCGTTCGCCGATCTGATGTTTGCGGCGCAGCAGCAGCATCGCGCGCACTTCGATCCCAATGCGGTGCAGATCAGCACCCTGCTGTCGATCAAGACCGGGGCCTGCCCGGAGGACTGCGCCTATTGCTCGCAGAGCGCGCATTACAAGACCGAGCTGGACGTCGAGCGCCTGCTGCCGCTGGACGCCGTGCTCGACGCGGCGCGCGCGGCCAAGCAACGCGGCGCCAGCCGCTTCTGCATGGGTGCCGCCTGGCGCAGCCCACGCGACAAGGACCTCGCCCAGGTCGAGGCCATGATCGCGGGCGTCAAGGACCTCGGCCTGGAGACCTGCGTGACGCTGGGCATGCTGAGCGCAGCGCAGACCCAGCGCCTGAAGGCCGCCGGCCTGGACTACTACAACCACAACCTGGACACCTCGCCGGAGTTCTATGGCGAGGTGATCACCACGCGGACCTATCAGGACCGCCTCGACACGCTCGCGCATGTGCGCGAGGCCGGCATCAATGTCTGCGCCGGCGGCATCGTCGGTCTGGGCGAGGGCCGCGGGGACCGCGCCGGCCTGCTGCAACAGCTCGCCAACCTGCCGCGCCACCCCGAGAGCGTGCCGATCAACCTGCTGGTGCGCGTCGAGGGCACGCCACTGGCCGACGTCGAACCACCCGATCCCTTCGAGTTCGTGCGCACGATCGCCGTGGCGCGCCTGTTGATGCCGCGCGCCTATGTGCGCCTGTCGGCGGGGCGCAGCGAGATGAGCGACGAGTTGCAGGCCCTGTGCTTTCTGGCCGGGGCGAATTCGATCTTCTACGGCGAGCGCCTGCTGACCACCGGAAACCCGGAATGCGATCACGACCATCGCTTGTTCGAGCGACTGGGCCTGCGGCCGGTGTGAGGGCCCGCGGTTTGAGTGGCCACGCCTGGTCCACGCTTGGGCCGCGCCGGGCGGTGTCAGGACCGTACCGTTTATGAAAGACCTCCGTCACGATCTTGAGCAACGCAAGGCGCAGCAGTTGTATCGCGCCCGGCGTGTCAGCGCCAGCCCGCAGGGGCCGCTGATGCGCATCGACGGTGCGGAGGTGCTGAGCTTCTGCAGCAACGATTATCTCGGGCTCGCCAATCATCCCGAGGTCATCCGTGCCTTGCAGGCCGGCGCGCAGGCCTGGGGTGTCGGCAGCGGCGCCGCGCATCTGGTGAACGGTCACAGCGCGGCCCATCATGCGCTCGAAGAGGAGCTCGCCGAGTTCACCGGCTATCCGCGCGCACTGCTGTTTTCCACTGGCTATATGGCCAACCTTGGGGTGGCCGGCGCGCTGCTCGGCCGCGGCGACCGGATTTTCGAGGACCGTTTCAATCACGCCTCGCTGCTGGATGCGGCGCGCTACAGCGGCGCGCGGCTGCTGCGTTATGCGCACGGGGATTGCACGGCCTTGCAGCGCCGCCTCGCGGGTGACGGGCCGGGTGAACGCCTGATCGCGACCGACGGGGTGTTCAGCATGGACGGGGACATCGCCCCGCTGTCGGACCTCGCGGCCCTGGCGCGGCAGGCCCAGGCCTGGCTGCTGGTGGACGATGCGCACGGCCTCGGGGTGCTGGGCGCGCACGGCCGCGGCAGTCTGGAGCAGTGTGGCGTGACGCCGGTCGATGGGACGATCCTGATGGGCACGCTCGGCAAGGCCTTCGGCACCTTCGGTGCCTTCGTCGCCGGACCGGAGGCGCTGATCGAAACGCTCATTCAGCAGGCGCGCACCTATATCTACACCACGGCGACCCCCCCGGCCCTGGCCGAGGCGACCCGCGCGAGTCTGCGCCGGGTCCGCGCGGACGACTGGCGACGCGAGCGCTTGCGGACGCTGGTCGCGCGCTTCCGGGCCGGCGCCGCGCAACTCGGGCTGCCCGTGATGGCCGCCGAGACGCCGATCCAGCCGCTGCTGATCGGTGAGGCCGCGGCCGCGCTGCAGCTCAGCGAGCGGTTGCGCGCGCAGGGGCTTCTGGTGCCGGCGATGCGTCCGCCGACGGTGCCCGAGGGCCGCGCGCGGCTGCGCATCACCTTCAGCGCCGCACACACGGAGGCGCAGGTGGATCGGCTGTTGGCGGCGCTGGAATCTGACCGCGGCCGGTTCCGTCGCGCGGCGCTGGGCGCCTGAGGCGATGACTCCGCACCTGACCTGTCCCGCGCCGACCGCGGCCGCCGATCCCGACATGCCGGTGCTGCACTGCCGCCGCATCGGCACGGGGCCGGACCTGGTGCTGGTGCACGGCTGGGGCCTGCACGCGGGGATCTGGGCCCCGCTGGTGGAGCGCCTGGCCGCGCAGTTCCGGCTGCACCTCTATGACCTGCCCGGCCATGGGCTCAGCGTGCCGGCGTCCTTCAGTCTGGCATCGGTGTCCGCGGCGCTGGCCCGCAGCGCACCGGCGCAGGCGCATTGGCTGGGCTGGTCGCTGGGCGGCCTGGTGGCGATGGACTTCGCGCAGCGCCACCCCGAACGGGTGACGCGGCTCGCCCTGGTGGCGAGCACGCCGCGCTTCGTTGAGGGCGCCGACTGGCCGCAGGCCCTGGCGCCGGCGGTGCTGGCAGACTTTGCCGCGGCGCTGGGTGCGGATCATGCCGCGACCCTGAATCGCTTCCTGGGCCTGGCCGCGCGCGGCGCGCCCGACAACAGCGTGCTGCGCACGCTGCGGCGCGCCCTGCTGGCCGTACCGCCGCCGAGTCCAGCGGCGCTGGCCTCGGGTCTGGCGATCCTGCGCGCGACGGATCTGCGTGCGCCGGTATCAGCCTTGCCGATGCCGGTGCTGTGGCTGGCCGGCGCGCGCGATACCCTGGTGCCGGTCGCGGCGCTGCGGGCGCAGGTCGCGGCGCATCCGCGCCAGCGGCTGTGCGAGTTCGCGCAGGCCGGGCATGCGCCCTTCCTCTCGCACCCGGACGCCTTCACGGCGGCGCTGACGGCGTTTCTGGCATGAGCGAGTGGGACGCGCTGCGGATCGACAAGCGCGGCGTGCGCGCCAGTTTCGAGCGTGCGGCCGCCGATTATGATCGCGTCGCGGTGTTGCAGCGCGAGGTCGGCGCCCGGCTGCTGGAGCGTCTGGCGATCCTCCGCCTGGCGCCGCAGCAGATCCTGGATCTGGGGACCGGCACCGGCCATATCGCGCATGCCGCGCTGAAGCGTTACCCGGGCGCGCGCGTGCTGGCGCTGGATATCGCGGAGGGGATGCTGGCGCAGGCGCGTCGGCGTTCCGGCTGGTGGCGGCGCCCGCGTTTCGTGTGCGGTGACATCGAACGCCTGCCGTTCGCCACGCACAGCGTCGATATGGTTCTGTCCAATCTGACCCTGCAATGGTGCAATGACCTGGCGGCGACCTGCGCCGAATTCCGGCGCGTGCTGCGGCCCGGCGGCACGCTGCTGTTCACCTCGTTCGGGCCGGATACCCTGGGCGAGCTGCGCGCCAGCTGGGCGGCGGTCGACCATTACACGCATGTCAACGGCTTCCTCGATATGCATGATGTCGGCGATGCCCTGGTGCGGGCCGGCCTGATCGAGCCGGTGCTGGATGTGGAACGTTTCACGCTCACCTATCCCGACGTGCAAGGCCTGGTGCGCGACCTCAAGACCCTCGGCGCGCACAACCTCACGGCCGGCCGCGCGCGCGGCCTGACCGGGCGCGGCCGCTGGCAGGGCCTGCGCGACACCTATGAGACCTTTCGGGTAGACGGGCAGTTGCCGGCGACCTACGAGGTCGTCTATGGACACGCCTGGGCACCCGGGCCGGGTACGGACAGGCCCCCGCGGGCGGCGTCGGCTACGGTCAGCGTCCCCCTGGCGGCCTTGGTGCGGCCGCGCCGGGATGCCTGAGGCGTCGGGGATGGCCACGCGGCGAGCGGGTTACTTTGTCACCGGGACCGACACCGGCGTCGGCAAGACCCTGGTGAGTCAGATATTGCTGCACCAGCTGCGGCGGGAATATGCCCGGGTGGCCGGGTTCAAACCGGTGGCCAGCGGCTGCGAGATGACCCCCGAGGGTCTGCGCAACAGCGATGCCCTGGCCTTGCAACGGGCCAGCTCGATCGCGCTGGCCTATGCCACGGTGAATCCCTATGCCTTCGCCCCGGCGGTCGCGCCGCACCTGGCGGCCGCGGCCGTGGGGGTGCGCATCGACTGTGCGCAGATCGCGGCCGGCATCGAGGCGGTCGCCGCCGATGCGCGCGTGGTCGAGGGCGTCGGCGGCTGGCTGGTGCCCTTGAATCGGCACGAGACCGTCGCCGACCTCGCCGTGCGCCTCGGGTTGCCGGTGGTGCTGGTGGTCGGGCTGCGCCTGGGCTGTCTCAACCACGCCCTGCTGACCGTGGAGTCGATGCGCCGGCGCGCCGTGCCGATCGCCGGCTGGGTCGCGAACCAGATCGAGCCGGCGCTGCCCTGGCTGAATGGGAACCTGGACGCCCTGGAGACCCGGTTGGGGCTGCCCCTATTGCTGTCGTTGCCCTGGCACGCGCACCCGCCCGACCCCGCAGCATGGGCGTTCCGCCGGCCCGGCTAAGAACCGGGTCCGGGCGCCGCCACCCCGCTGGGCGCACCGGCGGGCTATACGATTTGCAATAGGACTTTATATAGCGAGGGCTTATGGCGCCGCATTGACATTTGCTTGCACGCCATAGAGGCATCAGTTAGCATGCCCGTCCATTCAAAACCGCCAAAACGATATATATCAACGGCTGCAATCCAAGAGGGCACAGTGGTAGCAGCAGAACATGACGCCGGAACGGCGGATTGTTGCGTAGTAATACGGCCGAATTGCTCGCTGTCGTGGCGCGGGACACTGGTCGTATTCGGTAGCATTTCCCTGGTTTCCTTGGTGATCGCCTTGGGGTTTTACCTGCAGGGTTTCTGGATGATTTTGCCCTTTGCCGGCCTGGAGTTCGCGGCTCTGGCGGCCGGTCTGTATGTCGGCGCACTGCGGGGCTGCGCGCGCGAGGTGATCTCCCTGCGCGGCGAGGTGATCGCGGTGCAGAAGGGGCGCCGCCAGCCGGAGCAGACGCTGGCGTTTCAGCGCGGCTGGGCCCGCATTGAACTTGCGCGTCCGTTGCGCCGGGGTTATCCCTCACGCTTGCTGATCCGCTGCCATGGGCACGCGGTGGAGGTCGGTGGCTGCCTCAACGAGGCCGAACGTAACCGGCTCGCCGACCATCTGCAGCGCTGGATCCCTCTGGCGCCCACGCCGCTGGTGACCGCCTAGCCGCGTCGGCGCGGTACCCGGCACGACGAATCGACAACGCAAAACTCGAAATTCGAAATTCGACCTAAAGGAGAGAGAAGGGCATGTCTGCAACAACCAAACTGAGGGTGCGACAGGCGCTGGTGGGTGCGGGCCTCATGTCGGCTGCAGGGTTTGCCGCCGCCGAATACGGCCTGAATCTGACCCCTGGCGTGACATCGATCGCACAGAGCGCCTACAGCTTGCACATGCTGATCCTGTGGATCTGCGTGGTGATTGGCGTGGTGGTGTTCGGCGCGATGTTCTACTCCATTATCTACCATCGCAAGAGCAAGGGTGCCGTCGCCGCCCAATTCCATGAAAGCACGGCCGTCGAGATCGCCTGGACCATCGTGCCCTTCCTGATCCTGATCGGCATGGCGATCCCCGCCACCAAGGCGCTGATCGCGATGGAGGACACCAGCAATTCCGACATCAGCATCAAGGTCACGGGCTATCAGTGGAAGTGGCAGTATGAGTATCTTGGCGAAGATGTGAGCTTCTTCAGCACACTGTCGACGCCGAAGGAAGAAATCTTCAACAAGGCCGAGAAAAATCCCGCCTATCTGCTCGAAGTGGACAATCCGGTCGTCGTGCCGGTCGGCAAGAAGGTGCGTCTATTGATCACAGCGAACGACGTACTCCATGCCTGGTGGGTGCCGGAATTGGGCATGAAGAAAGACGCCATCCCCGGTTTCGTCAATGAAATGTGGTTCAACATCGACCGTCCCGGCACCTACCGTGGCCAGTGCGCCGAGCTGTGTGGCAAGGACCATGGCTTCATGCCCATCGTGGTGGTGGCCAAGGAGCAGGCCGATTACGAAAATTGGGTGGCCGCGCAGAAGCAGTCCGCCAGCGCGGCAGCGGCCGATTCAGCTCGGGAGTTTTCCCGCGACGAGCTGATGAGCCGGGGCGAAAAGGTCTATGCCAGCAATTGTGCCGCCTGCCATCATGCCAACGGCGAGGGTATGCCGGGCGCCTTCCCTGCCCTGAAGGGCGGGGTGATCACCACCGGGCCGGTGGCTGGGCACATCGACATCGTGCTGCACGGTAAGGGCGGTACGGCCATGGCGGCCTTCGCCGGCCAGCTCAACGACGCCGATCTGGCGGCCGTGATCACCTACGAGCGCAACGCCTGGGGTAACAGCACCGGTGACATCGTCCAGCCGGCCGACGTCAAGGCTGCCCGCTAACGGATTCCGAGGAGGAGAATGCAAATGAGTACCGCAGCTGCACACGATGCGCATGACCACGGGCCGGCCAAGGGCCTGTCCCGCTGGATGTTCACGACCAACCACAAGGACATCGGGACGCTGTATCTGCTGTTCTCGCTGCTGATGTTCTTCGTCGGCGGCGCGATGGCGATGATCATCCGCGCCGAACTGTTCCAGCCGGGTCTGCAGTTCGTCGACCCGATGTTCTTCAATTCCATGACCACCATGCATGCGCTGATCATGATCTTCGGCGCGGTCATGCCGGCCTTCGTGGGTTTGGCCAACTGGCTCATCCCGATGATGGTCGGGGCGCCGGACATGGCGCTGCCGCGCATGAACAACTGGTCGTTCTGGATCCTGCCGTTCGCCTTCACCCTTCTGCTGTCCACGCTGTTCATGGATGGCGGCGGGCCGGCCGGCGGTTGGACCCTCTATCCGCCGCTGGTGCTGCAGACCGGCGATGCCTTTCCATTCCTGATCTTCGCCATCCATATGATGGGTATCTCCTCCATCATGGGCGCGATCAATGTGGTGGTCACCATCCTGAACATGCGTGCGCCGGGCATGACGCTGATGAAGATGCCGCTGTTCGTCTGGACCTGGCTGATCACGGCCTACCTGCTGATCGCGGTGATGCCGGTGCTGGCGGGCGCAGTGACCATGCTGCTGACCGACAAGTTCTTTGATACCAGCTTCTTCGCGGCCGCGGGCGGCGGTGACCCGGTGATGTTCCAGCACATCTTCTGGTTCTTCGGGCATCCCGAGGTGTACATCATGATCCTGCCGGCGTTCGGCATCGTGTCGCAGATCATCCCGACCTTCGCGCGCAAGCCGCTGTTCGGTTACAGCTCGATGGTGTATGCGACCGCGTCGATCGCCTTCCTGTCGTTCATCGTCTGGGCGCACCACATGTTCACTGTCGGCATGCCGCTGGCCGGTGAGCTGTTCTTCATGTACGCCACCATGCTGATCGCGGTACCTACTGGCGTGAAGGTGTTCAACTGGGTGTCGACCATGTGGAAGGGTTCGATGACCTTCGAAACCCCGATGCTGTTCGCACTGGGTTTCGTGGTCATGTTCACCATCGGCGGCTTCTCCGGCCTGATGCTCGCCATCACCCCGGTGGATTTCCAGTACCACGATACCTATTTCGTGGTGGCGCACTTCCACTATGTGCTGGTAACCGGTGCGATCTTCGCGATCATGGCCGCCGCTTACTACTGGCTGCCAAAGTGGACCGGCAACATGTACAGCGAAACGTTGGGCAAGTGGCATTTCTGGCTGTCGACGATCTTCGTGAACGTGTTGTTCTTCCCGCAGCACTTCCTGGGCCTGGCCGGCATGCCGCGGCGTATTCCGGACTACTCGATCCAGTTCGCGGAGTTCAACATGATCTCCTCGCTGGGCGGTTTCGCCTTCGGCCTGACACAGTTGCTGTTTGCCTATATCGTCATCTCGACGATCCGCGGCGGTGTCAAGGCGACGGATCGGGTCTGGGAAGGTGCGGAAGGTCTGGAATGGACGCTGCCGTCGCCGCCGCCGTATCACAGCTTCACCACCGCGCCTGAAGTGAAATAAATGGCGAGTGTCTGGCGCGGGTTTCCCGCGCCAGAGCATTTCCGGAGGCAGGATGGATCAGGACACCGAGCGTAAGCGCAGCAACGTACGGCTGGCCCTGATCCTGTTCGCGGTCGCGTTGGGCATACTCGGGATCTTCGTCTGGTCGACCGTCGGAGGTGTGCGATGAGTCACCGGAGCGATGCCGCCGTCGGTAGGGGGGTGCGCCGGCTGTGGCTGGTCGCGTTGGGCATGTTCGGCTTTGGCTTCGCCCTGGTGCCGCTCTACGATGTGTTCTGCGAATGGACCGGGCTGAACGGCCGGACCGCATCCGGACCGGCGGCGGATGTGGCGTTCTCTGTCGATACGGATCGCTTGGTGACGGTCGAGTTCATCGCCAACATCAACCAGAACCTGCCTTGGGAGTTCCACCCCGAGGTGGCGCGCATGCAGGTGCATCCGGGGCAGGTGTATTCGACGCGCTACTTCGCGCGCAATCGCACCGGTGATGCGATGGTCGGGCACGCGGTGCCCAGCGTGACGCCGGGCTCGGCCGCGCGGCACTTCCAGAAAACGGAGTGCTTCTGTTTCACGGAGCAGCGTTTCGAGGGCGGCGAAGGCCGGTGGATGCCGGTCCAGTTCGTAGTGGCGCCGGAGCTTCCAAATAAATACCAGGTGGTGACCTTGTCGTATACCTTCTTCGACTCGGGCAAGGCGGCACCGGCACAGAATAAACTCGAAATATTGAGCAGCGCGGCGCAGGCCGGCTACTGAGTCTCGATAGGCAGAATGCAACACAACAATTGGGAAAACTGGAGAGAGGGCTGAGGTATGAGTGAAGCGCATGGTGGCTATTATGTCCCCCACGGCAGTCATTGGCCGTTGGTGGGTTCCGTGGGTCTGACCACTACGATGGTTGGTTTCGCCTCGTATCTCAACGGCGCCGGCTTGGGCATGACCCTGATGCTCGCCGGTCTGGCCATACTGGTCTTCATGATGTATGGCTGGTTCGGTACGGTGATTCGCGAGAGCGAAGCGCATATGTACAACAGTCAGGTCGACAAGTCCTTCCGCTGGGGTATGAGTTGGTTCATCTTCTCGGAGGTGATGTTCTTCGCCGCCTTCTTCGGCGCGCTGTTCTATGCGCGTATGTATTCGATCCCGTGGCTGGCGGGCGCGGGTGCCGAGGGGACCACTAACGAACTGCTCTGGCCGGGCTTCGAGGCCGCCTGGCCGACCAACGGTCCGAAGGCCCTGGGCGGAGAGTTCAGTATTCTGGACCCGTGGAAGATCCCGGCGCTGAATACGCTCCTGCTGCTGTCCAGCGGCGTGACCATTACCTTCGCGCACTGGGCGCTGAAGAAAGGCGATCGCGGTGCGCTGGTGAAATGGATGCTGGCGACCGTCGCGCTGGGCATCACCTTTCTGGGTTTCCAGATTTATGAGTACGTGGAGGCCTACAGCGAACATCACAACCTGACGCTGGCATCGGGGATTTACGGTTCGACGTTCTTCATGCTCACCGGCTTTCACGGCTTTCATGTGACCCTGGGCGTTATCATGTTGAGCGTGATCACGCTGCGCTGCATGAAGGGTCACTTCACGGCCGAGCAGCACTTCGGATTCGAGGCGGTTGCCTGGTATTGGCACTTCGTGGACGTGGTCTGGCTGGGTCTGTTTATCTTCGTTTATCTGGTCTAGGAGCCTGTCGGACTTGGGACTGATCTACTGCGCCGGTGGGAGAGCGGCCCATTTTCCCGATCCTTTTCGTCAAATAGCGACGGCTATTCTCCTCAAACGATCGGGGAAATGGCCTCACTCACCCACCTTGCTCGCTACGATCGCCCAAGTCCGACAGGCTCCTAGGATTCCGCGGTGAATCGACAAAGGCGCTGCTATGCAGCGCCTTTGTCGTCAATCGCTACCGGTCGGCGGGGCGACTTGCCCCTGGCTGGCGGGCGCATTCGGGTAGATGCCGTGCGGTTTGATCACGCCGGTGTAGATGCCCAGCATCAGTATCAAGAACAGGAGCACCGACAGGCCGATGCGCACGGTCAGTGCCTTGACGGTGCGGTCCGACTGGCCGTTGTCCCTGACCAGAAAGATCAGTCCGCTGGCGAGGCTGCCGAGGATGGCGAGCAGAACCAACACGATGAATATGTTTATGAGCATGGCGGCCTGGCGGGTGATGGCGGGGCGCTCAGTATAACCAGGCGTACAGGGGGCGGCTAATCGGTGCTGCGTATGGGCAGACATGTGTTCCGCGCCGGTTTGTGGCCCAGCCTGGCCACCGTCTGCCTGCTCACCCTGCTGCTGTCGTTGGGGTTCTGGCAGTTGGACCGGGCGGCCCAGAAACGCGCCTTGCTGGCGGCCTACGCAGAGCGCCCGGCCGACGCGCCGTTGCAGCTGACTGCCGACTTCGCGCCCGCTGCGGATTGGCGTTACCGGCGCGCGGAGGTGCTGGGAGAGTACCTCGCGGGGCGGCAATTCCTGCTCGATAACCGCGTCTATCAGGGCCGGCCCGGCTATCAGGTCTTGACGCCGGTGCGACTGGCCCACGCGGACTACGCCGTCCTGGTCAATCGCGGTTGGGTCCCGCAGGGCGCGACCCGTAGCGATCTGCCGGCCCTGCCGGTCCCCCCGGGGGAGCGCTTGCGCATCGAGGGCCTGATCGATATCCCGTCGGATAAGGTGTTCGTCTTAGGAGAGGGCGAAGACCGTGACCCGGGCTGGCCCAAGGTGTTGCAGCGGATACGCCTCGAACTGCAAGCCGACCAGCTGGGCGTGCGGCTGCTGCCGGTGGTCCTGCTGCTGGCCGAGGATCAACCCGGCGGTTTCGTGCGGGACTGGAACCCGATCGTGATCGGGCCGGAGAAACATCTGGGGTATGCCGTGCAGTGGTTTGCGTTGGCGGCGGTGTTGTTGATTCTGTATGTCTGGGTCAATCTGCGGAAGCTGGACCAGGACGATTGATCCCGGTGCTGTCCGGGTTGGATAAGGGGGGGGCTATGGCGAGCGATACGCGTGCGGTGAACCGGGGCCGTCTGACCCTGATCGTGATATTTGCGTTCTTTGCCCTGCCGCTGGGTGTCGCCTGGCTCCTGAACTTCGGCGGCGAGTGGGTACCCGGTGCGACGGTCAATCACGGCACGCTTGTACAGCCTGTGCGTCCGGTCGATACGGTCGACCTCGTCGACGCCGCGGGCGCCGCCCTGGAACCGGACTTGTTCCGCGGCGAATGGACCCTGGTGTATCGGCTGGCCGGCGAGTGTGACGCTGTCTGCCATCAGGTGCTGTACGTCTTGCGTCAGGTGCGCCTGGCCCAGGGCAAGAACATCGACCGGGTACGGCGACTGCTGTTGTTGGACGCGGTGCAGACCCCGCCGTGGGTGGGGGAGGTCCAGACCCATTACCCGGGGCTGCATATTGCCCACCCCAACCGTGCGGGAGGTGCCGACCGGTTCCCGGCACCGGGGCGGATCTATCTGGTCGATCCCTTGGGCAATCTGATGATGGAATACGCGCCGGACGCAGAACCGCGTGGCCTGATCAAGGATCTGGAGCGTCTGCTGCGTATCTCCTATGTGGGGTGAGGCGGAGGCTTATCGGGTATGGTCTTATATCCAACGAATCACATCGGGATTATTCCGGCCCGTTCCGCATTACAATAACGCCGGCTATTCAGGGTGGAGCATCTCGACGTGATTACGGCGGCACAAACTGAAGGGGCGACCTGGCGCGACTATTTGGGCCTGTGCAAGCTCAAGGTCGTTGCGCTGATCGTCTTTACCGCCGTCGTCGGCATGTTCATGGCGACGCCCGGCATGGTGCCGCTGGATGCGCTGGTCTTCGGTACCCTGGGTATCGGCTTGGCGGCGGCCTCGGCCGCCGCGATCAATCATCTGGTGGACCGCAGCGTCGATGCGCGCATGGCGCGCACCTGCAAGCGGCCGTTGCCGACCGGCCATATGGACCCCCTGAATGGCCTGTGGTTCGCGCTCAGCTTGGGTGCGCTGGCGATGCTGGTGCTGGTGGTGTTTGTGAACACCCTGACCGCCGTGCTGACCTTCCTGTCGCTGATCGGGTATGCGGTGATCTATACCATGTATCTCAAGCGCGCCACGCCGCAGAATATCGTCATCGGTGGCGCCGCCGGTGCCGCGCCGCCGGTGCTGGGCTGGACGGCCGTGACCGGACAGGTCGATCCCCACGCGCTGCTGCTGTTCCTGATCATCTTCGTGTGGACGCCCCCGCACTTCTGGGCCTTGGCGATCCACCGCCGCAGCGAGTATGCCGCCGTGGACATCCCCATGCTGCCGGTCACCCACGGCGTCGAGTTCACCCGGCTACAGGTGTTGCTGTATACGGTGCTGTTGCTGGCCGTGAGCGTGCTGCCCTATGCCACGCATATGAGCGGTCCGGTATACCTGATCGGTGCGGTTCTGCTGGGATTGGGCTTCCTGTGGCACGCCCTGCGCCTGATGCGCAATGATGCGGCGGCCATGCCGACCTTCAGCTACTCGATCGCCTATCTGATGGGCATCTTCGCCCTGCTGCTGGTCGATCACTACATCCCCGCCCTGGCCGCCCGGCTGGCTTGATCGACCGTTGCGGCGCCCTGGCGCTTGGCGGTGGCGTGCCCCGGTTGCCGGTGGTCAGGCCCATCGCCCCATGATGCTGTAGCTATGGACATCCTGTATCTCTTGATCCCCCTGGCGGTCGTCATCATGGTCGTGGCGGTCGGCGTGTTCATGTGGGCGGTCAAGAGCGGGCAGTATGAAGACCTCGAGGGGCCGGCCCATCGGATCCTGATGGACGATGATGATCCACGGATTCCCCGGTCCGGCAGGGCGGCGCCTGACGCCGACGGGTCGAAGCAGGATGACGCGCCGTAAGCCGGCGTGGGCATTCGGCGGCGCAGTCGAGGGGTGCTGAGTCCGACGGGTCCCGGGTCCGACGGGTCTCTGGCTGACCGGCGCAGGCCGGTACTAAGGGGTACCTTGCCGGCTTAGACTTCCAGGGCGGTCTTGAGCTTGCGCAGGGCGGCGCTCTCGATCTGGCGGATGCGTTCCGCCGAGACCTGGTAGCGTTCCGCGAGTTCTTGCAGCGTGGCCTTTGCGTCGCTCAGCCAACGGGCCTCCAGGATGGCGCGGCTGCGTGCATCCAGTTGTCCCAGGGCGTCGTGCAGGGCCTCCAGGTTGTGCGCTGCCAGGTCGGCGGATTCCAATGCCGGGGCGGGGTCGCTGCGCACATCCTGCAGATAGGTGGCAGGGGCCAGCGGTCGCCGCGCGTCCTCGTCGTCGTCGCCTGCGGCATCGAAGGCAACGTCCTGACCGCTCATACGCGACTCCATCTCCAGCACGGTCTCGGGCTTTACGCCCAGATCCCGGGCCACGGCGGCCACCTCCTCGTGGTTCATCCAGCCCAGGCGCTTCTTGGCACTGCGCAGGTTGAAGAACAGCTTGCGCTGAGACTTGGTGGTGGCGACCTTCACAATGCGCCAGTTGCGCAGGACGAATTCGTGGATCTCGGCGCGGATCCAGTGCACTGCGAAGGACACCAGGCGCACGCCGACGTCCGGGTTGAAGCGCCTGACCGCCTTCATCAGACCGATATTGCCTTCCTGGATCAGGTCGCCGAGCGGCAGGCCATAGCCGTTGTAGCCCCGGGCGATGTGCACCACGAAGCGCAAATGGGCCAGTACCAGGTGGCGGGCCGCGTCCAGGTCATTGTCGCGTTGCAGGCGGACCGCGAGCTCGCGCTCATCCTGGGCGCTCAGTACCGGGATGGTGTTGACGGCCTGGATATACCCGTTCAGGTCGCCGCTGGTCAGGGCCAGGGCCGGCTCGGGGTAGGGGCGTGTCAATGTGGAATTCATCCTGTATCCCTCTCGTTTGAAACGTGGCGTGAAGGCCCAAAGAATGTTAGCACTCAGTCCTATCGAGTGCCAATTTCAGGCGAAGTTCCAACGGCGCCGCGGCGTCAGCCGTCAGCGGGGGGGGTAGTCAGGCGCACACGCGGTTGCGACCCTGGGCCTTGGCGGTGTAGAGCGCCCGGTCGGCCAGGGTCAGCAGCTGGGTCAGGTCCACCACGGGCTGGGTGCTGGTCGAGGCCAGTCCGATGCTGACGGTGATCGAATGTCCCGAGGGGTGCTGGGACTCGATCTGGGCACGCAGTGCCTCGGCACGGTTTTGGGCATCCTGCACGGCGCAGCGGGGCAGGAGGATCGCGAATTCCTCGCCACCGAAGCGGACCACCAGGGTGTCCTCGCGCAGGCTGCTCATCAGGTGCGCGCCCAGCGCCTCCAGCACGCGGTCACCGGCGAGGTGGCCGTGGTTGTCGTTCAGGCACTTGAAGTGATCGATATCCAGCAACATCACCGAGACGGGCTGGTTGCGCCGGTCGGCCAGAAACTGCTCCCCATGGTCGAGCAGATAGCGCTTGTTGCGCGCGCCGGTGAGGCTGTCGGTGATGGACAGCTGGCGCATCTCCTCGGTCTGGAGCTTGAGCGCGTTGAACTGCTGCTTGATCAGCAGCAAGGACCGGATGCGCGCCAGCAGCACCTCCTCGACGATCGGCTTGCCGACGAAATCGTTGGCCCCGGCATGAAACACCTCGGCCTGGCGGGCGTCGCCGGCCTCCGCCGAGGTGATCACCAGCACCGGCATCTCCTGTTGCGACAGGCGCAGCTTGGCGCGGATGGCGTGCAGCAGGTCGCCGCCGGTCAGGCGCCCCTTCAGGTAGAAATCCGTGACCACGATATCCACCCCGCTGTGGGCGTCGTCCGTGCCCAGCAGGGATTCCAGCAGCAGGTCGAGCGCCTGCTCGGCCGAGGTGGTGTGGATGATCTGGAGGCCGTGGCGTTCCATCAGCCGGGTGGTGTGCATGGCCTCGGTGGTGCTGTCCTCGACGTACAGAATGCGCCCGACCAGACCGGCGTTACGCCGGGTGAAATCCCGCAGGAAGCTGGTGAAGGCCAGATAGCCCAGGGATTTGTCGAAATAGTCCGTGACCCCGGCGGCGAAACCCTCGCGCAGCAGGCGCTCATCGGCATCCCCGGACACCACGATCACCGGCGTGTAGTGGTGGAAGCGGTCGGTCCGGACCAGCCGGCAGAAATCCAGGCCGTCCCGGTCCGGCAGCATCAGCGCGGTGGTGATCAGATCGAAGCGGTCGCCCTGCATGCAGGCGAGGGCCTCGCGGCCGCTCCCGCAGTGGGTGACCCGGGTATGCGGCAGTTCCTGTTCGACGATGCGGGTGATCACGGTCCGGGCGACCTCTGAGCCGTCCACCACCAGGATGCGGGTTAAGCGTGGAATCATGTTAGTGCCTGGCCGGCCTGTGCCCGAGGTAGCCGCCCGGGCGGTATCCCCATAGCGGCGCGGGGCGGGATTGATTGAGCAGGCGGCGTGGGCGCCGGGTCAACGCGGCTCGATGTCTCCCAGGTGGCGGCCGACGGCGATCCAGGAACCGGCCAGGCCCAGCGCGATGCCGGCCAGCAACAGCTGGCCGGCGTTGCCCAGGGACAGGCTCGACAACAGGAAGCCGCTGTCGTAGAGCCCAGCCAGGCGGCGCACCGGCGCGTCCACCAGCCAGAAGCCCAGGCTGACCAGTGCCCCGGCGAGTCCCGCGCCGAACAGCCCGTACCACAGGCCGGCATACAGGAACGGCCGGCGGATGAAGGCGTCGGTGGCGCCGATCAGCTTGCTGACCTCGATCTCGT
>JBHEOS010000020.1:0-29962 GCA_046260695.1 Gammaproteobacteria bacterium
GCAGAGGCAGAGGGGTTGCTGTCGTGCAAGGCCTGGATGATTACGAGAAAACAGCCGAAGAGCTGCGGTTCATCAAGGCTGTGGCCCAAGGGTTGGCGGACATTCGCGAAGGCGATACCGTCACGCTGGCTGAGGCGAAGAAAATACTTGGCGCAGAGTAAGTGAAGATAATTATTGCTCGCTCTGCCCTGAGAGTCCTACAGGAGATTAAAACCTATTACCTGGGGCAGGGCGTGCCGGACATTGGCCAGAAATTTGTAAATGCCATATTGGAAAAGGTGCAAATGCTGCGTGATCACCCTGACTCAGGTAGAAAGGTGCCCGAGTTTGATCAAGACCACATCTGGGAAATTATCCTTCCACCGTTTCGCGTGGTTTACCTGCGAAATGCAGCATCGGTAAATGTGGTTCGGGTCTGGAGAAGCGAGAGATTGCTACTGCTTCCCGATGAAGAAGCATAGCGGCACGGCTACGTCTCCGGAGCACTGCGCCGATCCCGCTCCAGGCACCGCACCAGGCACAGGACACTGGCCAGGTGGCCCAGCGCCAGCAGCACCGCGAGTCCGGCATAGAAGGCGGACCAGAGCCCGAAGCCTTGCAACACCATCAGTGTCGTGGGGAACAAGGATCAGGATGGTGTAGAAAATAAGGAAGGTAGGGATGGCGATGCGGTCGTGCACCTGCCGTTGCCAGTCCGGCCTTTTCAGCGCCAGCGCAAACAGCGGTTCGGCGCCGGGATAGTGGGCATTGAGCCGGGTTTCGAAATGGCGCATGCGCGCCACGGGATCCCAGGCCAGTACCGCGCCGATGGCGCCTAACAGATTGATATCCGAGAGGGAATCTTTGATGTAGCCGATGCAGCACTCGGACAGCCGCACGTATTTCTTGTAGATCAAGTCCCGGTCTTCGCCGTCCGCCGTTTTCCTGGAGGTTTCGTTCATTGTTCGATCTCCTGCCAAGCCCCTCTGCGTCAGTCTCGCAGTCGTGGGGGGGGTGCCGACAAATTTGGCTTACGGAGGGATTCGGGGGCGCTAGTCAGGAAAACCAAACGCCACATTATTTACAAAGGGTGAAAACACACAACTGCATTGCTGCAGTCATGTGTTCTCGGGTGGGCTTGCTTGTGACTACAGCCTTTGGCTCGGGCGGTCTGACCTTTCCGATTTACTGACACCCGCTTCACTTGTGATAGAAACATCTTCAGCGTCTGCATCTTCCATGATCTCTTTGATGCGGTCGGCCTCGTCACTATCGTTTGTATGGACAGAAATTAGAATATTCCCATTCTTAAGTTTGTCTTCATACTGTTTGGCTTCGTACTCAGGCATACCCATGCCCACCAAGGCACCTGCAACGCCGCCGATGGTTGCGCCAACGGCGGCGCCACTCAAGGCTGCCATGATTGGGCCGGCTGCGATAAATGGACCCACGCCTGGAATTGCCAATGCGCCAATTCCCGCGAGTAAACCCAACGCTCCGCCAGCTATGCCACCGGCACTGCCACCAATCGTGGCGCCTTCGGGCGCTTTGGTGTTGTGCTCATGGGAAAAGTCTCGATTTCCGCCAAGGTCAGGCATCAGGACCGAAATATCGGTGGTCAATATGCCCGAGCTTTTGAGGCTCTCAACAATTGCTTCTGCGTGGCCTACGGTGTTGACGATACCTATAACAGCTTTTGACATGGTAGCCTCCTAAAAAATCTGTGAAATATTCATTTAACTTCAAGTTGGTTGTTCAGCGTTTTAAGTCCCGGTGTTGCTTTCGCCAATTCGGCGATTTTCACACTTTCCGCGCTGCTGTCGACTGGCCCTCGCAACGTAACGTCACCGTTCTGAGTGATTATCTTGATGTTCTTGGCGTTCATCGAGAGGTCTTCGCTCATAATGGACTTGCGAATTGTCTGGGTAATGTTGATGTCCGCCTCTGAGTTGGATTGGTCAAAAGGCGTCAATGTCTGGTCATTAACGTCACGTTTATTAATGTTGGTGTTATCTGGCGCAGACCGTTCCGTTGCCGCGGATGTATCAGTCGCTGTTGGGTATTCCGCCTGCGCGATGAATGGGGCAAACGCTAAACACGCAGCGGCTATAATAGGTTTATTCATGATGATCCCTCCGTGGTGAGTCAGATAGAATAATTGAGATGCACACTATCTCCATTACAAATACCGTGTCCGTACGTTGACTAACATAAGAAGACATTTTGGAAATCACGTGACGGGATGACACGCGTTAGTTACGAGCCGCTGAGCCTGCTGTCCCCGGCATGCGTACTTCAGCATACCGGTTCATTCGCTATGCGGCTCGGAGTAAGCCGCTTGTGATACGTGCAGTGTGTGGTGGCGTACATACATGGTGTTCCAGCGCACGCAAACTGCTCCAATAAGGTATTCAGAGGATCCATCATGCCTGTTACCGCCACAGACCCAATCAAGATTATTTTTGCCATACTTCTGCCACCGATCGGTGTGTTTCTCGAGGTCGGGCTGAAGGGGCATTTCTGGTTGAACATACTGCTTACCTTGCTCGGCTTTATCCCGGGTATCATCCATGCTCTCTACGTGATCTTGAAGCACTAGCGCGTCGTACGATTCAGGGCCTGCATCCGCAAGCCCACCCTATGTCCAGTGTCCAAGGCAGCGCCATGGAAATTGTTTTCCGCCTCATTCTAGGCGCCTGTTCGCTCGCCCTAGTGTTCGGAAGTCTCCTCCCGCTGCATCCTGCCCGTGCATGGTGGGTCCGCATCTTCGACTTTCCCCGCATGCAAATTGCCGTGCTGATTTTGGTGACGCTGGCGGGCTACACCTGGCTTTACCTCCAGGTCGGGCTGCGGCCATCAGACTACACACTGGCTGGAGCGATGGGCCTGGCACTGGTTCTACAGCTATTTTTCATCGTTCCCTACACGCCACTGTATCCAAAAGAGATGCAGCCAAGCCTGGCGGAGGATGATAACAACCGCCTGTCGATCTTGATCTACAACGTGCTCGACGAAAACCGCGAAGTGGGAGCACTGCGCAATCTCATCCGCGAAACCGATCCCGATGTCATTCTGCTGAGCGAGCCGACGCACTGGTGGCTGGAGCAGCTCGATGGCCTCGAGGCCACCTACCCGTACACCATGTTCAAGCCGCAGGAGAATCACTATGGGAAGCTTCTTTATTCCCGGTTCGAACTGCTCGATAAAGAGGTTCGCTTTCTGGTCGATCCGAATATTCCCTCGTTACGTGTAAAGGTTCGATTGCGGTCTGGGCAGGTCGTGACCTTGTATGGCGTGCATCCCCGACCGCCGGGTCTCAAGCATCAGGAGCCAGAGACGTCCGGCACAAGCGGAGGCGTCGACGCAGGTGATGCGGAAGATGATGTCGGTAATGCCGAAGTCGGCGAGCGCGAGGATTCCGATCTGCGCGATGCCGAGCTGCTGCTGGTGGCGAAAGAGGTTGCAGAATGCGGAGATGAACCGATCATTGTCGGCGGCGATTTCAACGACGTTGCCTGGTCGCACAGCACGCGTCTTTTTCAACGGGTCGGAGGATTGCTTGATCCGCGGATCGGCCGAGGTTTCTTCAACTCGTTCGACGCCAGGCATCCCGTCATGCGCTATCCGCTGGATCACGTTTTCGCATCCAGGCACTTTCGCTTCGTCGAGCTGCGCCGACTCGCTGCCATCGGCTCTGATCATTTTCCCATGCTCGTGGTCCTCGACTTTGATCCCGGCGCTGTCGTGCAGCAGGAAGAGCCAGAAGCTGATGCCGGCGACGAGGAAGAAGCGGAGGATGCGATCGCCGAAGGGACGTCCAGGGATTGAAGCCATCATGCAATAGATATATGGGTATACCGCCAGTAGCCCGTTAAGGGACCATTGAATAAACCGTCATGCCCGCCCCTCAGGAAGATCAATGGCATAGAATGCTTGTTATACTCCAGGGCATACTCACTTGGAGTCACCTGCTAGCAGACCCCACTTGATCTTCAGCGCCTTGATTCCACCGGCGGTCATGCCCAGGCTCGAACCGTAACCGGTAACCATCAGTGGCCCGATAACTGGGACGCTAATGAACAAGCTGGGCAGGATCACTGCAATGGCCACGGCACCAGCGGCCCCAACCACTGTACCGACGCCCGTGCCGACCAGGATGTCCTGGATGAGCCGGTTACGGGTTGCGAGCTGTTCGGCTTCGATTGCGCGCGCTATGCGGACTGTCAGCATGCAGCTGGACCACTCTGGCATCACTGAGCTCGGCCGCCTCCAAGGTGGCGCGCGCAGTGTCCGCAGCGTATTCGTCGGGGTAGATAGCCGCTATCTTGTGTAGATAGTGTTCAGTAACCATGCGCTAGTCCTCCACGTAAAGACGCGAGAACATCTGTATAAAGCAAAGCATTATTACTGTAGTGCAGGCCATGGCGGCGCACATTGAATATTCTCATTGCGCGCCGCCATGGCCAGGCTCTATGAGCCATACCTCAGTGGAGCAGGATGGCCGATAGGTGTGGCCACCACCACGATGTTGCGTAACCGTCTGGCTAAAGACACCTGCCGCCAGAATGTGCCTTAGGTTGCGCGATTCATACTCACTCCGAGGTCATTCCCAGTACGGTGGAAAGTTGTAATAGGAATGCACATAGCTGGCCCAGCTCGCATCCGCCATTTCAGGCCAGTGGTCCTTGTCGAATCCCGGCGCATCTTTGAGAGCTTCCTTATCCACGTTCAGGATGAAGTGCTTCTCATCCGCGTCGAGCACGAAGGCCTCCCAGGGTATGGCGAACAGTTTCTCGCCTAAGCCCAACACGCCGCCAAACGACAGTACGCAATAGGCGATCCGCCCGTTGGGAATGTCCAGCATGATCGACTCGATAGTGCCAAGTTTTTCACCTTCAGTATTGACGACATCATCGCCTTCCAGAGACTCGGCAGACATGATGTACGGTCCGGGGCCGGTGTTGTCCTGGTAGGGCCTTCCACCGCCAACGATCTTGCTTGTATGTTCGTGTTGAGATTCCATAATTGCTCTCCTCGGGCGAGTAGACTCATCGAAATATCTGATGATTTACGTGATATGCGCAGTGCGTACGATGCACCTGACACTCAGGAGCAAGCATCATGCCAGAGGTGACAGCGCCTGCGAGCGTTGAAACCACAACGCGTGAAAGCGTTGGCGCGTCATTCTCATTCACTGACTCGGTAATATATTCCTGGGTTCTGTAACTATTACATGATGACTATTCTATACAGACATCCATCTTGATACTGAGCGAAAACCCCCGCCATTGCGTTTCCTCAATGACGGCCGCTAAGCGGGTCGCTAATCTGTCAATACCAAACTTATATATGTATTGGAGGTTTATATGAGACGGGAAGCTAATGCTACATTGGCGGCGGTCGTTGTGCTGGCTGGTATGAGCGGTTGTTCGACGCGTGAAATGGCCACCGGCGCGGCTGTCGGTGGTGCGGCCTACGAGTATTCCAACAAACGCGCGATGGACGATCTCAAGAAAGAATACGAGTCCGGGCGCCTAACGCGTGAGGAATACGAGCGGCGTAAGAAAGAGATCGGTGATCGATCGGTCGTCTATTAATTCAACATGTAGGGAGAATTGTCATGAAGAACAGTCTGTTTATGGTCACCGTTATTCTATCGCTCGGTAGCGTCACGCCAATACTGAACGGATGTGCGGCCACCGAGGGCAGGCCGAGCACGGGCCAGTTCATCGATGACCGCGCAATCACTGCCAAGGTGAAGGCGGAGCTCCTCAACGATCCGGTTACCGATGGCCTCACCATCAACGTCGATACCTTCAAAGGCGAGGTTTCTATGAACGGGTTCGTCGGTAGCGGTGAGGAGAAACGCCGAGCCGGTGAGATTGCCAGATCAGTCGGCGGTGTCAAAAACGTGAACAATAACCTCGAGGTGAAGTGAGGCGTGGTAGTTTACAGAGGAGTAAAGCCGAATGGATGAGCACGATAAACAACGCCGCCGTATTCTCCATGGCATGCTCACCGCCGGGTGTGCCACAGCTGTGCCAATACTATTTGTTGGGTGCGAGCGTCAGGAAGTTCAGCCACCCGATACGCTAACCACAGGCGATGCATCTTCGCGGTCGTCATCGGATATGACGGTGGCAGACGCGGGTGCCGCTGAGAACATCGGTGCGGGTAAGATGAGTCAGGTGCAGTCCCGCTATCAGGACTACCCACAGGGCAATCAGCAATGCGGAAACTGTTCGAATTTCATTGACAAGGACAACACCTGTAAAGTCGTGCAGGGTCAGGTTAGTCCGCAGGGCTGGTGTACGCTCTGGATCAAGCTGGCCTGATACCCAGAGAGAGAACCCATTGTGGCCTGATGCAATCGTCGCCATGACTTACAGTGACGTGTCGCATCAGGTCACGATGGGGTTTATACCGGCTGTCTTAGTGCCCCCATCAACGATCCGCGTCCGTGTCCTTCCTGTACGATTCGTTTTCCACTTCGAAGGCGGAGAACTCGGACGAAAGGTTGTCCTTCGGCACGTCGATTAGCGCATGGTCGCCGACACGTCTGAGCTGGACTTTGCTCCAGGGGACG
Source organism: Gammaproteobacteria bacterium (assembly GCA_046260695.1). Taxonomy (GTDB): domain Bacteria; phylum Pseudomonadota; class Gammaproteobacteria; order Thiohalobacterales; family Thiohalobacteraceae; genus JAHJQQ01. The sequence goes on from JBHEOS010000020.1 coordinate 6,566, forward strand.
ATATAGTCCTTCGTGGCCATACCGAGCACACCGCCCGTCGAGAGCACAACATGGGTGGCCTGGCCGGTGTCGCTGAGGATAATCTGGCTGATGCTGCCGAGGTCCTCGCCGGAACTGTTCTTTACCTCCAGGCCGATGATCTTCTCGGAGCGGTACGATGTCGTGAGATCTAGCGCACCACCGGTGGTCGACTGCCGCTTCGCGCCGGACTCGAAGTTCCCCCTCTCCATGTCCGTGCCGGTTGACTGCCTTCCCATGTTACGGTCGGTTGATTGATCCGCAGCCTGGAGAACCGGCGCGCCGGCGAGCATGCCGAGGGTGATAATGCAAGCTGTGGTGGATTTGAGCTGTTTCATGGTAGATCTCCTGTGTGTTGTGGCTATCGATTGGGACTCCTTAACCGTGCCGTCGTGGCCACCGAGGTTGGCATGCAACCTGGGTAGTACTCTAGCCGAGAGCGTGGCTATTCATCATTGCGATTCGTCAATGCGCCAGTTCTCGATGGCTCAGGTTATGCAGCGGCTGCGTGACTTCCTCTAGAATCCCAGCGGTCAGACGCTCGGTCTTGGGATTCCGCGCCAGATCGGCTATCGCAAGCATACCGACGAACTCGCCAATATTGTTGGTGACCATAAGACGGTGAATCTGATGGTCGCCCATAATGCGCGCGGCTTGTTCGACGTCGTTGTCTTCGTAGCAGGTATAGACCTCGTTACTCATGATGTCGCCGACGGTCGTGGTATTCGGGTCGGCGCCTTTCGCGGTCGCGCGCACGGTGATGTCGCGGTCGGTTACGGCGCCGATGATTTCGCCATCTTCCTTGACCGGAAGCATGCCTACATCCAGCTTCCGCATCAGTTCAGCGGCATTGCGTATTGCGGCGTGTCGCTCGATGCACATGAAGCTGTGGGTCATGATGTCACGTATTTGCATGGGGCTATCCTCCTGGCCTGCACAGGCTTGTGCGTGCAGGGCCGTCTGCATGCGTCTCGTGACCATAGGAACATTGCGTGACGTGGATGTCATTGAGAATACGCAATTCCGGAGCGTGTACGGGCCGTACGTCGTTCATTCCTGCGCGATGAGATGTAATCTCGCGCTGTCCGCGGTATAAGTCTCGTTGGGCTGTCCGACACGGTGGTCGAGAATGTGCTGGCGTTTGAATTCGGCGATGATGCGGCTCACGCTCTCGGCCGTCACACCGAGTATGCAGCCCATCTCCTCGCAGGTCAGCAGCTGTACCTGCGTGGCATCGGGATCGGGAGCGATGTAGGAAAGGTAGGCCAGCAGCCGTGCTACGCGTCCCCGGATCGGACCGGTGGAGAATTGCGTGATCCAGGTGTCGGCATCGCGCAGGTGATCGTGCCAGCATTCTATCAGCGTGACATAGGCCGAGGGTTCTTCGCTGCGCAGGTGATTTACCGCACTCAGTGGCAGGCGTAGCGCGGTAACGGGTGTGACGGCCACGGCGGTGTGTTCGTAGAGCGGGCAACGAAGGCCGCTCAGACCCAGCACCGAGCCGTGGCGGTGCAGACGCACGATGCGGGCACGGCCGTTCGCCAGATGAGTGACCAGTTTCAGTAGCCCGCCGGTAATGAAATATACCGTATGACACTCGCTGCCCTGATGGTACAGGACGTCTTGCGGGGTATGGTACACCGGACGTGCGTGACCGAGCAGGACTTGCAACGGCGGCGGTGCGTTTTCCCCCACAGCAGCTAAGATCTCCCGCCGCGTAATCATTTCGACGGGCGAGGCGGCATCGTTTTCGGACTGCAGCGCAGGTATGGGCTGGCGTTGTGAGGACATGTTTAAACCTCGCGCTACGATAGCTCATGGGTGATAGATCATGAATGTGTGACATCGGTATGGGCTAGAGCTTATGAGTATAGTCGCCTACAAAGTCAGTGCTGAGGAGGTCTCATACAGGGGCTGTGCCTCTCACTGTTGTCCGAAGCGATCGATGGCCCGTCATCGATCCGTCGCGACGACCACGGGGCTGTTGGCGCGGACTAGTACGGGGTGTAGCCGACGTGAATACGGTTGTCGACCTCGCGGACATCCGGGATGGACCAGACGTCGTGCGCGGCGATGCTGCTCAGCTCCTCGCTGGACAGATGGCCGTTGAGAACAACGGTTCCGGAATGGACCTCGATCCGGATCTGCATGGCATCGATCAGGGGGTCTTTTTCGAGGATGATGCGTGCGGCGTCGCTGAGTTCGTCGTCCGTATCCTGCTCAGGGGGCGCGACCGTGAGGCGATTGTCGACACGCCGGCAGCCGTTAATCCACCACAGGAGGGCTTCCGCGAGACGCCGGTGGGTGAGGCTGTTGACCTGCCCGGTGAGCGCGATCACGCCGTCCGCGACCTCGAGTGCGATCTTATCTCCGGTGTCGGTCTGCTTGCGGCGCAACGGCTGGACCCGTCCCGAGCTGCCGGCACGGATGTCACAATCGCGGAACACCGGCTCGTCGAGCAGAATCCTGGCCGCCTTGTCGCGCAAGGCATCATCACCCAGCTCCTGCGATCCAATGAACAGACGATCTTCCACGCTGTAGCCGTCGCCCGCGAGTTCGCGGGCGAGGTTGCAGGCGATGCGCTTGGTGGCGATATCCCCGACTTGTCCCTCGAGGACGAGCTGCGGGCCGTGGTCGCTGACGCGTAGCGGCACTGCCGGTGGATAGGCCCTCGGATCCTGGACTAGCCGGGCGTGGATGCGCTTTCCGAGATTGACAGCGAAGGTATCGACCATGGCGTAATGCCTCACTCCACGAACATGGGAGAAGTATGGCACAGCCTATTTGACCTGCATCGGCTACGTGCAGTGGCGGGTATGGGTAAATGATACCCGCTGTCGCGCCAGATATTGCGTCAGTCGTGGATGATCAGCCGCCGCAGGGTTGCATCGATATCGACCTGTGAATTCGAGCGCATACAGGCCTCAGCGACGATTGACAGATCGCGTAGATGGTTTTGTTCTGCCAGGTGTTTCAATGTCTCACCGCCGTTGCAATCGATCAGATTGCCGCTGTCTCGGTCGATTTTGCAGCCGTAGGCCTCGCCATCGAGCGAGGCGTCGAATGATGCCGGCATGTTCAGAATCACGGGCTCCTGGTGCATAACCTGGGCCTTCGCCATGAGCGCAGTATTTTTGGCGCTCCAGTCGAGAATCGGGATGTTGTCGTAGTCGCGCATGGTCAGAGACCTCGGTGGATTGCAGAGAGTGGCCTAAAAATGATTTCAGGGTATGCCACGCAGGGCATTGAAAATCCGCAATGCTATCGGGTCCACGCGCAAAGTCCGGTCGCAGTTCGCTGCGCCGGAACGCGCAGCGCTGCGTTGTGTAAACCTTGAAATGGCCGTGCTATTCCTGTGCGCTCGCGCCCGGCTCTGCCCGCTCCGGCTGTGCGCCTTAGTCACCGAACTTCACGCAGCACCACTCGGCCGTTTAGGCGGTTGCCATGCTTATTACCCATGAAGTATGTGGGTTGTGCCGATCTGGGAGACGCACGTCGTGCCCTGGCCGAGCAGGCAGGGGACGCCGACCTGTGTTGTCTGGCCATCGGCGATTTCGAGGCGGTCGCGAAGGTCTTCCGGGACGCCAGCCATCCCCAGTACTACGAGCTCGCCAAGGAACGCCTGGCCGTAGCCCGGAAGCTGGCCGTGGAACTGAACGGGTAAACATCAGAGATTGACCTACCCGACCTCGAAACGCCTGGGTCATGTATCGTGTAATCTATCGCGGTCCGAAAAGTTCTGTTATATCCACGCCTGTACCGCGACAGGCGAGTCATCACAAACCAACTCGAGGAGATTAGACATGGGTGTACTGGTAGGACGTGAGGCCCCGGATTTCACCGCCCCGGCGGTGCTGGGCAACGGCGAGCTCACCGAGAACTTCAACTTCAAGGTCGCCACCCAAGGCAAGTATGCGGTGGTGTTCTTTTATCCGCTGGACTTCACCTTCGTGTGCCCGTCCGAGCTGATCGCCTTCGATCACCGGTTGGAGGAATTTACCAAGCGCAACGTCGAGGTCATCGGCGTGTCCATCGACTCCCACTTCACCCACAACGCCTGGCGAAACACCCCGGTAAACAAGGGCGGTATCGGCATGATCCGGTATCCCTTGGTCGCCGACATGACCCACAACATCTGCCGCGCCTTTGATGTGGAGACCCCGGACGGCACGGTGGCCTTCCGCGGGTCCTTCCTGATCGACAAGACGGGTGTGGTGCGTCATCAGGTGGTCAACGACTTGCCGCTGGGCCGTGACATCGACGAGATGCTGCGCATCGTCGATGCGCTACAGTTCCACGAGCAGCACGGCGAAGTCTGCCCGGCCGGTTGGAAGGAAGGCGCCAAGGGGATGAAGGCCAGCCCCGAGGGCGTGGCCGAGTATCTGGCCAAGGAGGCGCAGTCACTGTAAGGCCGCTGGTCAGACCTAGAGTAGCGCGCTTCGTCGATATGAATCTCCCGGTTGAGCTGCAGGCGGTAGCATGCATCGGGCGTGTGCGGTGCGGCCATCAGGCCTCCCGGTCTGCTGGTGCAGGTACCAGGCCAGCCCCCAGGCAGGCAGAGATACGCTGTCGACGACCAGCGATGGGTGCGTCGCATACAGGCAATCGCCCTCAGGCCTCGGCGCCCCGGACGTGTCTGTGCCGGCGAGATTCGCGAGCAGTGTCAGACGCTCGCCATTCTGCCATCGCCAAACGACACTGAGCGCACGCCCGTCCAGCGGCCCCCAGCGGGCCTGCACAACCAGGTGCAGTCGGGGTGCGATCCAATCTCGGCGCAGGCGCAACAGGTCGCGGTGCAGCGTCAACCAGGCGTGACATTCTGGCGTTTCCGGTTCGGCCCAGTCGAGCACAGCCGACGCGTAGGTCGCCTCGGCCATGGGATCGGGAATGCGTGCGCGTGCGTTCGGATCGCGGAACGCGGGAAACGCGGCGAACTCCTGCCGCCGTCCCTCGGTCACAGCAACGGCAAGCTCTGCTGCGAAATCGCAGAAGAACGGAAACGGTCGCCGCGTGCCCCATTCCTGACCCATGAACAGTAACGGCGTCGCGGGCGCAAGCAACAGCAGCGCTGTGGCGGCGCGCATTGCCGCAGGCGGCGCGAGGGCGGTCAGCCGTTCGCCGAAGGCGCGGTTGCCGATCTGGTCGTGGTTCTGCAGGAATGCGACGAAGGCCGTTGGCGGGAGCTGCCCGCTCGGCTCACCGCGGGGCTGACCTTCACGGTATGCGGACGCCTGACCCTGGTAGCTGAAGCCTTCGCATAGACAGCGCGCGAGGTGGTTCAACGGGTCGTCGGCGTAGTCGCGATAGTAACCTTGGGTTTCGTCGGTGAGCAGAACGTGGCAGGCGTGATGAAAGTCGTCATTCCATTGCGCGACGTAGGCGCGCGGTCGGCCGTCTCCGGCGCGGTCGAGATAACGGGCGGCGTTGGCGTCGTTCTCCAATATCAGGTGCACATGCCGGTGGCGACCCGGCCCGGCCGCCACCGCGGCCGCCAGTTCGTCGAGTATATCCGGATGACTGTCGTCTTGGATCTCATGCACGGCATCGAGCCGCAAGCCGTCGAAATGGTACTCCTCCAGCCAGTACAGGGCGTTGTGGATGAAGAAGTCGCGCACCACGCGACTCTCGGGACCGTCGAAGTTGAGAGCCGCACCCCAGGGGGTGTGGTGGCGCTGTGAAAAGAAGGCCGGGGCATACCGCTGCAGGTAATTGCCTTCTGGGCCGAAGTGGTTGTAGACCACATCCAGAAAGACCATCAGATGCTGACCGTGCGCCGCCTGCACTAGCGCCTTGAGCTCGTCGGGATGGCCATAGCGGCTGTCGGGCGCGAAGGGCAGCGTCGCGTCATACCCCCAGTTGCGGCGTCCCGGGAAGTCGGCGACCGGCATCAATTCGATGGCGGTGATGCCCAGATCGGCCAGATAGGCAAGCCTGTCACGGACGGCCGTGAAGGTTCCCTGCGGCGTGAAACTTCCTACGTGCAGCTCGTAAATGACGGCCTCTTCCCAGGGACAGCCGCGCCAGTCGTCGTCCTGCCACTCGAAACTTCGTGGGTCGAACACCTCGCTGGCGCAATGCACATCATCGGGTTGCCAACGCGAGGCGGGATCTGGCACGGACATTCCGTCCGCGAGCCGGTAGCAATATCGGCTGCCAACCGTTGCGCGGGCGGTAATACCGCCATGCCATCCACCGGGTTCCACCGTCAGCGGCACGAGCTCGCAGTCACCGGCAGGGTTTTCAAGGCAGACATCGACATGCTGTACCGTGGGCGCCCACAGGCGAAAACGGATGTGCCCGTCAGACAGAGGCTCCGCGCCGAAGGGCATGTGATGATGACGTTTCATGCAGTCGTCCCTGACCATTCCAAAAGGCGGGTATAGCGTAGATGGCCGTTGCGGTAGATCAGGCCAACTCGATGCGACCCGTGCCGTCATTGCGTAATGCCAGCATGAGGGTTAGATATTCCCGCAACTGGCGCGTCAGCAGAAAATTCTCGCGCACGAATTCTCGCGCCTTGGTTCTCATATTCAAAAGCCGCTCTGGCTGGTGCAGCAGATAGCGTATCCGCAGCGAGGCTCCCTCCGGCGTGCTTACCCGGAATCTGGTGTGGTGGTCGATAACCTGCAGACGGATCCCACCGGCGCTGACCTGCTCAAGGTTGTCGCGCAGTTCGGTCAATGTCGAGGCGCGGCGCCCCGTGGCAATCGCGATCAGGGCGCAATCCTTGACGGTAAAGACAGGCCCGTCTGGCATCGTCTTCGGCGTGGCGTTCGGGTCCTCTGCACCTGTCATGATCGCGTCCCTCCTGCCGAGGGTCTGGACTGTGTATTGAAGATATAGTCGGCCTTTACGCCCCGGTCCAGCGTCATTGCTCATTCATGCCCGTTGCCTGGCTGCCGTCGGGTGGAATTCGCACATGTCTGTCAGCAAACGCTGCATTGACGCGATTAACGCCAAATTGATCGCCTACCGCGCAGCAGATGCGCAGTCCATGGGCATTGGGGCGAGGGCTGGGTTCGGAGAGGGCGCGGCTAGGCCGGGTGTCTTGCCAGTGGTCCATGCGCAAAGTTTGGTAACTGTTCGCGGCGTGGAACGTGCAGATCTGCGTTGCGAAAGCTTGAAATCGCGGCGCTATGCCTGCGCGCTCGCGCCTTGAGCTGCACGCCCCGGCTGTGCGCCCCGACTGTGCGCCTTAGTTACCGTACTTTGCGCATGGACCACCAGCCAGCGGCGACAAGCGCTGTGTACTCAAGCTCATCGATTCAGGCGGGGGCCTGTCCTGCGAGCGCGCAGCGTGGCGACTATCTGAAATCTTACAGCCCCAGCAACAGCAGCGTCCCCACCCCCATAGCGATCACCGCCAGGCAGATCAGACAGGCGATCAGAATCTTCACGGCGGTGCTTACCTGCGGGTTCACGAGTACCAGCGCAAGAAGGCCGCGGCGGTCAACGCCAACGCACCCAGTAGCATAAGGCCACTCCACAAGCGGTTTTGACGTAGCGGCGACCAACTGTTCCCACGCCACAGGTAGCTGCCCGCGAGCAGGATGCCGAACACCGTACTCGCCATCTTCAATATCAACGCGGCGACAGCGACACCGGCAATATCGGGCAATTGTGCGTAGTACAAGTAACTCACTGCGCCAAAACCAGCGCCACTGATCCCCTGGGCAGTCCAGGCTAGCAAGATCAACCAGGCCAGTTGTCTACGCCGACCAGGGTGGTGCCGCAGTGGCCAGCGGCCCATGAAGGCCACGCCCACCACGGCGGCGGCGCCGAAGTTATGCACCACCTGCACCAACGCGTAGGCGAGATCCTCAAGCGCCATGCTACTCGATCACCACATTGACACAGCTTTCGATCCCGATCGGAACATGCGCCCGATTGACGACCTTGATGCAGAGCTCGCGGTCGCCCATGCCGACCGATGTCAGCGGGTAGCTCCCCTCAAGCTGGCGGATCACGGCGAGCTCCTGATCATTGTCGTAAAGATGCACATGATCGCCGCGCGGCCCGGGAACTACGCGATAGGTAATGACATTCTCATCAAACGCATTGAGTTTGGCACCCTCGGCCGGTGACAGGATGGTGACCATCCCTTCTGCACCGGCAACGCCGCTCAACAGCCAAAGCGGCAGTACAGATAACGCACGAACGGGCGTGTTTAACATCGCGGCCTCCTTGCAGAGTCGTAGCGGGAGAAGATTAGAACGTAGTCTAAGACCGGGCATAATTGAAGGAGGCTGTCGAATAACTGCCTGCCAAGGCCGGCAGACCAGACGGTAACGCCAAATTCCAGCCGTGGTCCGTGTTATCCGCGTGAGGTCCGGCGATATTTCGCGGGGCCGGTGCCCCGGCGGCGGATCCGATGAAGCCGCCTATATCTTCTATGCTCTGCAAGGAATTGGCCCTACGGGTCATGAGTCGCGTTTTCAGATCCCGCCTCGCGCTGGGCGCTAGTCTGCGTGTAATCAGAATCGTCGAGGCGTACGGCGTGCGCCATGCCGTTGCAATTGCCATTAAGCCGGCTACTTCGTGAACGATGGATTGTCGATGCCGAGACAGCACGCATGCCTTCCAGGTGCTCTCGACATGCTGCTAAGAAAACTCTGATCAACACCTTGATGCAATCTCCCAACTGATGCATCAGTGGCTTGTAAATCGCTTCGTTGCTAAGCTCCACGCAATGACGACTTTGCGCTACGCGCAGTTCCCGCGGACGGATCGTTACATCGTACGGCCGCCGCGCTTGCCGGCACCGGCGACGGTGTGTCTAAATACCGTTGTCCGCGCGGTGCGGCGGACCCTGTCGACGGTGGCACACGGAGATCAGTATGTTGAGTGCAGCGCGTAGCCTGATGCTGCCTGCGATCGCACGCGCGACGGTCTATGGATTCCTGTGGTGGGCGATCACTGAGGGGCGCGGTGCGAGCTGGTTCGGCGCCGTGATCGTCGCTGTCGTGACCGTCATCAGTTTGTGGCTGGCCCCGCCGGGTGGCGGCTGGCGCTGGCGGGCGCTCCCCGGGTTTCTCGTCTGGTTCGTCAGGGAGTCGCTGCGCGGCGGAATCGACGTCGCGCGTCGCGCGTTGCATCCGCGCCTGCCACTCGCTCCCGGCTTCATCGATCATCGCTGGCGCCTGGCGCGCACCCCGGCGCGGGTGCTGATGACCAACCTGGTCAGCCTGCTGCCGGGCACGCTCAGCGTGGAGTACCGGGACCGTGGGCTGCGCGTGCACGTGATCGATCGGCAGCTGCCGGTCGCCGCCGAACTCGACGACCTCGAGGCGCGGATCGCGCGGCTCCTGGAGCCGGTGCCGGACGGGCGGGACGGTGCGCGTGACTGACGTTTATCTCGGCATGGCCTGGCTGCTGCTGCTCAGCGTGCTGGTCGGGCTGGTGCGCATCGTGATCGGCCCGCGCCCGGCGGACCGCATGCTGGCCGCTCAGCTGCTTGGCAGCTCGGCGGTCGCCGCCTTGCTGTTGCTCGCCCAGGCGCAGGGGCTGCAGGCGCTGCGCGACGTGGCGCTGGTGTTTGCGCTGCTTGCGGTGGTCGCGACCGCGGCCTTTGTCGACTGGCCGCCGCGGTCGAGCGGAGGAGGCAGGAATGACCATCGTTGATGGCGTCAGCCTGGCACTGCTGGCCCTCGCGTCGGTGTTCTTTCTCGCCGGCACCGTGGGCCTGCTGCGGTTCCCGGATACCTATCTGCGCCTGCATGCCCTGACCAAGGCCGACAACCTCGGCGTCGGCTTCACGGTGCTGGCGCTGGCGCTGCAGGCGGAATCGCCGGCCGGCGCGGTCAAGCTGCTGCTGATCTGGGGGCTGGTGATGGCGGCCGGCGCCTCAGCGGCCTACCTGGTCGCGCGCCACGCGTCGCGGCGCGATGGCGGGGACGGGCAGGAATGAATGTCTCGCTCGCGATCGACCTGCTGCTGATGACGCTGTTGGTCTGGCTCGCCTGGGCGAGCCTGCGTTGCGCCAGCCTGTTCCGCGGTGTGGTGTTGTTCATGGTCTTCGGCCTGCTCATGGCGCTCGCCTGGGCGCGACTGCATGCCCCCGATATCGCCCTCGCCGAGGCCGCCATCGGGTCCGGCCTTACCGGCCTGCTGCTGCTGCGCGCCGTGCACGGCATTGCCGGCGCCGATCCCGACCGCCCCGGCGCGCTGCCAGTCCGGATCGCGCAGGGAAGCGCGCTGCTGCTGGTGATCGCCGGCCTCTCGGCGCTGGTTGCGATGCTCGCCGTCGAGGTGCCGGGTCTCGCGCCGTGGGTGACGGTGCACCTGCCGGAGAGCGGCGTCGAGCATCCGGTGACCGCCGTGTTGCTCAACTTCCGCGGTTACGACACGCTGCTGGAGGTCGCGGTGCTGATGCTCGCGCTGCTTGGCGCCGCGGCCGCGGGATCGGCGCCGCACGCGCCCAGCGGCGCCACCGCGCGCGCGCCGGTATTCCAGGCCCTGATGCGTTACCTGGTGCCGCTGATCGTGCTGGTCGCCGGCTATCTCTTGTGGCGCGGTGCCGACGCGCCGGGCGGCGCCTTCCAGGCCGGCGCGCTGCTGGCCGGTGCCGGCGTGTTGCTGAACCTCGGCGACCGCTGGCGGCCGACCGCGCGCGCCTGGGTACGCGCGCTGAGCGCCGCGGGCTTTGCGCTGTTCCTGGCGTTGGGCCTGGGCATGATGCTCGCCGGCGGCCATTTCCTGGAGTACCCGCGCGACGCCGCCGGCGCGCTGATCCTGCTGATCGAGCTGATGCTGACGGTGTCGATCGGTTTGATCCTGCTGTTGCTGGTGGTCGGTGCGTCGCCCGGCGCCCGTGACGAGCCCGGCGCATGACGGCCTTCCATGTCTACGGCTTCGGTGCGGCGGCGCTGATCGGCATCGGCGTGATCGGATTGATGGTGCGCACCCACGTACTGCGCAAGCTGATGGCGCTCAACATCGTCGGCGGCGGTGTGTTCATGCTGTTCATCGCGCTCGCCCAGCGTTCGACGGTCGACGGCGTCGATCCCGTGCCCCACGCACTGGTGCTGACCGGCATCGTGGTGACGGTGAGTGCCACCGCGCTGGCGGTGGCGCTGATCCGGCGGCTGACGGCGAATGGCGCGCCGCCGGTGTTGCCCGAGGAACAGCCCGCGCCGCCGGATGACGTGTCGCGGAGTGAGCGATGAGCGGGCTTTCCGCCCACGCGGCCGCTTGGGCGATAGCCTTGCCGGCCGCCGGTGCGGCGCTGGCGCTGGTGGTCGGCAATCGTGCCGCGCGCCTGTGGGTGCCACTGCTGGTCTCGGCGATTGTCGCCAGCGTCGCTACGCTCAGCGTCGAGCTCGTGGCGTACGGCCCGCTGCGCTACCCGCTCGGCGGTTGGGGCGTGCCGCTCGGGATCGAACTCTATGCCGACGGCCTGAGTGTGCTGATGCTGTGGATGACAGCGCTGGTGAGCGGCGTCGTGAGCCTTTACTCGCTCGCCTATTGGCCGCGCGCCGCCGCGCCGGCGGGTTTCTGGTCGCTGTGGCTGTTCCTGTGGGCGGCCCTGAATGCCCTGTTTCTGTCGGGCGACATCTTCAATCTGTATGTCACGCTCGAACTGTTGACCCTGGCCGGCGTCGGCCTGGTGGTGCTGGCCGGTGACGCCGCCATTCCCGCTGCCTTGCGCTACCTGATCGCCGCGGTGCTTGCCTCGCTCGGTTACCTGTTGGGCGTGGCGCTGCTCTACGGCGCGCACGGAACGCTCGATCTGGCGATGCTCGCAGAGCGGATCAAGCCTGGCCCGCTGGCCTGGAGCGCGCTGGCGCTCATGACGATCAGTCTGGCGCTCAAGTCGGCGCTGTTCCCGCTGCACTTCTGGTTGCCGCCGGCGCATGCCGCGGCGCCGGCGCCGGTCAGCGCAGCCCTGTCGGCGCTGGTCGTCAAGGCGGCGTTCTATCTGGTGTGGCGCTTGTGGTTTCAGCCGTTCGGCGGGCTGGCGCTGGACGGCGGCGCGCAACTGCTCGGCGCCCTGGGCGCGGCCGCCGTCGTCTGGGGTTCGTGGCAGGCGTTGCGTGCCGAACGCCTCAAGCTGCTGATCGCCCATTCGACCGTCGCGCAGGTTGGTTATCTGTTCCTGCTGTTTCCACTGGCGGCCGGTGGCGCGGTCGTGCTGGCGGCCGACGGTGCGCTGCTGCATATGCTGTCGCACGCCTTCGCCAAGGCCGCGTTGTTCCTCGCTGCCGGGGTGGCGATTCATGCCTTGGGTCACGATCGGATCGGGGGCCTTGGCGATCTCACCCGGCGGTTCCCGCTGACGCTGTTCGCCATGGGGCTGGCCGGCACGAGCCTGATGGGGCTGCCGCCAAGCGGCGGCTTCGTCGGGAAGTGGTTGCTGTTGCAGGCGGTGCTGGCCGCCGGCCAGTGGTGGTGGGTGGCCGTGCTGATCGGCGGCGGGCTGCTGACGGCGGCCTACCTGTTCCGCGTGTTCCGCGTCATGTTCGTCGCGCCGAGCGGCGCGGCGGTGGCGCGCGTGCCGCTGGCGATGGAGGTCGGCGCCTTGGTGCTGGCGCTGCTGGCGCTGGCGCTGGGATTCGCCGCCGAGCTGCCGCTGTCGCTGTTCCGCATCGGGGCACCGTGGCATGACTGAGGTTGTCGTCGGCACGGGTTGGGGTTCCTGGCTGCCGGTAGCGGTGGTGGCGAGTTCGCTGCTCACCGGCGTGTTCATCTTCTTCCTCGGTGAGGCACGCCACGGACTGCGCATTCTGTTTAATCTGACCGGCGCGCTGGTCAAGCTGGTGGTGGTCGGCATCATGTTGTGGGGTGTGCTCAATGAGCACCAGTACCGTAGCGTGCTGCCGCTGCTGCCGGGCATCGAGCTGGTACTGCGTGCCGACGCCCTCGCTATGCTGTTTGTGACGCTCTCGGCGCTGCTGTGGTTCTTCACCACGATCTACGCCATTGGTTACCTCCAGGGATCGCCATACCTGAGCCGTTTCTTCGGTTTCTTCAGCCTGTGTGTCACGGCGACCGTCGGCATCGCGCTGTCCGGAAATCTGCTGACGTTCTTCATCTTCTACGAGCTGTTGACGTTGTCGACCTATCCGCTGGTCGTGCACCGCGGCACGCCGCAGGCGCTGGCCGCGGGCAACAACTATCTGATTTACACCATCGGCGGCGGCGCGGTGCTGCTGGTGGGCATCGGCTGGCTGTACGCGGTAGCGGGCAACGTCGAGTTTACCCACGGCGGCGCGCTCGACCACCTGGACCCCGGCCTGCACCCGGTGCTGATCGCGATCTTCGCACTGCTGATCGCCGGGCTCGGCGTGAAGGCGGCCCTGGTGCCGTTGCACGGCTGGCTGCCGAAGGCGATGGTGGCGCCGGCGCCGGTCAGCGCCCTGCTGCACGCGGTCGCGGTGGTCAAGGCCGGGGCCTTCGGCATCGTGCGCGTGGTCTATGACGTCTACGGGGTGGAGTTCGCTCAGGCGCTCGGCGTGCTGTCGCCGCTCGCCTGGCTGGCGGGCATCACCATTATTTATGGCTCGCTACGCGCGCTCGCGCAGGACGATCTGAAGCGGCGTCTGGCGTTTTCCACCGTGAGCCAGGTGTCCTACATCACGCTCGGTGTTGCCCTGTTCGGTCCGCTCGGCACGATCGGCGGTGTCGTGCACCTCGTGCACCAGGGCCTGATGAAGATCACGCTGTTCTTTTGCGCCGGCAACCTGGCCGAGACGCTCGGCATCCACAAGGTGAGCGAGATGAACGGCGTGGGGCGACGCATGCCCTGGACCATGACCGCCTTCACGCTCGGTGCGCTCGGCATGATCGGCGTGCCGCCGCTGGCCGGCTTCATCAGCAAGTGGTACCTGGGACTCGGCGCGGTCGCGGTGGAGAAGTGGTGGGTACTGGGGGTGCTGGCCGCGAGCAGCCTGTTGAACGCCGCCTACTTCCTGCCGATCCTGTATCGCGCCTGGTTTCTGCCGTCCGCGACCTGGCCCGAGGACGCCGGTCGTGGTCGATACGAGACGCGCTTGAGCCTGTTGGTGCCGACGCTGGCGACCGGGTTGCTCGTGCTGCTCGTCGGTCTGCTGGCAAATATGCCACTGAGCCCGCTCGCCTGGGCGCAGCTCATTGCTGAGCGTCAGTACCGGCCATGAGCGCAGCGCTCGTCACCACGGGATGGCAGACCGCGCTCCTGATTGCCTGCGTGCTGGCACCGCTCGTGCTCGCGCTGGCGCTCACGGTACCGCGCGCCCGTACCGCGGTCGCGGCGCTGCTGCCATGGGCGGCGCTGCCGGCGTTGCTGCTGGCGTTGCTGTCGGGCGGCGTGCCGACGGTCGAGATCCCGTGGCTGTTGCTCGGGAGCCTGATTGGGCTCGATGCGATCGGGCGGCTGTTCCTGCTGTTCACTGCGCTGCTGTGGCTGATCGCCGGCCTGGTCCTGCACGGTGGCCGAGGTCGGTCGACGCTGCCGGCCGGTGTCGCGGCGGCCTGGCTGCTGACCCTGGCGGGCAACCTGTGGCTGATCCTGGCGCAGGACGTCGCCAGCCTGTATCTCGCCTTCGCGCTGATGACCTTCGCCGCCTACGGCCTGGTGGTGCAGCGCGGCGATAGCGCGGCGCGCCGCGCCGGCCGGGTCTATATGGTGTTCACGATCGTCGGCGAGGTGTTGCTGTTCACCGGTCTGGTCATGGCGGTCGCGGTCACCGGGGTTCACGCGCTGGAGGCATTGCCGGCGGCGCTCGCCGCGGCCGCGCAGCGTGATGCGATCCTGGCGCTGCTGATCGCCGGGTTCGGCATCAAGGCCGGGTTGCTGACGTTGCACCTGTGGATGCCGCGGGTCTACCCGGTGCTGTCGGCACCCGCGGCGGCGGTGGTCGGCGGCGCGCTCATCCATGCCGGCCTGCTCGGCTGGCTGCGCGTCCTGCCGATCGGTGAGGTCGCCGCGCCGGAGTGGGGCATGTTGCTGATGACCCTCGGCCTGGCGGCGGCGTTCTACGGCGTGCTGGTCGGCCTGACCCAGGACGACCCCAAGACCGTTCTGGCCTACTCGAGCCTGAGCCAGATGGGTTATCTCGCCTGGGGTGTGGGCGCGGCGCTTTATCTGCCGGTCCTGGCGCCGGTGGCGGTGACGGCGCTGCTGATTTTCGCCACTCACCACGCGCTCGCCAAGGGCGCCTTGTTCCTGATTGTCGGGTTGGCCGAGGCCGGTGCGCCGCGGGCACGGCGCTTGGCGCTGGCGGCTGCCGCGTTGCCGGCCCTGGCGCTGGCCGGCGCGCCGTTCACCAGCGGCGCCTACGCCAAGCTGGCGCTCAAGCCCGTCGTCGCCGCGTTGCCGGAACCCTGGCCGGGGGCGCTGGCCGTGCTGCTGCCGCTGGCTGCGGTCGGCACGACCCTGCTGATGGCGCGCTTCCTGGTCGCGCTCGCGGCGCAGCCGGCGACAGGCGCCAACGCCTGGCGCGACACCGGTGTCTATCTTGCGCTGCTGCTGCTGGTGATCGCGGTCTGGCCGTACGCCGCCGATCCGAGCGCGCGCGGGTGGGCGTTCGGGCCGACACTCGCGGCGCTGTGGCCGGTGGCGCTCGGCGCCGTCGCCGCAGGGTTCGGTTGGCGACTGCGTGCGCGGTTGCCGCGGCTGCGCGTGCCGCCCGGCGACCTGTTGGTGCCGCTCGCCAGCCTGGGACAGGCCGTCGCGCGGCGCGTGCGCGGCTGGCCACTGAGCCCGCCGCGCGTGCCGATCGAGCCGGTGCCGCCGAGCCCGCGCGAGCGCCACCGCCTGGCGGCCGCCGAGCGCGCGATGGCACGTTGGTCGCTGGCGGGGCCCGTGTGGCTGGCGCTGGTGCTGCTCTTGATCGGGCTGCTTGCCGTCGGTTAGGGCGAGTCTTCCTTATCTTTCTTATCGTCTGGCGCAGGCCTCTGATCTGCTGCCGAGTGTCCGGCGCGCGCCGGTTGCATCGAAGCGGTTGGACGATATCGCTAACGGCCCGGTCGACCGTGTGTGATCACTGCCACCAGAGGCTCAGTCCCGGCAGATAGGTCACGATCGCCAACCACACCAGCATGATGCCGAGGAAGGGCAGGGTGGCCCGGAACAGGGTCAGGATCGGTTTGCCGAAACGCTGGCTGGCGATGAACAGGTTGATACCGACCGGCGGGGTGCAATAGCCGATCTCCAGGTTGGCGAGCACGATGATGCCCAGATGCACCGGGTTGATCCCGAATTGCAGCGCCAGCGGCATGATCAGCGGCGTGACCACCACGATGGCGGAGAAGATGTCCATCATCGCGCCGACGATCAGCAGCACGAGGTTGAGCAGCAGCAGGAACTTGACCGGACTGTCGATGTTCCCGCTCATCCACGCCATCAGGCGCATGGGAACCTGTGCGTCGACCAGCAGGTTGGTCAGGCCCATGGCGACCCCGAGGATGATCAGCAGGCTGCCGACCAGGATGCTGGTCTCGCGCAGGATCGGCACCAGTTGGTAGCGCAGTGCCAGACTGCGGTGAATGACCGTCTCCAGCAGCAGCACATAGGCAGCCGTGCAGGCCGCTGCCTCGCTGACGGTGACGAAGCCGCCGAAAATACCCCACACCACCCCGACCGGCAGCAGGATGTCCCAGAGGCCTTCGCGTGCCGCCGCGCTCAGCGCGGTAAGCGTGAAGGGGAGGCGCGGGATGTTATTGCGCGCACCCATGACCATGCAGTAGGCGGTGACCATCACCAGCAGCAGCAGGCCGGGTAGCGCACCGGCCAGAAACAGCTCGTCGATGTTCACCCCGGCGACGATGCCGTAGAGCAGCACCGCCAGGCTGGGCGGGAACAGCAGGCCGATGGAACCCGAGGCGGTCAGCTGGCCGAGGCAGAAGCGCTGCGGGTAGCCGACGCTCATCAGCATCGGCAAAAGCAGGCCGCCCAGGGCCAGGATGGTGACGCCCGAGGCGCCCGAGAAGGCGGTGAAGAAGGCGCAGGCGAACACCGAGACCCCGGCGAGCCCGCCCGGCAGCCAGCCGATCAACGCATTGAACAGTCGGATCAGCCGCTGCGGGGCACCGCCGGCGGCGAGGATCACCCCGGCCAGGGTGAACAGCGGGATGGCGGTCAGATTCGGCGAGGCGGCGAGCCGGTTGAGCTCGATGATCAACACGGCCGGATCGAGCTCGGCGTGGTGGGCGGCGAGCATCCCGCCGGCCCCCAGTGCGGTGAATAGCGGCAGCCCCAGGGTGGCCAGCAGGACGATCAGGATGGCCAGTAGCGTGATCATCGCGCGGGCGTCTTCGGTTCAGGGCCGAGCAGGGTCGCGAACAGGAAATGCAGACACAACAGGCCGAAACCCACGGGGATGATCAGCGCGACCAGGGTGTGCCAGCGGTCGAGCGCGGTCGCATACTGCCATTCGTCCAGCCAGAAACGCGCGGCTGCCTGGGTCAGCAGCAGGCACACCAGCCCGGCCAGGGCATTCAATGGGCGGTATAAGCGATCGGCCCAACCGTCGGACAGCCACACGGAGACCACATCGATACGGATATGCCGCTGTGTCTGGGTGGCGAGCGCGGCACCGAGAAAGGCGACATACAGGACCAGGTGCCGGGTCAGCGCGTCGGCATTGGGCAAGCCGGTGTCGAACAGATTGCGTGCGACGATCTGCGCCAGGGTCAGGCCGATCAGTAGTAGCAGGCTCAAACCCGCCAGTGCCGTCTCCAGGCGCGTCAGTTCGCGCTGCACACGCAGCAGTAGCGCACGCGGACCCATCGGCGCCTCAGTAGGTCGGTTTCACTGGGCCGCTGCGGCCGGTTCCGCACGGAACCGTCGCAGATAGTCCCAGGTGCGTTCGTAGAGCGTGCGTGGCAGGTAGTTGCTTTCGACCAGTACCTCGACGGCGCGGTCGCGGGTCGCGATCAACTCCTGCTGGTCGACATGCTCGCTGACCGAGACCAGCTTCAGGCCCTCCTGCTGGAGCACCTCCAGGCTTTTCTCGTTGTCAGCGCGGGTGGCCGTGATCAAAAGCTCGCCGGCTTCGCGCCCGGTTTCCAGCAGGATCGCCTGCAGATCCTTCGGCAGACTGTCATAGAAGCGGTTGCTGACCACCAGGGCACCGATACCATTGGTCATCGGCAGGTCGGCGATGTATTGGGTCTTGGTGAACCACTGCAGCGCGATGGCGGCGAGCGGCGTGGTATAGACCGTGTCGATGAGTCCGGTCGACAGGCTGGTGAAGACATCGGTGATCGACAGCGGGATCGGGGCAAGCCCGCCGGCCTTGAACATGGCGATGCCCAGCGCGTCGCCCTGCCACAACCAGATGCGCTGCTGTTTCAGATCCTCCAGGGTGTGAATCGGCTGCTTGGAGAAGAAATAGACGAAACCCACCTCCATCCAGCCCAGCAGCGTATAGCCTTTTTCATGGAAACCCTGTTCGAATTCCGGCATGAACTGGGCGCGCACATGGTCGATCTCGGCATAGGTGTCGAACAGGAACGGCAGCTCCATGACCCGCGCCGGCGAATACATCTGGCCGATCCCGTAGCCGGTGAAGGCACCGCCGTGCAACTGGCCGAAGCGCATCTTTTTCAGCACATCCGGCTCGTCGCCCTGCACGCCGCCGGGATAGAACTTGAATTCCAGGCGTCCCTGGCTGCGTTCATGGACGGTCCTGCCCCAGTCCTCCAGCAGGTTCATCCAGGTGGAGCCGGCTGGCACCAGGGTGGCGAACTTGAGGGTATATTCGGCCGCCGAGGCGCCCGCCGGCAGCAGGGTAAGGAGGCACAGCAACGCACCGATCAGTCTGTTCATCAGAACCACTCCGACTCTTTGCTCAACAGATACCGCGCCCGTTGTTTGGCGACCCGATTGGCGAAGGCCATCTCCGGGAACAGTGCATCGGGGGCGTCGACCACGGCGGTGAGGCGCGCATGGAAGGCCGCGCGGTCGAAGCGTTGCCGGTCCAGGAACTCGGCATGCAGCACATCGACCAGCAGCAATTTTCCGGCGGTTGCCGCGCGGGCCCGGCCGAAGTACTCCGCGGAGCGGTCGAGGTCGCCGCCGAACATCGGCGCGCGCCCGCCGTAATAGACGCCGAAGAACAGGTTCGGGCCGCCGAAGTAGTGATTTTCCTCGAGCACTAGCAGGCGCTGCATGATGCGGGCGGCGCGGGCGAGTTGGGCGATGCTGTGCGGGTCGGTGCGGCTCATGTCGGTACGCTTGGCCATGCAGGAGGCGGCCCAGAACAGTGCGGGGACCTGGCGGGTGGTCGCGTTGGCCAACGCGGCCTCCAGTGCGTCCAGGGGCGTGGCCTCGATGTCCAGGCCAAAGCCCAGGCTGGCGAGGGCTGCCTGCGCGTGCCCCACGCAGCGCGTGTACAGCCCGACGGCGCGTTCCGGCGAATCCTGTTCGACGAAGCTGTAGCCGTAGCCGTAAAAACCTTGGGCGAGGTACAGGCGCAGACGGACGTTGTTGGGGTCGCCGATACTCATGCCTTCGAGCATCTTGAGCGTGGCCGGGATGGCGCTGCGCGCCAGCTCCAGATCGGTCTCGCGGTTCATGGCCTCCAACCCGCCGTCCATCAGCGGCATGGCGCCGCGCACGACGAGCTGGCTGGTGGTGCAGCCGGCACTCAGGACGATGGATAACAGCAAGCCTGCGCGCTGTACCCACTGAATGCCCGGGATGGGCCAGGGTGATGTCATGCGGTTCCTCCGGTGCGGGCACGGTACTGCCGCGTTACTGATGTGCGCGGTCCCGACGGCGACTACCTTAGCGCATTCAGGGGATGACCGGAATGGAGCGGCTGGAGAATTTTGGCGAGTGGCCCGCCAGGCTAGGGGCCTGTCGGAGTTGGGCGATCGTAGCGGGCAGGGCGGGGGAGCGAGGCCATTGTTCCGATCGTTTGAGGAAAATAGCCGCCGCTATTTGACGAAAAAGATCGGAAAATGGGGCGTTCTCCCACCGGCGCAGTAGATCAGTCCCCTATCCGCCAGGCGCCTAGGTCAGCAGGTGTCCCAGTACGCCCTCATACATGTGCGACAGCCGTTCCAGTTCCTCGACCGCCACGCATTCGTTCACCTTGTGGATGGTGGCGTTTACCGGACCGAGTTCGACGACCTGGGCGCCGGTGGGGGCGATGAAACGGCCGTCGGAGGTGCCGCCGCCGGTGGAAAGCTGGGTGTCCAGCCCGGTGACTTCACGCACCGCGGTGCGCACGGCATCGACCAGGGCGCCGGCCGGGGTCAGGAAGGGCGCGCCGGAGTGCCACCAGTCGAGTCGGTAATCGAGTCCGTACCGGTCCAGCAGCGCATGCACCCGCTGTTGCAGACCCGGGGCATCGCTGGCAGTCGAATAGCGGAAATTGAACAGCACCTCCAGCACGCCCGGGATCACATTGGTCGCCCCGGTGCCGGCGCGGATGTTGGAGATCTGGAAGGTGGTCGGCGGGAAGAAATCGTTGCCGGTATCCCAGGCGGTGGCGGCCAGTTCCGCCAGCGCGGGCAGGGCGCGGTGCACCGGGTTGTCGGCCAGATGCGGATAGGCGACATGCCCCTGTACCCCGCGCACGCTCAGCGTGCCCGACAGCGAGCCGCGCCGGCCGTTCTTGACCGTATCGCCGGCCCGTTCGGCGCTGGACGGCTCGCCGACCAGACACCAGTCGATCTTCTCGCCGCGCGCCTCCAGGGTCTCGATGACCTTTACGGTGCCCTCGACGGCGATGCCTTCCTCGTCGCTGGTGATCAGGAAGGCGATCGAGCCGCGATGATCGGGATGTGCTGCGAGGAAGCGTTCGCAGGCGGTGACCATGGCGGCGAGGCTGCCCTTCATGTCGGCGGCGCCGCGGCCGTAGAGCATTCCGTCACGGATCTCCGGCTGGAACGGGTGCGAGGTCCAGGCGTCTTCCGGACCGCTCGGTACCACGTCGGTGTGGCCGGCGAAGGCCAGCAATGGGCCGCTGTCGCCGCGTCGGGCCCAGAGATTGGTGACCTCGCCGACGTTCATGAACTCCAGGGTAAAGCCGAGCGCGGCCAGCCGGGCGCCGAGCAGCGGCTGACAACCCTGGTCGTCCGGGGTCACCGAGGGGCGGGCGATCAGGTCGCGGGCGAGGTTCAAGGTGGGGGACATAGGTTCAGCCTTCGAAGAGGGCACGATAACGGTCGGCCTCGAAGCCGACCTCGAGGTGCTCACCGACCTCCAGGACCGGGCGCTTGATCAGGGTCGGGTGTGCCAGCATCAGCGTCTGGGCGCGTTGCGCGTCGAGCCCCGTGCGCTGCTCGGGCGGCAGCTGTCGCCAGCTGGTGCCGCGGCGGTTCAGCAGGGTCTCCCAGCCGGTCCGGGCGATCCAGGCGGCCAGGCGGGGTGCGGCGAGGCCGTCCTTGCGCAGGTCATGGAAGCGGTAGTCGAGGCCCTGGCCGTCCAGCCAGCGGCGCGCCCGCCGGACGCTGTCGCAATTTGAAATGCCGAATAATTTTATAGCGTTCACGCGAGCCTGGGCCAGTCTGTCCGAATCGGGCGGGTATTATCCCGTAGCCGATGGGACTGTGAAAGCGTTCACGAAACTAAAGATGGGGCGCGGTTGGCCGACACCCAGGCATCGGAGCACCGTGCGCGCTGGCGGTGGCGAGGGAACGCACGTTCGACACACAAACGTACCTTGCCACAGGTGTGCAATGCTCGAAAGGCAGCTTCAATCCGGCCAGGACCCCACTGCACAGCTCGAACAGCTGCTGTCGGGGTCGCCCGCCGTGCACTTCATGCTGTCCTCGAACGCCCCCGGCAGCAGCCGTTTTGATTGGATCAGCGACAATATCACCGCTGTGACCGGCTATCCGCTGACGGCGGCGCTGGCCCCGGACTGGTGGCAGCAGCGCATTCATCCGGATGACCGCGATCGGGTCATCGCGGCCTTCGACCAACTGCCCCGGCGTACCGAGGTGCAGTGCGAATACCGCTTTCAATCTCACAGTTCCGGCTATCGCTGGGTGCGCGATCAGCGCCGCCTGAGCGGGCCGGCGAGTGCGGAGGGGTACGAGGCGCTGGGCTCCTGGCTGGATATCAGCGACATGCATTTCACACAGGCGCGGCTGCATGAGCGCGAGCAGCTGCTGCGCAAGATCATCGAGACCGAGCCGGAATGCGTGACGCTGGTCGATCTGGACGGCAAGATCCTGGAGATCAATCCGGCCGGGATGAGTCTGTTACAGAGCGCGGACCCGGGTCAGCTGATCGGTCAGTCCGTGCATCGCTTCGTGGCGCCGGAGCATCAGTCGCGGTTGCGCGCCGTCGTCCAGCGGGTACTGTCCGGCGAGCCGGCCGTGCTGGAAATGGATCTCGTCGGCAGGAAGGGACGCCGCCGCCGCGTTGAGACGCACGCCGCCCCCTTGTACGGTCCGGATGGCCATGTGCGCTCACTGCTGATGGTGGCGCGTGACGTCAGCGATCGCGCCGACGCCGAGTCCCAGGCGCACTATCTGGCGCATTACGACCTGTTGACCGGGCTGCCCAACCGGGCGCTGTACCGCGATCGCCTGCTCCAGGCCATGGCCCAGGCCAAGCGCACCGACACGCTGTTGGCGGTGATGTTTCTGGATATCGACCACTTCAAGGATGTCAACGACACCCTGGGCCATGCGATCGGCGACCAATTGATCAAAGAGATCGCCCAACGCATCCGCGCCTGTGTGCGCGAGACCGACACGGTCGCGCGCTTCGGCGGCGATGAGTTCGGCCTGATTCAGACCAACCTGCATACCGTCGAGGGTGCGGCCGATCTCGCCGAGCGGCTGATTGCGGATCTGGCGCGGCCCTATCACATTGATGGACACGAGATCCATTCGGCCGCCTCCGTGGGCGTGACCATCTTTCCCTTCGACGACCACACCGCCGAGGATCTGCTCAAGAACGCGGACATGGCCATGTACAAGGCCAAGCGCGAGGGGCGTGACCGCTATCAGTTTTATATCGCCGAACTCAATCAGGCCATCCAGCTGCGCGCGGCCATCGAGCGCGATCTACGCGTGGCCCTGCAGAGGGACCAGCTCCACCTGCATTACCAGCCGCAGCTTGATCTAAAAACCGGCAAGGTCGTGGGTGTCGAGGCCTTGCTGCGTTGGCAACACCCGGAGCGGGGCGACATCTCGCCGGTGGAATTCATTCCCGTGGCGGAGAGCAGCGGGCTGATTCTGCCGATCGGCGACTGGGTGTTGCGCACGGCCTGCCAGCAGGCGCGGGCCTGGCAGGACGCCGGCCTGCCGCCGGTGCGGGTGGCCATCAATCTGTCCGCGGTGCAGTTCCGGCACCGTAATCTACTGGAAACCATCACCCAGGCGCTGGCCGAGAGCCGTCTCGATCCGCATTGGCTGGAGGTCGAGCTGACCGAAAGCCTGATCATGAAAGATGTGCGCGCGACCATCGATACCTTGCAGGCGCTGCATGCGTTG
>JBHEOS010000020.1:29972-30459 GCA_046260695.1 Gammaproteobacteria bacterium
ACTTCGGAACCGGCTATTCCTCGCTGAGTTACCTCACGCGCTTCCCGATCAGCAAGATCAAACTCGACAAGTCTTTCGTCCGCGATGTGGACAAGAAGGACGGTGCGGCCATCGCGCGCACAGTGATCACGCTCGGCCACAGCCTGAACATGCGGGTGATCGCCGAGGGGGTCGAGACCGAGGATCAGCTGCGCTTCCTGCGCGAGCACGCCTGCAACGAGGTGCAGGGCTACTATTTCGGGCGGCCCATGCCGCCCGGCGCCGTCGAACGTCTGCTGCGCGGTGCCCTCGACGAACTCAAGGCCCGCGCGCTGGGCTGATCCCCGGTTCCACTCAGGCGCGCAGGCGCCAACTCGGCCGGTCCGTCAGATCGATCAGGCCATGGCCTCGCAGCCAATCGCGCGCGTCCTGCGCATCCTCCGTGAACCAGCGTGCCGTCGTGCCCAGGCGGAAGCTGTAGCCCCAGGTGTCCATGTCCTGCATCAGG
>JBHEOS010000200.1:0-229 GCA_046260695.1 Gammaproteobacteria bacterium
GGCCAGATCGGCATCACCGAGCCGACGCCGATCCAGACCCATGCCATCCCGCACGCCCTGAACGGGCATGACGTGATGGGGCTGGCCCAGACCGGCACCGGCAAGACCATGGCGTTCGGCCTGCCGCTGGTGACCGCTCTGATGGAAGAGCCGGGCCAGCCCGCGCCGAAATCCGTGCGCAGCCTGATACTGGCGCCGACGCGAGAGCTTGCCGGGCAGATCCGTGACG
>JBHEOS010000200.1:430-689 GCA_046260695.1 Gammaproteobacteria bacterium
TGCTGCGCAAGCACAAGGGCGAGTTGGCGCTGGTCTTTGGCCGCACCAAGCATGGCTCCGACAAGCTGGCGCGCAAGCTCGAACAGGCCGGGCTGTCTGTTGCCGCCATTCACGGCAACAAGAGCCAGGGCCAGCGCGAGCGCGCGCTCAAGGCGTTCCGTGACGGGCAGGTCAAGGTTCTGGTGGCCACGGACGTGGCCGCACGCGGCCTCGATATCCCCGACGTCAAGCATGTCTACAATTTCGAGCTGCCCAATGT
>JBHEOS010000201.1:0-679 GCA_046260695.1 Gammaproteobacteria bacterium
CAGCTGCTAACAGGCCGACAGCTTCAATAATTTGTTGCGCGGCACTGCGGTCCAGCCCGCCCATAATAGCTAACCAGCCAGCTTTGGCGGCGATTATTGTGAGTATTAGTGCGGCGATAGCAAACAGCGCCGCCATGAGGCCGTGAATAATTGAGAACGTGCGGTGAAATGCTTTCATTGGTTGATCGTGACACAGAAGTAAGAAGAAGGCTATGTCACTGTTAACTGTTGACCGTGTTCCATCCCCAGCGCAGCGAGCAGAACATTGTGGGGTTGCGGTACGTTGTTGCATCGTTCGATCAGTCTTCGCCAGCCGAGGTAATGTGCCAGGTGACGCGACAGGTAGCCTGACACTGGGGGGTAGCGACACCGTGAAACCGATGCATCGATTCCTTCAATCGGCTGTCGTACGCGTTGATGTTCTGGACATGGTAAACACCGAGGTAAATGGGGTCAGACTCGATACGAGGTAAATGGGGTCAGACTCGATATATCCCGCTACTTTCTGCCGTCATGGCGAAGAAGGAGTCACTCCAAGCCCCGCCTGCCACGCTATTTCGTCCCCGGCTAGCCGCTGCGCAAACGGCATCGTTGACGACGCCGATGCGCCGCTCGCAGAACGTGCTGCCTTGGGGTTCGTGACGCTGCCGGCAACAATCGGGGACAGATTTATTTCTTA
>JBHEOS010000202.1:0-259 GCA_046260695.1 Gammaproteobacteria bacterium
AACCTATATCGAAGCCCTGTTTCCTGATCTGATGGATCCCGATTTCGAGATCTCCTTTGCCCTGTTTCATCAGCGCTTTTCCACCAACACCCTGCCCCAGTGGAAGCTGGCTCAACCCTTGCGGGTGATTGCCCACAACGGCGAGATCAACTCAATTCAGGGCAACCGCTTCAAGGCGCGCTACAAGTTCACCGATGCCCGCAGCACGGTTTTTAGTGAGGATGAAATCGCACGGATCATGCCGCTGCTCGAAGAAGGG
>JBHEOS010000202.1:344-679 GCA_046260695.1 Gammaproteobacteria bacterium
CAAGCTGGCCAACGGGGTCGATTTCTTCAAAGCGATCCGCGGCCTGGTGCCGCCGGCGCGCCACAATGTCGCCAACATGCCGGCCAAGCTGCGCGCCTTTTATGAATACACCTCCGGCGCCTATGAGCCCTGGGACGGGCCTGCCGCCATCAGCCTGACCGATGGCCGTTACATCGGCTGTGTCCTGGATCGCAACGGTCTGCGTCCGGCAAAATACATCATCACCACTGATAACCGCCTGCTGATCAGTAGCGAATATGGTGTCATCGACACCCCGGCGGAGATGGTCCGTGAGCGGGGGCGCCTGCAGAGTGGCCAGATGATCGCTGCTGACC
>JBHEOS010000203.1:0-235 GCA_046260695.1 Gammaproteobacteria bacterium
CGCCAATCCCCGTGTCACGGGCACAGGATTTTACCACCTACAAGGATGGCCAGACTGCGATGTCGATTCATATCGTGCAGGGTGAGCGTGAACTGGTTGATGACTGCCGTTCACTGGCGCGCTTCGAGCTGCGCGGTTTTCCGCCCCATGTTGCGGGCGCGGCGCGTATTCGGGTTACCTTTCAGGTGGATGCGGATGGCCTGTTAAGTGTCTCGGCACGTGAGGAAACCTCCGG
>JBHEOS010000203.1:394-675 GCA_046260695.1 Gammaproteobacteria bacterium
AACAGCAGGTGGAAGCAGACCGGGTGCTGGAAGCGATTGATTCGGCCATGGCCTATGACGGCGACAGCATGCTGAGCGAGGATGAAAAAGCCGCGATTCTGGCTTCGCGTAATGAATTGCAGCGCATGCGTCATCAGGCAACCGATACCCAGCAGCTCAAGGACGCGATGAAGCAGCTGGAAAAGGTGAGTGACAGCTATGTGGCGCGGCGCATGAACGCCAGCGTGCAGAAGACCATGGCTGGTCACAAGGTTGAAGAATTTAATAACGACTAGTTAATG
>JBHEOS010000204.1:0-674 GCA_046260695.1 Gammaproteobacteria bacterium
ACCGTATCCCGCGCCGATGCTACCCAGACGCAGCATCAGGCGATCCTCCCAGATAGGCGGCCTGCACAGCCCTGTTGGCGTGGATCTCGTCAGGTGTCCCCTCGGCCAGAACGCGCCCCGCATCGAGCACGGTGATCCGCTGCGCAAGCGCCATGACCACGCGCATGTTGTGCTCGATCAGCAGGATCGTGGTGGTCCGCGCCAGATCGCGGATCAACGCCTCGAACCCGGCGATCTCGCCCTCGGACAGACCTTGTGTCGGCTCGTCGAGGATCAGCAGGCGCGGGCGCTGCACGATCCCCATGGCCACTTCCAGCAGCCGCTGATGGCCGTAGGCCAGATCGCCGGCCTCGGCCTCGGCCTGTGCGGCCAGCCCGACGCGGGCCAGCGCGTCGGTCACAGCGTCCCGCGCCTCGGCACCGCGTCGATGGCGGCGATCTCGCCCTCGGGGAGGTCGAGATCGACGCCCTGCACCGCGTGCAGCCCCTCGAACCGCTTGGTCAGCCCGCGCGTCTGCAACAGCATCACGGCATCCCCTTCCACAGCCTGCGCCGCAGCTCGCCCATGATGCCCTGCGGCGCGAACAGCGTCAAAAGCACCAGCGCGACCCCCGCGATCAGCATATGCGCGGTGGTGATGTCGGAACTCAGATCGATGAGGTAGAACATGAACAG
>JBHEOS010000205.1:0-672 GCA_046260695.1 Gammaproteobacteria bacterium
CCCGCCGACGGGCCGAAGCCGTCGTTGTTTGATTGCGCGAACGCCGCCACAGGCAACGCAGTCAGGACGATCGGAACAAGATGCAGGATTTTCATAAATACTCCTCGGTTAATTATTTGACGCTGATCGGATTTCATAGAACACATGCGGAGGGAACTCAGGAATAACGTATCCGTGAACTGCACACCCGCACCTGTCTCAATTGGCAAAAAAGCAACCATCATGCCAGGCTTTGAATATCAGAGAGTTAACCGTGAATCACTCGTTCGTGTCGCATTCTAGCAACACATGAATGGTAATTTTTACACGTACGCCTGTAAGCATTACATGTAAGTGGATCAAGAATCAGAGGCTCACTCAGATAAGCCGCGTTCCATCGGATGGCAGCGCAATCTGCGCCTCAACGACGCTGCACCGGGCTGCGTTCTCAGAATCGTGACTGCGATGAACCGCGTTTCACGCAGGCCCCGTGTAAAGTTCTTCAACCGCAGCACGGATGCGCGCCCGGCTGCTCGACGGCGTGCAGGCGCTGTGGTGTTCGACCCGGCGGACGGCATCGTCCAGTTGCAAATCTTTGATGCTGGTGCGAAGCCAGCGTGAATAATCGCCGCGCCGGAGGTGTCAGCGGCGAGGGCGTGATAACGCATCGAACACCTGTCAGGCTGTGGATAA
>JBHEOS010000206.1:0-666 GCA_046260695.1 Gammaproteobacteria bacterium
CAGCTACCGGGTCAACCTCAACATCATCGGTACCAACGGGCGCCCGGCGGTCAAGGATCTGCGCACGATCCTGGTCGAATGGCTGGCCTTCCGTACCGCCACGGTGCGGCGGCGGCTGGAATACCGTCTCGATAAGGTGATCCGGCGTCTGCACCTGCTCGACGGACTGCTGATCGCCTTCCTGAATCTCGATGAGGTGATCCACATCATCCGCGCTGAGGACGAGCCCAAGCCGGCGCTGATGCAGCGCTTCGATCTCAGCGAGGCGCAGGCCGATTACATCCTCGACACCCGCCTGCGGCAGCTCGCGCGGCTGGAAGAGATGAAGATCCGCACCGAGCAGCGCGCCCTGGATGCCGAGCGCGATCAACTGGAAAAGATCCTGGGCTCCGAGCGCCGCTTGAAGCAGCTGATCCGCCGGGAGATCAGCGATGACGCCGAGAAGTACGGCGACGCGCGCCGTTCGCCGCTGGTTGCCCGCACGGCGGCCCAGGCCCTGGACGAGACCGCGTTGTTGCCCAGCGAGGCGCTGACCGTGGTCTTGTCCGAGAAGGGCTGGGTACGCGCCGGCAAGGGCCACGAGGTCGATGCGGCCGCGCTGGCCTACAAGTCCGGCGACGGGTTCCTGGCCAGCGCCACCGGGCGCAGCAACCAACTGGCGGTCTT
>JBHEOS010000207.1:0-661 GCA_046260695.1 Gammaproteobacteria bacterium
TGGTGGAAATTCTCCGGCGGCGTTCTCCGAGCAGTTGATTTGCGCTTGATCAAGCGGCGAGGTCAAGGGGCATGGGTTCGATCGGTTTGTCGAGGGTCTGCCACCCGTCGACCCTGCGCATGGTGATCTGACCGGAAGCCAAGAGGGCCCAGAGCAACATGGGCACGGTCTCGGAGCAGGGCAGCACGGTCTGGGTCTTGATGCGGCGGCGGAATTCCTCGTTCAGCCGTTCGATGGCATTGGTCGTCCGCGCCGCTTTCCATTGCGCCGGGTCGAGGCGGGTGAAGGTGAAGAGCCGATCCCGTTCCGGTGGCTTACGCGGCCGCATCTGCGGCCACGGTCCACCGTCACCCTCCAGGCTATCGGCGACCGCCTTGCATTTCAGCCGCCACTTGCGAAGGAAGGCCTTGCGCTTCTTCTCGACCTCGGCTGCCGTCTCGGCATAGATCATGTCACGATAATCCTCGGTGATCTCGTCATGCATATGACTGGGCGCGTGGCCGAGAAGGTTGCGGTGTTTGTGAACAGTGCAGCGCTGGATCGGCAGGTCGTTGCCCCAGAGCTGCACAAGCGCGGCTTCCAGCCCCGGCGCGCCATCCACAATCACGAACTGGGGTCGTTTCAGGCCCCGTGCGTCGAGATCAGCGAGGTAAGGGAGGAC
>JBHEOS010000208.1:0-661 GCA_046260695.1 Gammaproteobacteria bacterium
ATACGCCAAAGACTACGCCTGGGCCAATATCGCGGCCCAGCTCCTGGAAGTGTATAAAAGCCTGGTCGGAGGGAAGGTGGGGGTGTACGTGTAAGGCAGATTTATGTTACGCCTTATGTTACGCCAGCAGTTGCACTGCTGGCGGGCGGCAGTACAACTGCAACCAGAACAAGTGCGCAAGATTTCTCCCTACGGTCGAAATGACAGGGGACGAGAAATCTTATTCTTTCATCTTCACGAAAATCAACGTCGAGCCGTTGATCACCTGCGTGCGCATTTCGAAGTTGTCTTTCATGTTACCGACCAGCCTGGAAAGCTGTTTTTGCCCGTAGGTACGTGTAGACAAAGACATCGCAGGCGTTGACAAAGGGTTTGGGGGTTTTCTTCTCGCCGATGCCCATGATGAAGATTCCGGTCTCGCGGATGCGGGTGGCCAGCCGGGTATAATCGCTGTCGCTGGAGACCAGGCAGAAGCCGGACACCGCGCCGGAGTGCATGATATCCATGGCATCGATGATCATGGCGCTGTCGGTGGCGTTTTTGCCAATGGTGTAACGGAATTGCTGGATGGGCTGGAAGGCGTGGAAGTTCAGCGTATCTTTCCAGGAATTCATGTTGCTTGTCGTCCAGTCGCCGTAGATGCGCCGCACGGTGACCTGGC
>JBHEOS010000209.1:0-654 GCA_046260695.1 Gammaproteobacteria bacterium
GCCTTTCCCATGCACCACTTCGTCGTGCGACAGAGAGAGCATGAAATTCTCATTGAAGGCGTACATCATACTGAATGTCATTTTGTTGTGGTGGTAGCTACGGTGAATGGGCTCATGGGACATGTAGCTGAGGGTGTCGTGCATCCAGCCCATGTTCCATTTCATGCCGAAACCGAGTCCGCCCGTGTACACCGGTCTCGTTACCATGGGCCAGGCGGTGGATTCCTCGGCGATGGTCTGTATGCCGGGGAAACGGGTGTAAAGCGATTCATTGAAATCACGCAGGAACTGGATCGCTTCCAGGTTCTCCCTGCCACCGTATTCGTTGGGGATCTGATCAGGAAGTTCCTGACTTCGTTTCTGCCATAGTTGAAAATGTAACTGCTCCAGTCGGGATGATAGCCCTTCTGCGGGTCTTCGTGCTCGTAGAGGAAGGTCCCATCAAAAAAGTGCAATCCGTGCAGATCGCCCGGGAAGTGCGAAGGCACCCAGTCGATGATCACACCGATCTCATTCTGGTGCAGGACATCGATGAACTCCATGAACTCATCGGGATTTCCAAACCTGCTGGTGGGTGCAAAGTAGCCCACTGCCTGGTATCCCCAGGAACCGGAGTAGGGGTATTCGGTCACCGGCATCAGTTCGATATGGGTG
>JBHEOS010000021.1:0-30244 GCA_046260695.1 Gammaproteobacteria bacterium
GCGGCCGCGCTGGCCTACAAGTCCGGCGACGGGTTCCTGGCCAGCGCCACCGGGCGCAGCAACCAACTGGCGGTCTTTCTGGACTCGACCGGCCGCAGCTATTCCCTGCCGGCGCACGCCCTGCCGTCGGCGCGCGGCCACGGCGAACCCCTGACCGGGCGGTTGAGCCCGCCCGATGGCGCGCTCTTCGTCGCGGTGCTGCTCGGGAATCCCGAGGACCTGTATCTGATCGCCAGCGACGCCGGCTATGGCTTCGTCACCAAGCTCGAAGACCTCTATGCCAAGAACAAGAACGGCAAGTCGGTGCTGAATCTGCCGGCCGGGGCCAAGGTGCTGCCGCCGCAACGCCTGGTTGAGCCGCAGCGCGAGCTGCTCGCCGCCGTCAGTAACCGCGGCCGTCTGCTGGTGTGTCCGTTGAGCGAACTCGCGCAGATGGCGCGCGGCAAGGGCGACAAGTTTCTGTCCATCCCCGGCAAGAAGCTCGCCGCGCGCGAGGAATATGTCCTCGCCATCGTGGTCCTCGGCCCCGGTGCGACCCTGCGGGTGGGCTGCGGCAAGCGCCACCTGACCTTGAAGGGCGCCGAGCTGGACGCCTACCGCAGTCCTCGTGGGGAACGCGGCGGTAACCTCCCGCGCGGCTTCCAATCGGTAACCGGTCTGGCGGTCGAGTAGCGCCGCCGCACGGGCAGGCGCGAGTGTTTCCCCGCCCCGGGCCTTGCGGTATGGTGCGGCCATGCGCCTGGTACCGCTGCTCCTGCTGGTCTTTTTCACCGTCCCGCTGATCGAAATCTATCTGCTGATCAAGGTCGGTGGTTGGATCGGCGCCGTGCCGACCGTCTTCATGGTGGTCTTCACGGCCGTGTTGGGTGCGCTGCTGCTGCGCCAGCAGGGGCTCGCCACCCTGCAACGGGTGCAGGACACCCTGGCGCGCGGCCAGATCCCGGCGTTGGAATTGTTGGAGGCGCTGCTGCTGGTCGTGGGCGGGGCCTTGCTGCTGACCCCGGGATTCTTCACCGATCTCCTGGGGTTTCTGAGCCTAATCCCGCCGTTCCGCCGTTGGCTGGTCCAAACCCTGTTCGACCGTTATCTCCTGGGCCGCCAGGGGCCGGGTCCGCACGGATCCCCGCCGGCCGAGGGTCCGGTGACCCTAGAAGGCGAATTCAAACGCGAAGACTGAGCGCCGCGATCTCGGTGTACCGCCACTGGTGCGGCCGTCTGGCCTTCAAATCCCCCCGAATCCCCCCGAATCCACTGTGTCCCCCTTGACTCCCGGCAATTCGCCGCTACTATTGGCACTCACCTGGGGCGAGTGCTAACAACGGCTCGCCGAGTCCTGGTTGTAATTAATTCAAGTCATTGTGTTTCAAGGAGAAGATCAAGATGAATATTCGTCCGTTGCATGATCGCGTGATCGTCAAGCGCATGGAAGAGGAGCGCAAGTCGCCCGGTGGGATCGTGATCCCTGACAGCGCCGCCGAAAAGCCGATCCGCGGCGAGGTGATGGCCGCAGGCAAGGGCAAGATCCTGGAGAGTGGCGACGTACGCCCGCTCGACGTAAAGATCGGCGACAAGGTCCTGTTCGGCAAATACAGCGGCACCGAGGTCAAGGTGAACGGCGAGGACCTGCTGGTGATGCGCGAAGAAGACATCGTGGCGGTCATCGAGGCCTGAGGCGCACGGCGTCCCGCGGCACACAGATTCAGCAGTAGAACTGCAAAACGCATTCGAGAGGAACAACCCAATGTCAGCAAAAGAGATCAGATTCAGTGATGATGCGCGCAGCCGCATGATCAAGGGCGTGAACATCCTGGCCAATGCGGTCAAGGCCACCCTGGGCCCGAAGGGCCGCAACGTAGTGCTGGAGAAGGCCTTCGGCGCCCCCACCGTCACCAAGGACGGCGTCTCCGTGGCCAAGGAGATCGAGCTCAAGGACAAGTTCGAGAACATGGGCGCACAGATGGTCAAGGAGGTCGCCTCGCAGACCTCCGACATCGCCGGTGACGGCACCACCACCGCCACCGTGCTGGCCCAGGCCATCCTGCGTGAGGGCATGAAGGCGATCGCCGCCGGCATGAACCCGATGGACCTCAAGCGCGGCATCGACAAGGCCGTGATCGGTGCGGTCGAGGAGCTGAAGAAGCTGTCCAAGCCATGCGCCGATTCCAAGGCCATCGCCCAGGTCGGTACCATCTCGGCCAATGCCGACGAGAACATCGGCCAGATCATCGCCGACGCCATGCAGAAGGTCGGCAAGGAAGGCGTGATCACCGTCGAGGAAGGCTCCGGTCTGGAGAATCAGCTGGACGTGGTCGAGGGCATGCAGTTCGACCGCGGCTATCTGTCGCCGTATTTCGTCAACAACCAGCAGAACATGTCCTGCGAGTTGGAAGACCCGTTCATCCTGATCTACGACAAGAAGATCTCCAACATCCGCGAGCTGCTGCCGGTGCTGGAGGGCGTCGCCAAGTCCGGTCGCCCGCTGCTGATCATCGCCGAGGACGTCGAGGGTGAGGCCCTGGCCACGCTGGTGGTCAACACCATCCGCGGCATCGTGAAGGTGTCCGCCGTGAAGGCCCCGGGCTTCGGTGACCGCCGCAAGGCCATGTTGCAGGACATCGCCGTGCTGACCGGCGGTCAGGTGATCTCCGAGGAAGTCGGCATGTCGCTGGACAAGGCCACCCTGGACGATCTGGGCACCGCCAAGAAGATCCAGGTCAGCAAGGAGAACACCACCCTGATCGACGGCGCCGGGCGCAAGGCCGACATCGAGGCCCGCGTCAAGCAGATCCGCGCGCAGATCGAGGAGGCCACCTCCGACTACGACAAGGAGAAGCTGCAGGAGCGTGTCGCCAAACTGGCCGGCGGCGTGGCCGTGATCAAGGTCGGTGCCGCGACCGAAATGGAGATGAAAGAGAAGAAGGCCCGCGTCGAAGACGCCCTGCACGCCACGCGTGCGGCGGTCGAGGAAGGCGTGGTGCCCGGCGGTGGTGTGGCACTGATCCGCGCCCGGGTCGGCATCGCCAAGCTCAAGGGCATCAACCACGATCAGGACGTCGGCATCGATATCGCCCGCCGGGCGATGGAAGAGCCGTTGCGCCAGATCGTCGGCAATGCCGGTGAAGAGGCCTCGGTGATCCTGGCCAAGGTCGAGGAAGGCAAGGACAACTTCGGCTACAACGCCGCCACCGGCGAGTACGGCGACATGGTGAGCATGGGCATCCTGGACCCGACTAAGGTCACGCGCACGGCCCTGCAGAACGCCGCTTCCGTGGCCGGTCTGATGATCACCACCGAGTGCATGATCGCCGATCAGCCGAAGGACGATAAGGGCGCGCCGGACATGGGTGACATGGGCGGCATGGGGGGTATGGGCGGCATGGGCATGATGTAAGCCCAGCCCCCCCACCCCCTGGGTGTGAACAGGGTGTGGACAGAAGGCCCTGGTGAGCAATCACCGGGGCCTTTTGCTGTGTACGCGGCGGGTTCTCGCCAGGCGATGCCGGGAGAGGTCTACGGCGCGTGGAGCTCGGGGTCCGCATGGGCGCGGTACTGATCGCGGCCATGGGTCTTGCTGAAGTACAGGGCCTGATCGGCCTGACGCAGCAGGGTCTCCAGCATCTCGGCGTGGTCGGATGATTCGTCCTCGGTCAGGGCGCTGATGCCGATCGAGGCGGTAATCTGCAACGACTGCCCACCGCTGTTGAAGGACAGAGTGCGCAGGCAGCCGAGCACGCGATCGGCCAGTTGGCGGGTGCCGTCGAGATCGGTGTTGGGCAGCGCCAGCGCGAACTCCTCGCCGCCGAAGCGGGCCAGGACGTCGCCCTCGCGGGTCTGTCCCTTGAGCAGCGCCGCGGTGACCTGCAGGACCTTGTCGCCCATGCCGTGCCCATACTGGTCATTGACCCGTTTGAAGTGATCGAGATCGACCATCATGATCGAGAACGCCTGCCGGTAGCGCAGCGCGCCGGCCAGGGCCGTGTGCGCCTCCGGAAAGAAAAAGCGGCGGTTGTGGATGCCGGTCAGCTCGTCGATCACCGAGAGGTGTTGATAGCGGTGCTTGAGTTCCTCGGCCTCGGCCAACGCCGAGGCGAGCTCATGGGTGCGGTGCCGGATGGACTCTTCCAGTTGGTGGTAATAACGCCAGTTGGCGAGCATCTGGCCGAGGAAACCGGCGAATACCGTGAGCAGACGCTCGTGGGATTCGCTGAAGGCGTTCGGACGGGGATGCGAGACATTGATCGCGCCCAGCACCTTGTCGGCGAACGGCATCGGCGCGCAGATCAGGCTGCCGATTTTGCCGGTCAGATCGCGCTGCGCGAAGTGCGGTTCCGCGCGGCAGTCGCGGCAGTGTTGCAGGGTGCCGGTTTCGGCAGCCAGGCCGAGGATGCCCTCGCCGAGCCGGAACGACTGCGGCTGAGGCGCCCGGGACGCGCGGCCGCCGAGCAGGTCGCGCCAGTCCAGGCCGCCGACCCAGCGCAGTGTCGCGTCTTCCAGCAGGTACACCGAGCAGCGCTGGAAATCCCCGCTCTTCAGCAGCACGCGCAGGGCATCCTGCACCAGACCCTCCAGGCGGGCCTGACGCATGTCCAGCTGCGACAGGCCGCGCAGCGCGGAGAGGTCATTTGCCAGGGTGATGAAGTGGTGATTCAGGTCCTGATAGGCTTCAACGAACGCGGCTGAATCCACGGCGGTATCTCACGGGTGGTGGGTCAGGGAGTGCGCGAGACTCCGGGTCTGGGCGTCCTGCGCGCGCACCTGCTCGATAAACTTATCGAAACGCGCGCGATCGACGCCGGCGAGCAGGCCCCCGGCCTCGCCTGGGTCGGCGCTGGCGGCCGGGTCGTCGTACCAGGCGCTGGCGAGCTCTGCGCAGTAGGCGACCAAGTGTACCAGCGGCGCCAGCTCCCCCGCACGCCAGGGGTCGTGGCGGAATTCCATGACCGCGCGCGGGATACGCGGCAAGTGCCAGCGGTGAGCGACGATGCAGCCGGCCTCGATCTCGGTCAGGGACAGGTATTTCGCTTCGAGGCTGCGCAGGCCCTCCGCGCGGTGTTCGGGCCACTTCTGCAACACCCGGCCCATCCGGTCGGGAAAGACGTGCACCAGGATCAGCTGGCCGAGGTTGTGCAAGAGACCGGAGATGAACAGGCAGCTCCGCTCAGTCGCCGGGAGCGCGGTCAGTGTGCCCAGGCGGTCCGCCAGGTTGGCGGTCTGCATGGCCCGGTACCAGTAGCGTTCGAGCTGGAAGTCCGGGCAGGCACTGGTGTCGAAGGGCTTGCTCAGGGCGATGCCGATGGCGATCCCGCGCACCAGGTTCAGTCCCAGGATGCGGATGATGGCCTCGGCCACGCAGCAGACCTCGGTCGGGCGGGCGAAATAGGCGGAATTGGCGATGCCGATGATCCGGGCCGCGAGCCCCGGATCCTGTTCGATCAGGTCGGCCAGGTCGTCGATCTTGCAGTCCTCGCGCGCGACCATGTCCAGCAGCTTGCAGGCGACCCCCGGGATCGGCGGCAGTTGCAGGAGTTCCTGCACGCGCGCATGGGGCGAACCGGGCTGATCGTCGCGGTCGGTCATTGAGAAATCGGGTCCATCGTGAGGCTGTCCATGGGGCTACCTGCCGGGCAAGGCACACGTCTGAGGCCTTGCCGACTCCCACTCAGGGGATCGGTTGGGCGGGTGGAAACTTGAGTCCGGACAAGGTCTAGGGATATCCGCCGCGTCCGCCTGCGCGCTCGATATATGCCGCCGGCGTGGTAGGGTGGGCGGGCGATCACAAGGGGGGCGAAGATGCGGTTGAGATTTCTGGGCGCGGCGGGCGAGGTCACCGGGTCCTGCTTTCTGCTGGAGACCGATCAGGCCCGGGTGCTGGTCGATTGCGGGTTGATTCAGGGCGGCCCGCGGGATGAGGCGCGCAACCATGACCCCTTCGAGTTCGACCCGGCCGGGCTCGATGCCGTGGTGCTGACCCACGCCCACTTGGATCACTCCGGGCGTCTGCCGCTGTTGATCAAGGCCGGTTACCGGGGGGCCATCCATACCCACCGCGCCACCCGCGACCTGTGCCGGATCATGCTCAAGGACGCCGGCTTCCTGCAGGAAAAGGACGCCCAGTGGGAGAACACCAAGCGCCAGCGCAAGGGTCTGCGGCCGGTCGAGGCCCTCTACACCGTCGCCGATGCCCAGGCGAGCATGCGTTACTTCAGGGCGCAGGACTATGCCGCCGAGCAGCGCATCGCCCCCGGCGTCTGGCTGCGCCTGCACGATGCCGGGCACATCCTCGGTTCGGCGATCGCCGAACTGCGCGTCCAGGCCCGCGACGGCGAGCGCCGGCTGGTGTTCAGCGGCGACCTCGGGCACCACGGCGCGCCGATCCTGCGCGACCCGGCGCGCCTGGACGAGGCCGATCTGGTGGTGATGGAGAGCACCTACGGCGACCGCAATCACCGCGACTGGGACAGCACCTGGGCGGAGCTCGGCGGGGTGCTGCGGACGGCCCTGGAAGGCCGCGGCAACGTGCTGATCCCGGCCTTTGCCGTGGGGCGCACCCAGGAACTGCTGTATATCTTCCAGCAGCACTACCGCGAGTGGGGGCTGGATCGCTGGAACATCTTCCTCGACAGCCCGATGGCCATCGAGGCGACCGAGGTGTATGCGCGGCATTGGGCGCTGTATGACGCCGAGGCGGCGCGCGCGCAGCGGGGCAACGGCGGCCTGTTCAGTCTGCCCAAGCTGCACATGACCCGCACCCCGAACCAATCCATGGCCATCAACCGCATCCGTTCCGGCGCCATCGTGATCGCCGGCAGCGGCATGTGCACCGGGGGACGCATCAAACACCATCTGAAACACAATCTGTGGCGCAACGATTGCCATGTGATCATCGTCGGCTTCCAGGCGCGCGGCACGCTCGGACGCGCGCTGGTCGAGGGTGCCCAGCATGTGCGCTTGTGGGGCGAGACCATCCGCGTCGGCGCCGAGATCCATACCATCAACGGGCTGTCGGCACATGCCGACCAGAGCGGTCTGCTGGACTGGTACGGGCACTTCGCGCAGCGCCCGCCGGTGGCGTTGGTGCACGGCGAGGCGGCGGCCATCGAGGCCCTGGGTACGCGGCTGCGCGAACGCGCCACCCGGGTTACGCAACCGCACCGGGGCGAGGTACTGGAGATCGACTGAGTCGCACCCGCGATCGAGGGGGCAGGCGTCAACGGATCGCTCACACACCGCTCGGAACCGCGAACATGAACCCGCTCGTGCGCCGCTTCATCAAGACCGCCCTCGCTTTCCTGCTGCTCGGCCTGCTGCTTGGCGTCTACCTGCTGACCCGTCGCGAGCTGTTCGGCGAGTGGCCGCCGCAGTACGCCGTTTCCTCGCACACCCACGCCGTGTTCGTCGGCTTCGTGATGTTCATGATCCTCGGGGTCGCGCTGTGGATCTTCCCCAAGCCGCTGGCGGGGGATCGTCGCTACCGTCCGTCTGTGATCGAGGGGGTCTACTGGCTTCTGCTCGGCGGCACGCTGCTGCGTGTCGTCGGCGAATTCGCGCGCGCCTACAGCGCCGCTGCCTGGCTGGCCGCGCCGGTGCTGATCGGCGGGCTTGCCCAGGCGGTGGCGCTGGGACTCTACGTCTGGACCATGTGGTACCGGGTCCGCGCCAGCGCGCGGCAATTGCGCGAGGGTCGGGAAGACAGGGCGGGCTAGGTGTCGCGGGCCTGCGCGCAGGCGATGCACAGGGTGGCCGTGGGGTCGAGTTCCAGACGGCGCGGGTCGATGGGTTCGTCGCAGCTCAGGCACGTGCCGTAACGGCCGTCTTCGCAGCGCCGCAATGCCGCCGCGATGCGCCGCAGCATTTCCTCGGCCCGGCGTCGGCCATCCTGGGCCATGGCCTGCTGCTGCAGGGCATCCATGCGCGACAGGCGCCCGACGCTGGACTGGTCGAGCACGACGGTCGCAGTCGAGGCGTCGCGCTCGGTCTGCAATGACCGGATCTCCGTCTGGAGCCTGAGCAGGCATTCCTGAAAGTGCGCGATGTCTATCGGGTCGTTCATGCCGCGATGAAGCGCATCGACAGATCGATTGCGCGCAGGTCCTTGGTCAAGGCGCCGGTGGAGATGTAATCCACGCCGGTCGCGGCGATCTCGCGGAGATTGTCCAGGGTCACGCCGCCGGAGGCCTCGAGCTTCACGCGCCCTCCGGCCAGCGCCACGGCCTCGCGCAGCCGCTCGGGCGTGAAGTTGTCCAGCAGCAGCACGTCGGCGCTGGCCTCCAGGCCCTCGCGCAGTTCGTCGAGATCCTCCACCTCGACCTCCACCGGCAGCCGGGTATCGAGCGCGCGTGCGGCGGCGACCGCGGCGCTGATCGAGCCGGCGGCGGCGATGTGGTTTTCCTTGATCAGGATGCCGTCGTAGAGGCCGATGCGGTGGTTGTGGCAGCCGCCGGTGCGCACGGCGTATTTCTGCTCCAGGCGCAGGCCGGGCAGGGTCTTGCGGGTATCCAGGATGCGCACCGGCAGACCGGCCACGGCGGCGGCGTAGTGCGCCGCACAGGTGGCGGTGCCGGACAGGGTCTGGAGCAGGTTCAGTGCGGCGCGCTCGCCGGTCAGCAGCGCGCGCGCGGGACCGCTCAAGGTGCACAAGACTTGGTCCGGCCGCACGCGGTCGCCGTCCTGGCAGTCCCAGTGGATGTCGATGCGCGCATCGAGTTCCGCATAGACCGCGTCAAACCAGGCGCGCCCGCACAGCACCGCCGGCTCGCGGCTGATCACCCGCGCGCTCGCCCGCGCATCCTCGGGAATCAGCGCGGCGGTGATATCGCCGCTGCCGATGTCCTCGGCGAGCACCCGGCGCACCGTGGCCTGGATGTGGTGCTCGATGGCCTCCAGGCGCATTACTCGGAGATCTCCAGCAGCCTGACCTCGAAGATCAGCGTGGCATTGGGCGGGATTATCCCGCCGGCGCCGTGCGCGCCATAGCCGAGTTCCGGCGGCACGGTGAGCCGACGCGCGCCGCCGACCCGCATGCCCTTGACGCCCTCGTCCCAGCCCTTGATCACGTAGCCGCAGTCCAGCGGAAAGCTGAACGGGTCGTTGCGGTCGACGCTGGAATCAAACTGGGTACCGTCTTCCAGCCAGCCGGTGTAGTGCACGATCACCGTCTGACCGCGCCCGGTGGCCTCGGCGCCCGTGCCGGTCTCGAGGTCT
Source organism: Gammaproteobacteria bacterium (assembly GCA_046260695.1). GTDB lineage: Bacteria > Pseudomonadota > Gammaproteobacteria > Thiohalobacterales > Thiohalobacteraceae > JAHJQQ01. Next base: position 9,202 of record JBHEOS010000021.1, read on the forward strand.
TGGTAGCGCAGTCCGCTGGCGGTCGTGTGGTCGGTCATGGTCTGGTCTCCGTCTTGAAGGGGTGTGCAGGGTTGCCGGCTGCAGCGCGATTACCGCGTCGGGGTATGCGTCCGCGAAAAGTACTCATCCTTAAGCCGCTTGACCAGCCCGGCGAGCAGCAGCAGGGCGATCAGGTTGGGGATGGCCATCAGGATATTGGCGATGTCGGCGAAGTTCCAGACCAGTTGCAGCGGCACGGCGGCGCCGAACACCACCAGCAACGCGTACACCACGCGGTACGGCATTACCGCGGCCTCGCCGAACAGGAAGCGCGCCGCGCGGTCGCCGTAATACGACCAGGCGATGATGGTCGAGAAGGCGAACAGGCTCAGGCCGATGCCGACCACCCAGGCGCCGGCAACCCCGAGGGTCTCGGAGAAGGCATGCGCGGTCAGCGCGGCGCCGACCAGGTGCTCGGGGCGGTCGAGGTGGCTGCCGGTGACGATGATCACCAGGCCGGTCAGGGTGCAGATCACCAGGGTGTCGATGAACGGTTCCAGCATGGCCACCAGGCCCTCGCGCACCGGCTCGTCGGTGCGCGCGACGGCGTGGGCGATCGGGGTCGAACCCTGGCCGGCCTCGTTGGAGAACAGCCCGCGCGCCACGCCCCAGCGGATCGCCTCGCCGACCGCGGCGGCGCCGACCGCCGAGACGTTGAGCGCGCTGTCGACGATGTTCAGCAGTGCGGCGGGGATGGCGGCGGCATGATTGACCAGCACCAACAGCGCCGCGACCACGTAGAACACCGCCATGAACGGCACCAGCACGCCGGCCACCCGGGCGATGCGTTTGACGCCGCCGAGGATCACCAGTCCAACCAGGATGGCCAGGACCAGCCCCACCAGCCAGGCGTCGTCGTGCACCGCCGGCAGGATATAGCCCAGGCCGTCGACCACCGAGTTGGCCTGCACCATATTGCCGATGCCGAAGGAGGCGAGCAGCGCGAAGCCCGCGAACAGGATCGCCAGGCGCCGCATCTTCAGGCCGTGCAGCAGGGTGTACATCGGCCCGCCGGCGATCGTGCCGTCGGGGCCGACCTCGCGGAATTTCAGCGCCAGGCTGCATTCGGCGAACTTGGTGGCCATGCCCAGGAACGCGGTCACCCACATCCAGAACAGCGCACCGGGGCCACCCAGCGAGATCGCCGCGGCCACGCCGGCGATGTTGCCGGTGCCGACCGTGGCCGACAGCGCCGTGGCCAGGGCCTGAAAATGCGAGACCTCGCCGACGTGCCTTGGGTCGGTGTAGCGGCCACTGAGCAGTTGGGTGGCGTGGCGGAAGCCGCGCAGTTGCACGAACCCCAGGCGCAGGGTCAGGTACAGGCCCATGCCGAGCAGCAGGAGCAGGGTCAGCGGATTGCCCCAGAGCCGCCCGGCCAGCGTGCCGGTGGCCTCGGTCAGGGTGTGCAGCAGGTGTTCCATGCGGGGGGATTTCCGGTCAGGCGGCGGCCACAGCCTACAAGAACGCGCAGGGTGTGAGAAGCGCGGCTAAGGACGCGGGGCGTCCCGCTGCAACGGGCGCAGGATCAGCGTATCCCCGCGCTGGGTGAATTCCAGACGCTTGAGCACGCTCATGCCCAACAGGATCTCGCGGCCGGTATAGGCGGGGTTGATGCTGGCGGGCACCTCGCGCAGCACCAGATCGCCGAGTTCCAGGCGCTCGATGCGGGTGCGGTAGCCGGTGATGCCGCCGGCCGCGGTCTGATAGCGCACCGGCGCGCCGGGTTCGAGCCCGAGCCGCTGGGCCAGGGCGCCGGGCACCGAGACGTCCGAGGCGCCGGTGTCGACCAGGAACTCCACGGCTTCGCCGTTGATGCGCCCGCCGGCCAGGTAATGCCCGGCACGGTTGCGTTGCAGCACCACCTCGACGCCGCCGTCGCTGTCGATCCGGCTGAGTACCTGCCGATTGGGGTTGCGCTCGCGTTCCAGCCAGTCATGGAAGAACAGGGTCAGCAGCCCGATACCGACGAGCCAGGCCGCGATGACCATGCCGCGTCCGAGCCGCACATGGGCCTGAGGTTCCGGGGGTGTGGGCATGCGGCGATTATACACGGCGGCCCGCCGTGCCCGGCGTGGCGCTAGGCGCCGCGGGCACGCAGCCAGGCCTTTTCCAGCTCGACCAGCAGAAACACCGCGATCGCCATCGCTCCGATGCGCAGCCAGATGCCCAAATCGAGCGCGGCGGTGTGGAACAGCGTCTGCATGAACCCGGCATAGGTGAACAGCAGTTGCAAGACGCTGACCAGCGCCACTGCCAGCAGCACATAGCGGTTGCCGAACAATGCCGTGGTATTCAGGCTGGAGGCGCGCAGGTAGCGGCTGTTGAACAGATACACGATCTCGCCGCCGACCAGCGCATTGATTGCCGCGGTGCGCGCGACCGCCAGGTCCGTGCCCTGGGCGAGGATCCACAGGAACATCCCGTAGCTCATGCCCACCAGCAGCAGCGAGACCAGCGCGATGCGCCACAGCAGGAAGCCCGACAACAGCGGTTCGTCGGGGCGCCGCGGCGGCCGCGCCATCAGCCCGGGTTCGGCCGGCTCGAAGGCCAGCGCCAGGGCCAGGGTCACCGCCGAGACCATGTTCACCCAGAGGATCTGCACCGGGGTCATCGGCAGCACTTGGCCGAGCAGCACGGCGATCACCACCACCAGCGCTTGCGCGCCGTTGGTCGGCAGGATGAACAGGATCGCCTTGCGGATGTTGTCGTAGACGGTGCGGCCTTCCTCGACGCCGGCGACGATGGAGGCGAAATTGTCGTCGGCGAGCACCATCTCGGCCGCCTCCTTGGCGGCCTCGGTGCCCTTCACGCCCATGGCCACGCCGATATCGGCGCGCTTGAGCGCCGGGGCGTCGTTGACGCCGTCGCCGGTCATGGCCGTGACCTGGCCGTTGGCCTGCAGGGCCGACACCAGCCGCAGCTTGTGCTCGGGGCTGGCGCGCGCGAACACCTCGGCCTGGCGCACCACCTCGCGCAGCGCATCGTCGTCGAGGGCCTCGATGTCGTGGCCGGTGAGCGCGGTGGTGCCATCCCCGATGCCGATCTCGCCGCCGATGGCCGCGGCGGTCACGGCATGGTCGCCGGTGATCATCTTCACGCCGATGCCGGCGGAACGGCAGCTGGCCACCGCGCGGATCGCCTCCTCGCGCGGCGGGTCGACCAGGCCGACCAGGCCGAGCAGGGTCAGGCCGCCGTCGACGTCATCGAAGCGCAGCGCGTGCTGATTGTCGGGCATGGTGCGGAACGCCAGCGCCAGCACCCGCCGCCCGCGTGCGGCCAGGGTCTCGGCCTGTGTCTGCCACCAGCCGGGGTCCAGCGGCCGGTCCTCGCCATCCGCGCGTTGATGACCGCACATCTCCAGCACGCGTTCCGGCGCACCCTTCAGGTAGACGAAGGCATGGCCGGCATGATCGTGGTGCAGGGTGGCCATGAAACGGTGCCGCGAGTCGAAGGGCACAACGTCGATGCGCGGGAATTCCGCATTCTGATGTTCCGGCGTCAGGCCGGCCTTGCGCGCGGCGGCGATCAGCGCGGCCTCCATGGGATCGCCGTGGGGGTGCCATTCGCCGTCGCGTTCCTCCAGCGCGGCGTCGTTGCACAACAGCGCGGCGCGCAGCAGTTCCTCCAACGGCGCCTCGCTCTGCGGTTCGAACTCCTGGTCGTCGCGGCTGAACAGGCCGTGCGGCGCGTAGCCGGTGCCGCTGATCTCGATGAAGCCGGCGTGTGTGACCACGCTCCGCACCGCCATCTCGTTGCGGGTCAGCGTGCCGGTCTTGTCCGAGCAGATCACGCTCACCGAGCCGAGTGTCTCCACAGCCGGCAGGCGCCGGATGATCACATTGCGCGCGGCCATGCGTTGCACGCCGATGGCCAGCGTGATGGTGATCACCGCGGGCAGGCCCTCGGGGATCGCGGCCACCGCCAGCGCGACCGCGGCCAGAAACATGTCCGCCAGCGCCTGGCCTTGAACCACCACGCCCCAGGCGAAGGTCAGGCCCGCGAGCAACAGGATGATCACGGTCAAGACCCGGCCGAAGTGCGCGATCTGACGCAGCAGCGGTGTGGTGAGTGTCTCCACCTGCGCGAGCAGGGTGCTGATGCGGCCGATCTCGGTGTCGGTACCGGTGGCAACGACCACCCCGAGGCCCTGACCGGCGGCGATCAGCGTGCTCGAATAGGCCATGCCGCTGCGGTCGCCGAGCAGGGCGTCGGCGGCGACTGCTTGGGTGGCTTTTTCCACCGGCAGCGACTCGCCGGTCAGCGCGGCCTCCTCGATTTTCAGATCGCGTACCCGCAGCAGGCGCAGATCGGCGGGCACCTTGTCGCCGGCGGCCAACTGCACGACGTCGCCGGCTACCAGCTCCTCGGCCGGGATCTCGCGCAGCTGGCCGTCACGCAACACGGCGGCACGCGGCGAGAGCAGGTGGCGGATCGCATCCATGGCCTGTTCGGCCTTGCCTTCCTGGATGAAGCCGACGATGGCGTTGATCACCACCACGCCGAAGATCACGCCGCTGTCGATCCAGTGGCCGAGCAGGGCAGTAATCACGCCGGCGCCAATCAGTACGTAGATCAGCAGATTGTGAAACTGCATCAGCAAGCGCGTGAGCGCGCTGCGCCGCGCCGGCGCTGGCAGGCGGTTCGGTCCGTGCTCGGCGAGCCGGCGTGCGGCCTCGGTGCCGGCGAGTCCCTGCGGGGTGCTTTCGAGCCGCTCCAGACAGGTCGCCTGCGGCAGGGCGTGCCAGGGATCGGAGGAGGCTTGGGGGCTGGGCTCAGTCATCATGACAAAATGCGTTCCCGGTTTTGATATGGAACGAGGCGGGGACAACCCGCGCCGTTGTGCAGGGCAGGGGGGTATTCCGCGCGCGCGTCCGCCCGCATGGCTTGATTGTTGCGAGACGCGGTCCCTACAATGCGACCGACTCAGCATACCCGAGTCGCACCGGCGGGGTCATGTGTCGAGATGCCGTCGCGAATCCGACAGACCCCTAGAGGATTCACCTTGAAGCAGCAACTGTGGGCGTTCTGGCAGACCCTGCATGGCAGTTTGCGCGACCTGCTGCCGATCTTCCTGGTCGTCGGCTTCTTTCAGTTGCTGGTGCTGCGCCAGCCGATCCCGGATCTCGGCAACCTGCTGCTGGGCATGCTGCTGGTGGTGGTCGGTCTGGCCCTGTTCGTGCGCGGCCTGGAGCTGGGCCTGTTCCCGGTCGGCGAGGACATGGCCTATGCCTTCGCGCGCAAGGGCAGCGTGCCATGGCTGCTGCTGTTCGCGTTTTGCCTGGGCTTCGGCACGACCGTTGCCGAGCCGGCACTGATTGCGGTGGCCTCGAAGGCCACCACGGCGACGGTCGAGGCGGGCCTGGTCGCCGATACCGAAGCGGCCCGTTTCAATTATGCCTGGGGTTTGCGTATCACCGTGGGCCTGGCGGTGGGCTGCGCACTGGTGATCGGCGCACTGCGCATCATTCGCGGCTGGCCGATGCACATCATGATCACCGGCGCCTACCTGCTGATGCTGGCGGTAACGCCGTTCGCGCCGCGCGAGATCATGGCCATCGCCTATGATTTCGGCGCCGTCACCACCTCCGAGATCACCGTGCCTTTGGTCGCCGCGCTGGGCGTCGGCCTGGCCTCCTCGATCACCGGCCGCAATCCACTGGTGGACGGCTTCGGTCTGGTGGCCTTCGCCTCGGTGATGCCGATGATCTTCGTGATGGTCTACGGGATGCTGCGATGATCGATGAACTGACCACGGGGCTGCGCGTGTTGCTGGTGGCACTGCTGGATATTCTGCCCATCCTGGTGGTCCTGGCGGCGTTCCAGTGGCTGGTCATCCGCCGGCCGTTTCCCAACCTGAAGCGCGCCGCGCTGGGTTTTGTCTACGTGGTGCTGGGCCTGGTGGTGTTTTTGCAGGGGTTGGAGCTGGCGTTGTTTCCGCTCGGTACCCTGATGGCCAGCCAGTTGACCGACCCCGCGTTTATCTACGCGACCACCACGCCGCCATTGGAGGTCGACTGGCGCGATTATTACTGGGTCTATATCTTCGCCGCCGCGATCGGCTTTGCCAGCAGCATCGCCGAGCCCGCAGTGATCGCCGTGGCCATGAAGGTGCGCGACGTGTCCGGCGGCACCATCAGCCTCTGGGGCCTGCGCCTGGTGGTGGCGCTCGGCGTGGCGATCGGCCTGGTCATCGGCACCCTGAAGCTGGTGACCGGGACACCGCTGCACTATTTCATGATTCCGGCCTATCTGCTGCTGCTGGCGCAGACCTGGCTGGCGCCGCGCAGCATCATTCCGGTCGCCTACGACTCCGGCGGGGTCACCACCTCCATTGTCACGGTGCCGCTGGTCACCGCCCTGGGCCTGGGACTGGCCAATGCGATCCCCGGACGCAGCCCGCTGTTGGATGGCTTCGGCCTGGTGGCCTTCGCCTGCCTGTTTCCGATCATGACCGTAATGGGTTACGCACAATTGAGCGACTGGTTCACCCGCCGGGCCCGGCGCCGTTCCGCATCCAGAGGAGACTAAAGCCATGCACTTCAAATTACTGATCGCGCTGATCGAGGACGACAAGACCAGCGCCGTGCTCAAGGCGGCACGCGAGTCCGGCGCCACCGGCGCCACGGTGATCAAACAGGCGCGCGGCGAGGGGGCAGATCAGCCGCGGACCTTTTTCGGATTGACCCTGGAGACCCAGCGCGACATGCTGCTGTTCCTGGTCGAGGAGCACCTGAGCCGCGCGATCCTGGAGACCATCGCCAACGTCGGCGAATTCGAGAGCAAGCCCGGCACCGGCATCGCCTTTCAGATCGACGTGGAAGACGCCGTCGGTGTGACCCGGCAGATTCGCACCCTGAGCGGCATGGTGGAGGAAAACCTATGAGCGAGAAGAAACCCATTGTCCGCGTGCGCGAGGTCATGAAGACCCGCTTCGATATCATCGACGGCATGACGACCGTGGCTGAGGCCCTGGGGGCCATGCAGCATGTGGAGACCAAGGCGCTGATCGTGCAGAAGCGCCATGCCGACGACGAGTACGGCATGGTCCTGATCTCGGACATCGCCCGGCAGGTGCTGGCCTGTGACCGCGCGCCCGAGCGCGTGAATGTCTACGAGATCATGGCCAAGCCGGTGATCTCGGTCGACCCGGACATGGATATCCGCTATTGCGCCCGGCTGTTCCAGCGCTTCGAGTTGTCGCGCGCGCCGGTGGTCGAGAAGGGCACCGTGATCGGCATCGTCAGCTTCACTGATATGGTGCTGCGCGGCCTGTGCCGGTGAGGGCGGGCCCCTCGCCACCGCCCCTGTCATCGTGCTGTCACATTACTTGTCTTTAATGCCGGCCCATGCAAGAGCGCAACCCGACCGCACCGACCATTCTGATCGTCGATGATGAGGCACCGATCCGCGAGATGGTGGGCTTCGCGCTGGAGCGCGCCGGTTTCCGCTGGCTGGAGGCGGCTGATGCCGCCAGCGCGCAGGTGCTGATCGCCGACCAGCGGCCCGATCTGCTGCTGTTGGACTGGATGCTTCCCGATCTCAGCGGCATCCACCTCGCCCGCCGGCTCAAGCGCGAGGAACCGACCGCCCAGCTGCCGATCATCATGCTGACCGCCCGCGGTGAGGAGGAGGACCGGGTCCGGGGTCTGGAGGTCGGCGCGGACGATTATGTCACCAAGCCATTTTCGCCACGCGAGCTGATCGCGCGGATCAAGGCCGTGCTGCGCCGCAGCGGCGGAACCGAGACCGCAGCCCAGATCGAACTCGGCGGTTTGAGTCTGGACGCGGCCGGCCACCGCGTCAGCGCCGCCGGGGACAGCCTCGAACTTGGGCCGACCGAATTCCGGCTGCTGCATTTTTTCATGACCCATCCGGAGCGGGTGTTCAGCCGCGTGCAATTGCTCGACAGCGTCTGGGGGCGTAATGTGTACGTCGAGGAACGCACCGTGGATGTACATATCCGCCGGCTGCGCAAGGCGCTGTCACCGCATGGGCATGATCGTCTGGTTCAGACCGTGCGTGGTGCCGGCTATCGGTTTTCTGCACGGGCCTGAGCATTGTCCAACCCCTGGATCGAGGAGCTGTGGCGGACCCTCGGTGTCGCCGCCGCCAGCCTATTGATCGGCGTGTTGTTCGACGCCGTGGCCCCGGCCCTGCTGCTGGGACTGGGTGTCTACGCCGCCTGGCATATGCGCCAGGTGTACCGGCTGGAATACTGGCTGCGCTACGGCAAGCGCTTTCATCCCCCGGAGGCGCGCGGCATCTGGGAAGACATCTTCCAGATGATCTACCGGCTCCAGCAGCGCAACCGCAAACGCAAGCGCAAGCTCGGCACCATGCTCAGCCAGTTTCAGCAGGCCACTGCCGCCCTGCCCGATGCCACTGTGGTGCTCGGCGATCGCGAGCACATCGCCTGGTGGAACGACGCCGCCGAGCAACTGCTGGGACTGCATTACCCGCGCGATGTCGGTCAGAACATCACCAACCTGGTCCGCCACCCGGCCTTCATCGCCTATCTGCGCGGCGGGGCCTTTGACCTGCCGATTCAGATCCCGGCGCCTGGCAATCTGCATCTCTCCCTGTCGTTGCGCCTGATCGATTACGGCAAGGACCAGCGCCTGCTGCTGGCGCGCGACATCAGCCATCTCCAGCAGCTCGAACGGGTGCGCAGCGATTTCGTGGCCAATGTCTCGCATGAGCTGCGCACGCCGCTGACGGTGCTCGCGGGCTACCTGGAAACGCTCATCGACGAGGTCGGCCACGAGGTGCCGGCGCACTGGCAGAAATCCCTGAGCGTGATGCACGAGCAGTCCGATCGTATGCGCCGCATCGTCGAGGACCTGCTGATACTCGCGCGTCTGGAGAGCCAGGCACTGCCGGATTCGCAGCAGCCGGTCGGCGTGCCCGGCCTGCTCGCGCAGGTTTGCGAGGATGCCAGGCGCCTGAGCGGCGAACAGGGCCACCGGATCACGCTGGAGGCCAACCCCGAGCTCTGGCTGCTGGGTGTCGACAACGAACTGCGCGGCCTGTTTTCCAATCTTGCCTTCAATGCCGTGCGTTACACCCCGGCGGGTGGCGCGATCCAGCTGCGCTGGTACGGCGATGCTCAGGGCGCGCATTTCGCGATCACGGACACCGGCATCGGCATCGCGGCGCAGCATATCCCGCGCCTGACCGAGCGATTCTACCGTGTCGACGCCGGCCGCTCGCGCGAAGGCGGCGGTACCGGCCTGGGATTGGCGATCGTCAAGCATGTGCTGCTGCGGCACGACGGCCGCCTGCAGGTGGAAAGCACGCCGGGCAAGGGCAGCGTCTTCCGCTGCGATTTCCCGCCGGCGCGGGTTTCGATGCAGGCCCCCCCGGCGATCGGTTAACGCGCGGATTCGCGCACCTCATCTCTCCCCGACTGTCCCGCAATCTCGCAGGGCCATGCCGTGTGCTGTCGTTGTGAGCACATAACGGCTGTTGCGCGGTCATAAAACCGCAATCTGCGCTTCATCGGACTGTCATACATCTTCCCTACACTGCGCCCGCTGCCGTTGGAAGATCGCGGCCATCCACGACATACATACAGTCACGAACGGAGAGATCACATGCAGAAGCAACTCATCGCAATGGCGGTGGCCGCGGCGCTGTCGACGGCCCTGGTGCCGGCACAGGCCGATGTCAAGGTCAGCACCAAGGGCGGTCTGAAGGTCGAGACCGACGACGGCAATTTCAAGTTCGGTGCCGGTGGGCGCATCCACCTCGACGCCGCCTTCCACGACGACGACACGACCGATCTGAAGGACGGCACCAAGTTCCGCCGTGCCCGGTTATACATGGATGGCACGCTCTACCAGGACTGGCAGTTCAAGGCCCAGTACGATTTCGCCGAGAACAGCGTCGGTGCCAAGGACCTCTATATCAAATACAAGCCCTGGGGCCTGACCCTGGGTCAGTTCAAGCAGCCGTTGAGCCTGGAGGAACTGACCAGCTCCAATTACATCACCTTCATCGAGCGCGCCTCGATCAACAACCTGGCTACCTCGCGCCGCGTGGGTATCGGCTACAACACCGGCGCCGACAATTATTCCTTCGCCGCCAGTGTCTATGGCCGCGATGTGGGTCAGAGCACCGTCGACGACGAGGGCTTCGGCTTCGGCGCGCGCCTGAGCTATGCCCCGTGGGCCAGCCAGACCGGTGTCCTGCACCTGGGTGTCGCGGCCAGCATGGAGAGTCCATCGCTGGGCGATGAGAGCGCCCGGTTCCGCGCGCGTCCGGAGGCCAATGTCGATGGCACGCGGCTGATCGACACCGGCAGCATCGCCGACGTCGATGACATCAGCAAATACGGCATCGAGGCCGCGCTGGTGCAGGGTCCGTTCTCGCTGCAGGCCGAATACCTGGCGACCAGCCTGTCACGCGCGGCCGGTAATCCAGATGCGGACTTCGACGGTTACTATGTCTTCGGTAGCTGGTTCATCACCGGCGAATCGCGCCCCTACAGCGCCAAGAGCGGCAGTTTCGGCCGCGTCAAACCGGCCGCCCAGTCCGGTGCCTGGGAAGTCGCCGCACGCTACAGCAACCTGAATCTCACCGATGGCGCGATCGCCGGCGGCGAGATGAAGAACTGGACGCTGGGCGTGAACTACTACATGAACGCCAATGCCCGCTTGATGTTCAACTACGTCGATGTCGATTCTGAAAAGGGCACGACCAGCAACGATCCCGGCATCTTCCTGATGCGCGCCCAGCTCGATTTCTAAGAGAAGCTCTGAGCAAGTCGCCCGTTCACCCTTCGACAAGCTCAGGGTGAACGGGGGGGGGGCCGTGATAGGGCAGGCGATTCGTCCGTGCGTGGTTTGGCCGGCCCGTCCTGAGCCAGTCGAAGGGTGCTCACCACGAACGAACGTATCCAGCCTCCCTATTGATCCGGCCTGATTTATCCGTGAAATATCCGAGTTTGGTTTGTCGCAGAGTTTGTGCCTACTGGCTTTTACAAACAAAACTCCCCCACCGTCATGGATAAATCGAGCCGCGTCTAGAGCCGCGTCTATTAAGACACGTTCGTCGGCCGTTTACACCCGCTTCACCAGGGGCCGGCTCCCGGTCCCTGGTCTGCTTTTGCCCGTCCCCCGAGATCCCCTGTCGGCGTGCCCGTCCGGCAATTGTCCGCCATTGTCCATTGACCCGTGAGGAACAAGGTCTTTATGCTTCGCCTGCCCCGACGCGGACGGGGGCTGGATTCGCCAAGCTCCGCGACAAGGACCAGACGTCTTCATGAAGAGCATCCTACGTGCCTGTGCCCTCGCACTGAGCTGCCTGTCAAGCGCCGTCCCGGCGGCCGATGTCCAGCTGATCTACCCGATCTCCTCGCCCTATTACCCGGTGCTGATCCCGCTAGAACAGTTGTCCGGGCTGCTCGGCCAATTGCCCGATGGGTATCTCCTGGCGCGTTTCGATGGCCAGGACTGGGCGAGCATCCCCCATCAATTCGACAAGAAGGACGCCGAGGGGCGGTTCCTCGATCCCGCCGGGCTGACCGAGGCGGGCCAGCGGCTCGACGTCAGCGACGAACTGGTGTTCATGGCCGCCGACCTGGGCCAACGCGCGCCGACGCCGCCGGATTCGGCAGTGTTCGGCCTCTCGATCCGCGACCCGCGCACCGCGGATACCGGCTGGGTGTACATCCTCAGGCGGGACGCGACGGCGTTGTCGCCTAGCGACCAGGACTATGTGAGCTACGATGCCGAGCGCGACGCGATCGTGGGCCAGACCTACCGGATCGGCTTCTCACGGAAGATCCCCTTCCTGTTCGAGTCGCTGCAATGGAAACTCAAAGATGGCGGCTACGCACCGGACCTGCTCGACTCGATGAAGATCAAGCATTCCGGCAAGCTGTTCCACAGCTTCGAATTCAAGCGTACCCATCGCGATTACACCTCGCGCATCGGCTTCGTGAAGGATGGGCCGGTGCGGGTCATCCGCCACACCAACAACACCGTGCGCATGGTGCTCGGCATGCAGTCGCCGGCCATCGACATCGACAACGTGCATTACAACTACAGCTTCATCATGGATACGATCATGGACTTCCCGTTCCGGATCGGGATGTTCTTCGGCGATGTCGTCGGTATCCCGACCTTCGACTTTCTCGTCAGCGACGACCGTCCACCCGTGTATATCTACAGCCGCAACCAGCGCGAGGGTATCGAGGTGACCGGCGTGATGGACGCGCGCAAGCAGGCGTTCAACGGACTCGACGACAAGGAGATCATCATCGTCACCCGTGACGGCATGGTGGTGAGCGATATGTCGATCCAGCAGGGCTCGCCGATTCAGACGCGGGTCAATCTCACTGACGACAAGACCATCCTCGACCCGCCCGAGGAACAGCCCGGGCTGTACGGGGATGTCGGTTATCGCATGACCGGTTGGGAACGGCTCGGCAGCGGCGCGCAACACATCGTGTTCCGGGCCTACATGCTGCAAAACGCGGAGCTCTCGGCGAGCCTCGATCTGCTGGCGAGCTCGCCGTCGCTGAATCCCTCCATCGTCTCCAGCCGCTTCCCCGATGTTCCTGATGATCAGGGCGCCCCGGCGCCGTGATTGGCCGCGCCTCTCCGTTCCCAAAACCTGTATTGCCTCGGCCACGGTCGCCGTAGTGCGCTGAAGGCCGCTCGGCGCGACGCCATAGCGCCGGCGTGGGTGGCTGAGGGCTATTCCGAGGCCACCCGCTTGGGCACGAGATTGGCCCGATGCTGCGTCAGCCACTGTACGAGTTGCTGATAGGGCAATGGACGACTCCATAGGAAGCCCTGCATCAGGGAGCAGCCCATGCCGCGCAACGCAGTGACCTGAGCTTCCGTTTCCACGCCCTCCGCAAGCACGTTCATGCCCAGATTGGCGGTCATGGCGATAATCGCCTTGACCAGATTGGCGTTGACCGTGTCGTCGGGCAGGTCGCGCACGAAGGTGCGATCGATCTTGACCAGATCGATGGGCAGCCTGCTGAGATAACTCAAGGAGGAATAACCGGTTCCGAAATCGTCCACGGAAAGTGCTATGCCGGCATCCCGGATATCGCGCGTGATGGTTACCACATCGGTAAATCTCTCGATCAGCGAGGATTCTGTGATCTCGAGTTCGAGCGCTGTCGGTGGCAGATCACTGTTTTTCAGAGCGGCATGCACGCTCTCCAGGAAGCCCGGCTGCAACAATTGCTTGCCGCAGATATTGACCGCCATGACGAGCTCCTGCGGGAAGGCGCGGCGCAGTTTTGCGGCGGCGGCGCAGGCCTGAACCAGGACCCAATGACCGATCGGAATGATGAGCCCGGTCTCCTCCGCGATGGGGATGAATTCCAGGGGCGAGACCATGCCACGTTCGGGATGATGCCAGCGAATGAGGGCTTCGAGACCAATGACGCGCCCGGTATCCGCATCGACCTGGGGCTGGTAATACAGTTCGAACTGGTTGCGATCCAGGGCATGACGCAGATCGCGTTCGATATCCAGACGCGCCTCCACGGCATAGGCCATATCACTGCGGTAGAAGCTGAACCGGCCGCCCTTGTCGGCCTTCGACTGATACATGGCCGTGTCGGCATACTTGACCAAGTCTCCCAGGGTGTCTCCATCCTTCGGGAACAGGGAGATGCCGATACTGGCGCTGAGAAAGACCTCTTTTTCGAGGAAGGTGAACGGTTCGGCCAGTGCCTCACACAGACGGCTGGCGGTGTTGGCGATCATGTCGCGCCCCGTGGGATTTTTCAGCACGATGCCGAATTCGTCGCCGCCCAGGCGTGCGACCAGGGCATTCGGGGGCAAGGATCGCACGATACGCGCAGCGACGGCGCGGATGAGCAGGTCGCCGATGTCATGTCCCAGCGAATCGTTGACGATCTTGAAGCGGTCCAGATCCAGGAACATCACAGCCAGTTCGCTGGATGCCTCCCGTGCCGGGGCGAGCAGGGCCGTCAGCGATTCCCGGAAGGCAAGTCGGTTGGACAGGCCGGTGAGTTCGTCGATATAGACCAGGCGCCAGCGTTCCTGGTCCGACTTATGGGCATTCAGCAGCCGCCCTACGCGTTTGCGCAACAGACCGAAATTGATGGGTCGCGGGATGTAGTCGGTGGCGCCTGCGGCAAGGGCGTTTTCGATGGCGGTCGCGTCGTCCAGAGCAGTGATCATCACAATCGGGATCACCGTCGCCTGTGGTAGCTTGCGGATGCGGGCACAGGCAGTAAAGCCGTCTAGGCCTGGCATGACGGCATCCATTAGGATCAGGTCCGGCGTGGATCGGATGCATTCCTCTACGGCAGCCGATCCATTGTCGGCCTCGATGACCGAGCAACCATCCGCCTCCATGATTTTGCGCAATGCCAGTCGCGTACCGCGGTCTTCGTCGACGATCAGCACGCTAGGTGCCGTGCCGTCGGCATCAGCGACCTTGAAGTGGCAGGATGCGGCCTGCGCAAACAACTGTAGCGCGAGCTGCATTGAGGTCACGGTCTCGGCGAGGCGCTCGTAAGCGCCCGCGTTGGCGGCGCATTCGAGCTCGTGGGCGAGTCGCGCGAGGCCGGTTGCGCCGATCGTACCGGCGCTGCCCTTGATGGTATGCGCCGTGGTGCTGACCGTGTGCTGATTCGGGCTGCTCACCTGGTTCTTGAGGGTAGTGATATAGCGCAGCATGTCCTTCTTGAAGATGGATAGGTACTCTCCGAAAGTCACACCGAGCTGCGAGCGGATCTCCTCGAAGACCGCATGATCCACGGCCTCGTCGGAACCGAGCGTTGCAGTGGCGGCCGGGAGGCGATCGGGCGCGCTCTGTGGCAGCCAATGGCCCAGATTCTCGGCCAGAACCTGCAGGCGCAACGGCTTGGTGATATGTCCGTTCATGCCTACGGAGAAACATTTGTCCCGATCCTCGGCGGAGGCGTTGGCTGTCATCGCGAGGATCGGGATCGCGGCATTGTCGTTGGTCAGCGCGCGGACTCGGGTGGTCGCCTCATAGCCGTCCATCTCGGGCATCTGGCAGTCCATGAGAACGACATCGAAGTTACTTTCAGCCAGAACACTGAGCGCCTCGCATCCGTTGCCCGCGATGGTTGCCGTCAGCCCCATGCGCTCCAGCATACTGCGCGCAACCATCTGGCTGGGGACGTCGTCTTCAACCACCAACACGGTACCGGAAAACTGCGTGACGTCTGGAATCCAGTCGCTCGGGATGTCGCGGCGGGATTTATGTTGCAGCGCGCGCACCAGGCCGTCGTACAGTGCGCATTCGCTCAAGGGACGCAGTAGCCAGGAGAGGCTGTTGGCCGACAGTCCGTCTGGGACCTCTGGCGTGTCTGCAATCACCATGCAGGCGCACGGACCTGTCGCTAGACTATGGCGCAGGAATTCTGTCGGTTCATCCAGGGCATTGCCCGATTGCAGGTCAACTATCACGATGTCGTAGGCGCGCCCCGCGTCTTCTGCCTCGGCCACGAGCGTATGTGCCTGTTCCGCGCTGGCGACCGCCCTGAAGTACGCGCCCCAGCGTTGGAAGATCTGCTGCAAGCAGGTTACTTGCCTTTGTGCACCGCACAGCGCCAGCACCCGGATGCCTGCGGCGAGTGATCTATCGGGCATGTTGCTGGCGTCTTCAGCACCGGCGACCGGCATCGTGAACCAGAAGGTGGAGCCGTGTTTCGGGAAGCTCATGACACCGATATGTCCGCCCATCAGCGAGACCAATTGACGGCAGATTGCCAGCCCAAGACCGGTGCCGCCGTAACGCCGGGTGGTGGAGCCATCGGCCTGCTGGAAGGCGTCGAAAATCCGGCCGTGTGCCTGCAGGGGGATGCCGATGCCGGTATCCAATACCTCGAAGCGGACGCACAGACCGCGTTCGTCGTCATGCTCGCGGCTGACTCTGATCAGCACGGACCCGGTTGGCGTGAACTTGATGGCATTGGTGACCAGATTGAGCAGGATCTGCCGCATGCGGGCAACATCTCCGCGTAGCGACAGCGGGAGGTTGGGGTCGATCTCGTGGCATACATCCAGGCGCTTGCGCCGTGCCTGTTCGGCGACGATCCGGATGACATCACCGATCATCGTGGGCAGATAGAAATCCTCGACTTGCAGACGCAGGTTCCCGGCTTCGACCTTGGAGAAATCCAGGATGTCGTTGATCAGTTCGAGCAGGGCGTTGCCCGATGTGAAGGCGACGTCGCTGTACTTCCGATCGACAGCGGACAGGGAACGGCTTACGCGCAGCAGTTCCAGCATACCCAGCACGCTGTTCAATGGGGTCCGTAATTCATGGCTGACATTGGCGGCGAACTCGCCCTTGAGCCGGGCCACTTCCAGGGCCGCATCGCGGGATTCGGCGAGATCGCGGTTGCGGTCCTCGATCACGCCGAGCATGGTGTTGAATGCGCGCTGCATCTCTTGCACGTCGCAAGGACCCCGCTCCTCGGCGCGGATGCCGGTCTCGCCGCACTCCGCGCGGCGCATCAGTTGCGACAATGCATTGATCGGCCGCGTCACTCGCTTGGTCAGGGCCAGCAGGGTGGTGAGCAGCACACCCGCGAGTAGCACCGACAGGATGAGATTGAAGCCGAAGATATTGCGCATCAACTGTGTCAGCCGGTCCTTGCCGAGTGTGAGGTACACATAGCCGATCACCTCGGTCGCGACCGGGTCGGCGGGGGGTTCGGCGCTCGAGGGGGACAACTGGCCGCCGTATACGACGGGTGCCGTGAAGCGGAAGTATTCCGGGGTGTCGGCGGACAGCGTCGCCGCAGCCGGTAGTGATGCCAGCGCGGGGGCGTCGCCCGACAGCGGATCGCCGAAGGTCGCGAGCAATGCGCCGGTGTTGGAAATGATGGAAACGGATCTGACGTCGGGGAAACCGAGGGTCGCCTCCGCGGCGTCTTTGACATTGTCCACGCTGTGATAGAGCAGCCCCAGCACGCTCTGGTCGGCGAGGTTCTCCGCGATCCGGCGGCCGTCTTCCAGCATGGCCTGGCGCACGGCGCTGACCGAGCCGATGGAGATCGCCAGGCTCGAGGTGAGGTAGACCAGAATGATGCCGGTGGCGAATACCCAGGCGATCTGGCGTCTGAAATTGATCCGATTGAGGCGGTCTGCGAGGTTCATGGCCGGTGCCCTCAACGCTGTGGGAAAGTCAGATCGAAGGCGTTGATCTGCTCCGGGCTCAGCCTGAGCCGGAGGTGCTCCGCGGTGCGCAGGTTCACCGCGATCAGCAGATCCTCCAAGGGTTGCATCCCGGCATTCACCGCCTGTCCCGCCGCGCGCCGCGCGGCGATCCGGGCGAGCCGGCGTCCCAGGGCGACGTTGTCCGGGTACACGGAATAGAGGGCGCCGCGTTTGGCATGCTCGGCATTGCTCGAAAAGAGGACGAAACCCTGCTTCCAGGCCGCATTCAGCAACATCGGTAAAATCACCCTATCATCAATCGCTTCAGGGTCCTGTGGGAGCCACAACGCATCATCGGGCCCGAGTTGCGCGAGGAGCGTTTTATAGATGGCGGCCGCGGCCGGCAAATCTTCGGCCTTATACGGAGCGACGTGCAGACCGAGACCTTGTCCGGCCGTCACCGCCCGGTCGATCAGCGCCTGGTTCCGCGCATCGCTGTAGACCACCGTTACCCGCGACACCCCCGGCTTCAGCCGCTTCAGCTGGTCAAGCAACAGCGTTGGGTCGGGCGTCAGGCTGATGCCCAGCGGCGTGTCGCCGCCACGGGTAGGGATGTTCGGGTCGAGCACCGCGCCGCGCACGATGGGGAGGCCGAGCTCCAGCGTATCGAGCAGCGCCAGGGGGGTTCTGCCCAGGGTGATACAGGCGGCGATGTCGCCGGCGGACAGCTGCGTGCGGAGTCGCTCGGCATTTCTATCACTGATCGGGATCAGTAGCGGGGCGGTGCCGAGGTCGGCCACGATACCCTGGATGATCGCAGCGAACACCGAGCTATAGGGTTCACCGATATCCGGGTAGAGGACGGCGACCCGGTACGGCCGGGCGGGGGCATCGGCTGCCGACCCGGTCTCGGCACGGGCGTTGCCCGACCCGACCCAGAGCAGGCCGACGGCGCCGATCAGCAACGCGGTCAGTACGAGCTGTTGGGCCGCTGCGGCGAACGCCCTGCTCCGAGTTGTCAGTCCATGATGCATTTCGGCCATCCTTTGCGGCGCTTACTGCTTGTCGAGCCAGGCACGGGGCGGGGGCCCCGTGTAGTCGACGTCATCGACCCGCATCGGCATGAAGGCCTCCGGTGCGGTATTGGTGGCGTCGCGGTAGCAGGCCAGGAGTCCGGCCTCGACACAGATCGAGTACAGGGCGTGGATCTCCGTCGCGCTGTAGTCGTGATCGGATAGAAAGGCCATGATGTAACCGGCCAGGTTCATACCTTCACCGTTCTCTTTCATGAGTGCCGACTCCAGCGCATCGGCCAGGCCGAGGTGCGGGCCGATCTCGAAGCCTTGCCGTTGCGCCAGCCGCTTCATGGCGACCACCCGCTCGTCGCCCTTGGCCACCGGGCGGCCGAATCCGGGGACCGCCCGGGACTTGTGGCGGCGGCGGTAGTCCTCGAGGATCTCGGCCGGAGACAGGCCGGCCTGCTGGTGGTGCAGGGCCTCGACGATAAACTCTGTCGCTGCGATCACGGTACCCGGGCCGTAGAGGCGCGACTCCGAGGCCAGCAGCCCGGCGCTGACGGCCGCGACCGGGGTGCCCCTGAGCGTACCCGCGTAGGTGGCGATCTGGTTGCACCAGATCCGCGCATCCGGCCAGCTCAGGCACATGAAGGTCCCCTCGACCCAGTCCGCCAGCCGACGTTCGGGCAGGCGTCCGGTGACATTGAGCATCAGCAGCTGGACATACGACACCTCCCCAAGCAGCTCGCCCAGCAATCCGCGGCCGTGGATAACCACGTCCTGACCGATGCGCCAGCCGCCGATCCGGGAGCGGATGCGGCCGCGCAGTCGGTCCCACAGGGTGGTGTCATCAGTCGGCATCGATGGCGTACCGGCTGTCGTCGATGAAGGGCAGGGCGGTCAACGGCTTGTTGGACATCTCCACGGCGTGCGCCAGCAGTCCGGGGGCGCACAGCCATTGGAACAGGCCCGGTCCCCACTTCGGGTGAAGGCCGAGATCGAGCAGGGCCGCCGCCGCCAAGCCCGGCATCAGCCAGCCACCGAACTTCAGGCGTTGCAGCTCATGCGCGAATGCAGCGGCCCAGGCCAGCGCCGCGCCGGCGCCGGGCATCTGCGCCAGGGTGTCGGCGAGTGTCGCGGCCAACTCATCGGCCCCCCCGTAGCGCGTGCCGAATCCGGGCGCGGGATGCCGATCGCCTGCCGCGGTGCTTGCAGGTGCCACGGCACGCTGCCGGGCCTCGACGACGGGGTCGCGTTTCAGATGCCGCTTGAGGAAGCGCATGGCCTCGCCGGCCTCCGCCGCACCCAGGTGTGTGCCGCCGAGGACGTTCAATCCCAGCGGGAGCAGGTTGACCGCATCGGTCTTGGACACGGCCGCGGCGATCACCGCGCGCGTGGCCGGGTGTCGCGGCCCCGGATTGGCCAGCGCGATACCGAGTTTCTCCAGCAGGGCCTGTTGCTCGGGTGCGCAGCGTCGGCCGGTGAACAACAGATAGAGGTATTCCCAATAGGAGCAGTTCGCCAGCAGTTCGCCCAGATCATAGCCATGGCAGAACGCGCCGGCCGCATTGTAGGGATTGCCCGCTGCCGGCCGTTCCAGCCAGATGCGGGTCTCGACCCGCTCGGCGAAGCGTTCGTCGCGCCGCTCGACCTTCGGTGGATCATCGCTCACGGTCAGAACGCCATGCGGCCGGTGACGAACAGTGCCCGGCCGGCCAGCGGGTAGTCGTTGGGGATCAGGGCGCCGCCCGGCACGCCCGGCTCCATTGGACTGGGCTCCCGGGCGTTCGTGTCGAACAGGTTGAGGACGGACAACTGCACGCTCCAGGCGCCCCCGGGGGCGGTCCGGGTCAGGGCGCCGTTGACCAGCGTGTCGTCGCCGAGTGGGTCACGCGGGTCGCCCGGCTCGCGCAGCCGTTCGCCGATCCATTTCACCTGGGTCGACAGCTCCCAGCGGTCGGCCGGGCGCCAGCGCAGTTGCACATAGGCCTGGTGCTCGGGGCTGAACGCGACTTGGCGTTGGGTACCCCGATCCGTTGAGTTCTGGAAGGCGTAATAGGCGCGCAGATCCCAGTCCGCCGTCAGCCGGCTCTCCAGTTCCAGTTCCAGCCCATGCCCGTCCTGCCCGGAGGTGTTGGTGGCGATCGCCGAGGTGCCGGTGTCGTCGGGCACGAAGCGGATCAGGTCCTGGATCCTGTACCTGAACAGGCTGGCCCCGAGCCGCGTGTCGAAGTTCGGGTGATAATCGAACGCCAGTTCGTAGGTGTCGATGGTCTCGGGGTCGAGGAGAGGATTGCCGGTAACCACGGGGTTGTTGACCATGAACAACTCGGCGAAGGACGGGGCGCGGAAGGCGCGGCCATAGAGCAGTTTGCTGGTCAGGTCCTGGCGGGTGTTCCAGACCAGGGCGAGGCGCGGGTTGACGGTGGCGCCGAAATCCGAATAGCGGTCGTAGCGCACCCCGGCGGTCAGATCCCAGTCCGGCGCGAACTGCCATTGGTCCTGCAACGACAGATAATGCACGGTCCGCGAGACATCGGGCATGAAGATGAATGGGCTACCCGTGACCGAGGTGAGCGTGCCATCGATCGGTGTCAGCGTGCCGTCGATCACACCGGGACCGAAATTCTTGGACTCCTTGCCCGAGAGTGCGCTGTAGTAGATGCCGGCCCCGAGGCGCCAGGCATGCTGCTGCATGCCGCGATACAGGGTCACGGCATCCAGCCGCCAATGCTGTTCATAGACCTCCGGGTTACCGATCAGGCCGTCCGGGAAGGCAACCAGAGCCACCGGGGTCAGTGGGTTGACATTGCCGTTTGAACCGATGGGCAATACCGCGCCTGCGGGGAATAAGCT
>JBHEOS010000210.1:0-648 GCA_046260695.1 Gammaproteobacteria bacterium
CAGGCTCACCACGAACGGATTTATTTATGGAACTGATCAATTCATTGCAGCCGTCATCGCCAGCGAAGCGAAGCAATCCCCCAACTGATGCATCAATGGCTTGGAGATTGCATTGTCGCTAAGCTCTCGCAATGATTATCCAGACGGTGAAATAACGTCTCCATCACCTGCCCGAAACTGATCCCGGCATCGTTGCCGGGCAGACGTTCGGGCAACACTACCTGAAAACCCGCCGCGCGCAGTTCCGCGCAGGCGAGCTCGGCCAGCAGGGCGTTCTGGAACACGCCGCCGGTCAGGCCGACGCGCGTGAAGGCGTGCGTCTGCGCGAGGCGTTCGGCCTGGCGGCGGATCGCCCGGGCCAGGCTGGCATGGAAATCGGCGGCGCGCTGCGCGACCGGGACACGGGTATCGCGCAAGGGCGCGAGCAACGGTGCCCAGTCGCTGCGCCAGACGCCGGCGGCGTCGCGTTCCAGCGGTAGTTCACAGGCAACACCCTCGTCGTGCGCGGCGGCCTCCAGGTACATCGGGCCCTGGCCCTCGAAACTTCCCGACTGCAACAGGCCGGTCAGGCTCGCGGCGGCATCGAACAGGCGCCCGGCGGCGCTGCTTGACGGCGCGTTGATGCCTCTGTGCCAGGCCTGATGCAGC
>JBHEOS010000211.1:0-646 GCA_046260695.1 Gammaproteobacteria bacterium
CTTGCCGTTGGTCGCGCCGTACAGGCAGGTGTTGCCAATGATCGGGGTGTCCGAGGTGGCAAAGGTGCTGCCCTTGGGCGGGTAGATGACGATCTCGCCGCCGGCCATGCCCTTGCCGACGTAGTCGTTGGCATCGCCCTCGAGCTCGAGATGCAGGCCGCCGGCATTGAACACGCCGAAGCTCTGCCCGGCAATGCCGGCGAAACGCAGCTTGATCGGGTGATCGGCCATGCCTTGGTTGCCGTGCCGACGGGCGATCTCGCCCGAGACCCGTGCGCCGATGGAACGGTCGGTGTTGCGGATCGGGTAGCTGTATTCGCCGCCGGTCTTGCCCTCGATCGCCGCCATGACGTCCTTGACGATCTTCTCGGCCAGCAGACCCTTGTCGTGCGGATCGTTGTGCGGCGCGACGCAGCAGTTGGGTGCATCCGAGACCATGCCGGCACTTGACAGGATCTTGGAGAGATCCAGGTGGCGCTGCTTGTCGGTGGCAGGCTCACGCATCTCGAACAGATCCGTCCGCCCGATCAGTTCCTCGATCGAGTGCACCCCCACGCTTGCCATCAAGTGGCGTGCTTCCTCGGCGATAAAGCGGAAGTAGTTGACCAGCTTGTCGACCTCGCCCTTGAAGTGATCCAGGCGCAAC
>JBHEOS010000212.1:0-641 GCA_046260695.1 Gammaproteobacteria bacterium
CGTGCAGGACGCCCTCGATCTCGGCCTCGACAATTGCTGCCCCGGTAATGGAGGACAGCAGCACACGCCGCAGGGCGTTGCCGAGTGTATGCCCAAAACCACGCTCGAGAGGCTCCAGAACCACCTTCGCCTTGTTGCGGTTCTCGGCTTCGACTTCGATGTGCTGCTTGTTGACCAATTCGTTCGCTTGCATGTCCTCTCCTGCCGGCAGGGTTTACTTGGAGTACAACTCCACAACCAGCGATTCGTTAATATCGGCCGGAAGATCGGAACGATCAGCCTTGAACACGCCCTCGAACTTGCTGCTCTCGACCTCGAGCCAGGATGGCAGACCAGCCTGCTCGGCAAGCGTCATCGCGTCCCGGATTCGGACCTGCTGCCGGGCCTTTTCGCGGACCGAGACTACATCGGCCGGGGCGACCTGGTAGGAGGGAATGTTCACCGTGCGCCCGTTGACCAAAATGGCCCGATGCGAAACCAATTGCCGGGCCTCGGCACGCGTGCCGCCAAAACCCATGCGGTAGACGACATTGTCCAGACGTCCCTCGAGCAGACGCAGGAGGTTCTCCCCGGTGGATCCCTTCAGGCGTGAGGCTTCCTTGTAATAGTTGCGGAACTGCTTTTCCAGCACCCCATACGTG
>JBHEOS010000213.1:0-635 GCA_046260695.1 Gammaproteobacteria bacterium
GTGGGATTGTTGTTCGACCAGCCCAACGCCGTGGTGCCGTCGAGGATGATGGCGACGGAGATCGTCGGCAGGGCGCTGAGCAGGTTGATCTGCCCGGCGAGGCCGGCATCGAAATTGACAATATCGCCACTGAGGGTCGCGAGGCCCAGGGCCTCGCGCAGCGAGCCGGCGCCAGCGTCATCGAGATTCGTGACCGTGTAGGTCGCCAGCGTGCCGCCCCATTGGGCCTGGAGCGAGGTGCCGAACACGACCCCGGCCGTGACCTCGCCGACCTGGTATTCGAAGACCCAGTCGCCGCCGCGCAGGGCGTTGCCGGTCAGGTTGTCGCTGGCGGCAACATCGGCGCCGGTCAGGGCGGCGAGTTCCCCGACCAGGGCCCGGCCCTCGGCGTTGCCGGCCAGGTCGCAGGCGTACAGCAGCAGGTCGCCGTCGGCGGCCAGGGCCCGGCCCCAGCCCGCGATATCGGCGCGCGCGGACGCCAGGGTCTGGGCGTCGAGCCGGCCGCTGCCCAGTTGGAGCTCGCCGGCGCTGCCATGGGAGACCAGGTGCACGGCGGCCAGGCCGCTGTACTCGTCCAGGATGCGGCTGATCTGATCCACGCCCTCGGCGCCGGGGTCGAGCAGGCGCACCGCGAG
>JBHEOS010000214.1:0-633 GCA_046260695.1 Gammaproteobacteria bacterium
GTCCATGTGGAACAGGTGGTGGTGGGGGTCCAGGTTGCTGTCGTAGAAGACCTTGGCGGGGTCCACGATGACTTCACGTAGCAGACCCTTTTCGGCAAACAGGCCCAGGGTGTTGTAGACCGTGGCCTTGGACACGCTGGCGTCATGGGCGTTGACCTGGGTCAGCACCTGATCGGCGGAGAGATGCTGATGACGCGCGAACAGCACCTGGGCAATCTCCACCCGCTGCTGGGTCGGAGTGATCCCGTGGCTGCGCAGGCGTTCGATCACCTGTGTGCGGTGTGCGGACATTTTGTGTACTTCCAGTGACATGACTGGAAATTATACGGACGTTTTAGACAAAGTCTAGATCTCATTCCCTGTCGCGGGGGCCTTCGGTGGACCGGAGACGGCTTCCAGCCGATAAGCCGCCGGGTCCAGGGCGGGCTTCTCGCCCCGGATCAGCTCGGCCGCCATCTGGCAGGAGGCCAGGCTCAGGACCACGCCGTTGCGAAAATGGCCGGTATTGATGAACAGGCCCGGGCAACCCGGATGTTCACCGATCACCGGCACGCCGGTGGGTGAACCCGGGCGCAGGCCCGCCCAGTGGTGTTCTACCGGGGCGTCGGCCAGGGCCGGGACCAGTTCCACCGC
>JBHEOS010000215.1:0-632 GCA_046260695.1 Gammaproteobacteria bacterium
AGATTGACCAGTTGCCAGACCCGCTCGGTGCCCAGGTTGGCGTAAGAGGGCATGCCCCCTTCTGCAATCCCATCATAAATGATCCGGAAGAGAGTCTCCTCATCATAATTATCTGCTACCAGTTCCGGTCCGATACCACCCTGCATCTCGTCACCATGACAGGCCGAGCAATTGCTTTGATACAGCGGCCGCCAGCTTGCCAGGGTAGCCTGGTCAGCGTCGCTGAAGGGGTTGTTCAGCTCCCCGACAATTTCGGTGCGGGCGGTCTGCCGCCAGGGTAAAAGGGAACCCCAGGACCTCTACCTTGCGGCGGATTTTTTCGGGTTTAAGCGCATTGTTGCTCAGCCAACCGTAAGCGGGCATGTTGGTTTTGGGATAGATGGAGCTCGGAGTCTCCATATGTTGATAGTGCCAGGCATCAGGATATTTGCCGCCCAGGCGCGCCAGATCCGGGCCGGTACGCTTGGAGCCCCAGAGGAAGGGGCGATCGTAGACAAATTCGCCTGATTTGGAATAATCACCGTAGCGGACAACCTCTGCCACCAACGGGCGTACGGTCTGAGTGTGACAGTTGTTGCACCCTTCGCGCATGTAGATGTCACGCCCTTCCTGCTCCAGAGGGGTGTAGGGGG
>JBHEOS010000216.1:0-624 GCA_046260695.1 Gammaproteobacteria bacterium
CGATTGCGCAGGGGCCTGACATGGCCCCCGGCGAATCGGCATCAGAGCGGGATTCATTCGCCGATGTGATTCTGGTAGGCCGGCTGCGCGACGCCATCACCCGCTTGAACCCAACTATCCCCGAATCCGCCCGCGAAGACGCCCTGCGCAAAGTCCTGCGCCTGGACAACCCCGCCTTCCTCGCCAACAACCGCACCTTCCATCACATGCTGCGCGATGGCGTGGAAGTGGAATATAAACGGCCTGATGGTTCCATCGCGGGCGACCGTGTGCGAACAAGCTGCTGGTGGTATCGGATGGCGTGCAGGCGCGCATCGGTTCGCTCACGGCCAGTCAGGAGTGGTTCAAGGTCTGGCGCACCATCGATGGCGAGCACGACGCGCCGAAGACAGCGCTGGAGCTGGAGGGCTGGTGCGCGGGGTGTTCGCGCCGCGGCACCTGCTCACAAGTGCGTGCTGTTCACGCACGACGCGACGCTGTATTCGGTTTGATCACAGGGCACGGGGCGCAGTGTGAAACACGGGCTAGCGCCGATCCGAATGCCCCAGATCTTTTTCCGGTGCGATCAGATCGCGCACGCGCTGTTTGAGTTCCTTGGGATCGGGGTAGCGGCCTTCCTGTTTG
>JBHEOS010000217.1:0-624 GCA_046260695.1 Gammaproteobacteria bacterium
TTGTGGAAGTGTTCGCATAGCAGGCTATGCGTCACACTGCCACGCCTCGATCAGCACCAATTTGGTTTACTGGCAGGTATCGTGATTGCTGCGAGTGACACATTATTTGGGGCTATAGCTCAGCTGGGAGAGCGCCTGATTTGCATTCAGGAGGTCTCGCCGGGGTCGCGCACGACTTCGATCCCGCCCAAAGCGAAGCTTTGGTTTCGAGTGGTACAGGGTCAAGTTCAAGGGGCTATAGCTCAGCTGGGAGAGCGCCTGATTTGCATAAAGGGGTGGTCAGTGCAGGCAAAAAAAGTATCGCATCATCGAGATTAGACATGAGTGCAGCAATGGCTGTATTGATGTCTGGTTTTGACAACCAGATTGTTGTTTAACAAGGTAAATCAAGCTGAGTCTTTGGACTGCAGCCTGGCACATGGCACGGGTGGCGCAAGCTGCGTGTGTGATCGTGACGGGAGCGGTTCAAGGATAAACATCGGGCGTGTGGGTTCTCCAACACACACGTCCGAGCGAGTTGTACATACATTGTGACTCAAGCGTCACAACATCCGGCGGGTACGGGCTTTGATCGGTCCGTGCCTCTAAGTACCTGACATACGCACAAGGGTGTCAGGGAAAAGT
>JBHEOS010000218.1:0-615 GCA_046260695.1 Gammaproteobacteria bacterium
CGAGGCGACCAGCGTGTTGATGTTTTCCAGCGGCGGGTTCCAGCCGCGCAGCCGGCGTCTGGACATGGCACCCTCGAGCCGCGCGCGCACACCAGCCGGGCCGCCAGCAGACGGGCGGCGGAAGCGGTCGAACAGCCCCATGGATCACAGCCCCTTTGTCGTCGTCACGCGCACGTGGCGCACGATGCGTCGGCCTTCAGCCGCGACAATCTCGCGGTCCAGCGCCTCGATGGCCCGGTCAATCTCGGCCACGCTGCGATAGTCCACGGTCTTGCCGTCGTAGCTGACGCGGGCCACGCCCGAGGATCGTTGCGCAGAGAGGGCGTCACGGCGGGATTTCAGATCAATGATTGTGGACATGCGGACGGCCTTCTATCTTCAGGGTGTCGCATCATCCGGAGCCGGACATGTCAGAGACCGTTGCCCGCATTCGCATTGAACTCGAAGACACCGATCCCCTCGTCTGGCGCGAGCTGGATTTGCCAATGTCGACCACGTTGTCCGCGCTGCACGACATCATTCAGGTCGTGATGGATTGGTGGGACTACCACCTTTACGAGTTCGTGATCGGCGACAAGATCTATGGCGAGCCGCATCCCGATGACGATATCTACG
>JBHEOS010000219.1:0-603 GCA_046260695.1 Gammaproteobacteria bacterium
AACACGCTGGCCCATTCGCTGAAGCTCAGATTGGTGGTGATGATGACACTGGTGCGCTCGTAGAGCTTGCTGAGGAGATGGAACAGCAGTGCGCCGCCCGAGGCACTGAATGGCGGGTATCCCCGTTCGTCGAGGAACACCAAGTCGGTTTTGACCAGCGCCTCGGCGATCTTCCCGGCCTTGCCCTGGGCCTTTTCCTGCTCCAGCGCATTGACCAACTCGACTGTCGGCAAGAAACGCACGCGCTTGCGGTGGTGCTCGATGGCTTGGATGCCGAGGGCCGTTCCGACATGGGACTTCCCTGTCCGTTCGCCATTGGGCTTGAACCAATGGCGCCTCAATGGCTCACCCTCCGATTAGCACGACATTCTCGGCGGCGTCCATGACCTCGCAGCGATGAAGTTGGCGAACCAGGGCTTCACGGACTTCGCTGGCGGCGAAGTCGAACCCGGAGAGGTCCTTGTAGGCCGGGAAGCGCGCGGCCTTCATGTGATAGGAGATGGAGCGCACCTCGCGTTCGGTCATTTCAGCCTTGAGCAACTGCGATAGCATCGGGATTGCCGCATCGAATGCAGGCGCTCCTTGCTCCATCAGATCATGCAC
>JBHEOS010000022.1:0-29783 GCA_046260695.1 Gammaproteobacteria bacterium
CCTTGACCAGCACGCCCTGGAAGGCTTCGGGGTTGAAGCGGAAGGTGGTGCAGCCCTTGAGCCCCTGTTCGTAGGCGTACAGATAGATGCCCTTGAAATCCTCATAGGGGTAGTCGGTCGGGACATTGGCCGTCTTGGAGATACTGGAGTCCACCCACTTCTGCGCCGCGGCCTGGATGTCCACATGGGCCTTGGGCGTGATGTCCTCGGCGGTGATGAAGTAATCCGGCAACCGGGCATCGTCTTCTTCGGCATAGGGTATAGCCTTGGCGTTGATCAGCTCGCGATAGGCCAGCAGTTCGTAGGAATACACCGCCACCTTCTCCTTGGTCTTGCGGCCCTCGCGGATCACGTTGCGGAAGTAATGGTGCGCGAACGACGGCTCGATGCCGTTGCTGGCGTTGTTGGCCAGCGACAGCGAGATGGTGCCGGTCGGCGCGATCGAACTGTGATGCGTGAAGCGCGCGCCGACCTCGGCGAGTTCTTCCACCAGCTCCGGCGCGACCTCCGCGATTCGCTGCATGTAACGGCTGTACTTGGCGTGCAGCAACCGGCCCGGGACGCGGTCGCCGACCTTCAAACCGTCGCCGGCCATTTCGGGACGCCGCCGCAGCAGCTCCTCGGTCACGGTGAACTCTTCGTCCATGATCGGCGCCGAGCCCTTCTCCTTGGCCAGCTCCAGTGCACTGCGCCAGCCCTCCACGGCCATTTCGCGCGCCACGCGTTCGGTGAATTCCAGCGACTCCGGTGTACCGTATTGCATGCGCAACGTGGTCAGGGTCGAGCCGAGGCCGAGGAAGCCCATGCCGTGGCGGCGTTTGCGCAGGATCTCGTCGCGCTGGCCTTCCAGCGGCAGGCCGTTGATCTCGACGACGTTGTCGAGCATGCGGGTGAATACCGCCACCACCTTGCGGAACTCCTCCCAATCGAAGCGCGCGCGTTCGGTGAACGGCTCGATCACGAACTTGGTGAGATTGATCGAGCCCAGCAGGCACGAGCCGTAGGGCGGCAGGGGCTGCTCGCCGCAGGGATTGGTCGCGCGGATCGTCTCGCAGAACCAGTTGTTGTTCATCTCATTGACCTTGTCGATCAGGATGAAGCCCGGCTCGGCGAAATCGTAGGTCGAGCCCATGATGACATCCCACAGCCGCCGCGCGCGGATGCTGCGGTAGACCTTGCAGGCGACCTGGCCGACCTCGTTGCTCACATAGCCGTCTTTCACCGGCCAGTCGCGCCAGATGACCTGTTCCGGATCGCCCAGATCCAGTTCATCGGTCGCGAGTTCGGCCTCGACGATCGGAAACGCCAGCTTCCAGGCCGCGTCAGCCTTCACCGCCTCCATGAATTCCTCGGTGATCAGCAGGCTCAGATTGAATTGGCGCAGCCGCCCGGCCTCGCGCTTGGCGCGGACGAAATCCATCACATCCGGATGACCGACATCGAAGGTCGCCATCTGCGCGCCGCGCCGGCCGCCGGCCGAGGACACGGTGAAACACATCTTGTCGTAGATATCCATGAACGACAGCGGGCCGGAGGTGTAGGCACCGGCGCCGGCCACATAGGCGCCGCGCGGGCGCAGCGTGGAGAATTCATAGCCGATGCCGCAGCCGGCCTTCAGCGTCAGGCCCGCCTCGTGGACCTTCTCCAGGATGTTGTCCATGGAGTCGCGGACGGTGCCGGACACCGTGCAGTTGATGGTCGAGGTCGCCGGCTTGTGCTCCCAGGCACCGGCATTGGAGGTGATGCGCCCGGCCGGGATGGCGCCGCGGCGCAGCGCCCAGACGAACTGCTCATTCCAGGTCTCGCGCAGCTCGGGGGTCGCCTCCACCTCGGCCAGGGCGCGCGCGATGCGCTGGTAGGTATCGTCGATCGTCTGGTCAACCGCCTGACCGGTCTTGGTCATCAGGCGATACTTCTTGTCCCAGATGTCCTGCGAGGCGGGCTGCAAGGGTATTTCGGCCGCCGCGGTGGCCACGGCCTTGAGGTGTGCTGGCTTCATCGAACCTCCTGGTTCCCTGTGTCTTGATCTCGGTGGGTGCCTGCCCATCAGGCGGACACAACATATTGTGTCGGCCGTGGTAAGGGTAGGCGCCCGCTCGGGCCCCTGTCAACACAGACGGGGATTATTTAATCTATTTATAATCAATAAGTTGATTAAATAATCCCCGTCGAACCTCGCCCTAGCAAGGAGCTTGCCAGGCTGACCCCTGCGTCCGCCCAGACACTATATGTTGTGTTTCTAATATACCTGGGGATCTACCCGGACAGGGGCCCGGGTCCGCGTCCCAGGACCGCGCAGCTACCCCCGCAGCGCCGCGTCGAGTCCGGGCCCCAGCGCGCGGCCTTGATGTCCGCGGCCGGCATACCCATATCCGGGGGCAGAGCCGCGCCGCCACCGGCGTATCTATCACCCAGAGGAGAACCCGCATGAACGTGGTCCGCTACGAACCCTGGAGCCTGCTCAACCAGCTGAGCAGCGAGATCGACCAGCTGTTTACGCCGCAGCGCCGCCGCCCGGGCGAGGACAGCGCCAACGTCGCCACCAGCGACTGGGTGCCGGCCGTCGACATCAAGGAGGAGGCGGAGCGCTTCGTGATCCACGCCGACATCCCCGGCGTCGACCCCAAGGACATCGATGTCCACATGGAAAACGGCATCCTGACCCTCAAGGGCGGGCGCCACGCCGAAAGCCAGGAGGAACGCGAGGGCTACAAGCGCACCGAACGCGTGCGCGGCAGCTTCTATCGCCGCTTCAGCCTGCCCGACACCGCCAATGCCGAGGCAATCAGCGCCAAGTCGCAGCACGGTGTGCTGGAGGTCGTGATCCCGAAGCAGCAGAAGGTGCAGCCGCGCCGGATCGAGGTCGAGGGGTAAGACACGCCCCTGAATCGATATCCCCGATCACCCAAAAGGCCCGCCCATGGAGTTCAAGGACTACTACGCAATTCTCGGCGTCGCCAAAGACGCGACCCAGGACGAGATCAAGCGCGCCTACCGCAAGCTGGCGCGCAAATTTCATCCGGACGTCAGCCAGGAACCGGATGCCGAGGCGCGCTTCAAGGAACTCAACGAGGCCAACGAGGTGCTCAAGGACCCGGAGAAGCGCGCGGCCTATGATCAGCTCGGCAGTCAATGGCGCGCCGGTCAGGCGTTCGATCCGCCGCCGGATTGGGACGCCGGCTTCGAGTTCAGCGGCGGCGGTTTCACCGGCGCCGACGCGCGCGACTACAGCGAGTTCTTCGAGTCCCTGTTCGGCGGCCGCTCGCCCTTCGGCGGGCAACCGGGCGCGCAGGCGCGCCGCGGTCGCGGCGAGGACCATCACGCCAAGATCCTGATCCGCCTGGAGGACAGCTTCCAGGGCGCGCAGCGCAGCATTCAGCTCCAGGCCCCGGAACTCGACGCGCAGGGCCATGTGCGGTTGCGCGCGCGCACGCTGAATCTGCGCATCCCCCAGGGCATCGGCCCCGGCCAGAAGATCCGCCTGGCCGGTCAGGGCGCCCCGCCTGTGGCCGGCGGTCCGCCCGGCGATCTGTATCTGGAGATCGAGTTTGAACCGCACCCGTTGTTCCAAATCGAAGGCCGCGACCTGTATCTGAACCTGCCGCTCGCCCCCTGGGAGGCGGCCCTGGGTGTGCAGGTCCAGACACCGACACCGGGCGGCAAGGTCGAGATGAAGATCCCGACGGACTCGCAGTCGGGCCAGCGGCTGCGCCTCAAGGGCCGCGGGCTGCCGGGGCAACCGCCGGGCGATCTGTACGCGGTGCTCAAGATCGTGAACCCGCCGGCCGGCAACGCCGCTGCGCGCGAGGCCTACGAACGCCTGGCCCGCGAACTGCATTTCGATCCGCGCGCGGCCTGGGAGGTGCAGCATGGCGCCGCGTAAACCCCCGGAGGTCACCGACATGATGATCGTCAGCGAACGGATCGAGCTGACCCTGCTGGAACTCAGCGAGGCCTGCGACACGCCGGCCGAGTGGCTGATCGAGATGGTCCAGGAGGGGATACTGGAACCGCAGGGGCACGAACCGACGGCCTGGCGCTTCGATCCGCGCGCGCTGGACCGCGCCCGCACCGGCCTGCGCCTGCAACGCGAACTCGGCGTCAACCTCGCCGGTGCGGCGTTGGTGCTGGACCTGCTCGACGAACTGCGCGAGTTGCGCCGGCGCGCGGCGCGCCTGGAACGGCAACTCACCAACCCATAACACTACGAGAGCGACACCCGCCTGAGCACACTCGAACAACTCGGCGACCCGACCCCCTCACCCACACCTGGGACCCGCTCGCGCAGGGCTGGCGGCCGTTCATCAACCGCACCGGCGCCACCCTGACCCGCTTCACCCCGGCCGGGCGGCGCGAGGCGCTGGAGACGCGCGACGCGCGACTGCTGCGCCAAGCCTCCCGTTGGGGCGTGCTGGCGGCCGACATCCGCGAGACCGAGATAGCCTGCACATCCGGCGGTTGCTGCTGCTCCGCTGACGGTGGTGTGCTTGCGCCCGCTCAGAGATCGAAATACACGCCCAGCCCGGTGTATCTCAACTGCTCGTCGTAGAACTGTCCGTTGGGCGAAAAGCCGCGGTAGTGTTCCAGCATGAAGCGGATCTCGCGCGACTGCCGGTCAAAGGCGAAGCCGATCTGGTAGGAACGGTTGCGTTTCCAGTCGCGCTCCTGGCTGGTCTGCCAGTCAGCGGCGGCGACCAGCTGCCAGTTGCGGAAGATGCCGGGGCGGCGGTATTCCAGGCCGGCCTGGGCATGCCAGGGGTCCAGATCCGGTTCGCTGTGCAGGATCGCCCCGCCCCCGCCGTATAGGCGCCAGTTGCGCCAGTCGTAGGAGGCCAATACCTCCCAGTCCTCGTAGCTCAGATTCACGCGTTCCAGATCGGGATTGCCGAGCAGAAATTCATCGCCCAGATGCGAGCTCTGGTGATACAGGCGGGTCAGGAACGACCAGGGACCGTAGCGGTACGAGACGGGGATGCCGAGCCAGTAGTCGGCATTGACCAGGTCGTGGGAGTCCGAATCGAGGTTGAACACCGCAAACACGGCGCCCTGCAGACCGATCTGGGAGACCCCGCTCGCGCCCAGGAAGCCGCTGGCAAAGCCGAAATAATCGCCGAACGACACGCTGCCGGCATTGAAGCTCTCGTTCGCATCATAGCTGTGATATTTGATCGAGAACTGCGGCTGGCGCGGGTCGGCGATCAGCGGCTTGAACAGCTCATCCACCGGCAGGGCCTGCACCAGGGGCGGTCCCGACTCGGCCGCCGGGGCCGCCTCGTTCGGGGCCGCCGGGCCGCCCGCGGCCGGCGCGATCGCCGCCAAGCCCCGGGCCTGTTCCGCCTCGCAGGCCGGGCCTTCCTGCCAGGACACCTGCGCAAAGCGTCCGGTCGCCGCGAAGGCCGTCTCGACCGCCCCGCGTTCGGCCATGCGCGGCCCGCAGGCGCCGTCGATCAGCACCAGACGCCCATCGTCGTGCGCGGCACCGACCTCGATAGCCTGCCCCGGGAACTGGACATCCAGCACCGCCCGCGCGTAGCCCTGCAGATAATCCGCCGCCACCCCGGACCACGCCGGCATGGCCGCCAGGCTCAGCAGCGCCAATAAACAACCGGTTCCACCCTGTGCCGACATCTCAGACCCTCCGTGCCATCACGCGTCGCGCGGGGCATCGCCACCTTATCGAATCGGCAGGGATTCGGAAAGCGCCGCCGCGCACGCGGCGGCGCGCTCAGGCCTCGGCCAGCACGCAGTTGTTGCGGCCGAGTCCCTTGGCACGGTAGAGGGCGCGATCGGCGCGTTCGAAGACCTCATCCACGGTGTCGCCGCCGATAAACTCGGCGATGCCGCAGGAGAGGGTGATGGGGACGGACTCCCCGTGGTAATGGAAGCCGCAGCGCTCGACGGCATGGCGCAGGTTCTCGGCGACATCCAGAAGATACACCCGGGCGGTCCCGGGCAGGACCACGACAAACTCCTCGCCACCGTAGCGAGCCAGAAAATCGGTCTCGCGGAGGTTGTCGGCGAGCACCCCGGCGATCACCTTGAGCACCTTGTCGCCGGCCTTGTGGCCATAGCGGTCGTTGATCGCCTTGAAGTGGTCGACGTCCCAGATCAGCAGCGACAACGGGGCATCGAAGCGCTTCCAGCGCGCATATTCCTGGGCGATGCGCTCCTGATAGGCGAGCCGGTTGGGGATTCCGGTCAACGCATCGGTCAGCGCCTGGCGATGTTCGGCGATGATGCGCTCGCGCAGTTGCAGGGACTCCGCCTCCATGTCATGCAGGCGTTCGGTGAGCTGGGTGACCTGATGGGCAATTGCAGTTTGCTGCGCATCTTCTCCACGCCGGTGCTGGTCGACATGGGCGATGATGGCATCGACGCGCTGCTGCACCGCCTGCTTGAGGGTGTCCAGGCTGTCCGCGGCGCGCACGCTGTCTTCGATGCCGCGGACCTGCTCCTGCACCGCGTCGTCGAGCGTGCGCCCGATCTGGTAGGCCTCGGCACGCGCGCTTTCGGTGCCGCGCACGTAGCCGTCGATGTCCGTCAGGCGGTCGGTGAGCTGTTTGAGAAAGGTCTCGATCTCCCGCTTCTCCGATTGCAGGCGGGTACGCATGTCGGCGATCAGGGTGGCGATGTCGCGCAGCGCGCCTTGCGCGTCATAGCCGACACGGCCCTCAAGGCGCGCCTTGATCGCGTCGATGCGCGGTTCGAGCTCGGCCGGCAGGTCGAGGCGCTCCAGCAACTGCAACAGCAGTTCGCCGCCGGTGTCTGTCTCAGCGAGCGCCGGCAGCGGGATGCGAAAGGTCTCGGCGAGCGTCTCGGCCAGGCGCTTGAGTTCGAATTCGCTCGCCGCCTTCTGGACCTGGGCACGCAGGTCAGCGCCCTGCGGCAAGACCGGGTCGGGGAGCCGGTCGATCAGATGCAGCAGCAGTTCACGGACGGCGGCCTGCGGGTCTGTGACGGGCGGCACGATCGATGCCGAAGCCGGTCGCACCGGCGCCGCCGGCTCGGGCTCGGCACTTTGCGGGGCGGGCGCCGCCGTGGTTTGGCCAAACAGCCGCCCCAACAGACCGCCGGTTACCGGCTTATCCGTCCCGCCGGGCCCGGTCTCGGCGAGTACCTCGTGCAGCAGCGCGGCGAACTCCGCGGTCAGCGCCGCGATCTCCTCCGGCGTCTGCGCGGCATCGAGCTGCTTGCGCAGGGCCTTCACGCGCCGTGCGTGCCCGCGTGGGAGTTGCAGGCTATCGAGCAGGGTTTGCAGGGGCGCCGCCGGGCCCTGGGCTGCGGGTTTGGCGTGGCGTGTGGCGTCCAGGCGCACCAGGGTTTCGGACATAGTCTCGATGCGCTGGCGCAGCACGCGGCTGTCGGCATGGTCGCGAATGGCATCGCGCAGCGATTTGAGCTGCCGGTCCAGGGTGTCGTCCAGACCGTCGGCGGCCAGCGTCAGCCGCGACAGGGTCATGCGCAACAGCTCCTCGGCCTGCCCCCATTGACGCTCCTGGGCCTCGTGCTGCCCCAGGGCGTCGTAGTATTTGCGCTTCCAGGCCTCGGCCTGGGCGGCGTCTTCGTTTTCACTCATGCCGCGCCCTGCACCCCGGTCAACACAACGCCATGCCCTCGGGCAGCATCAGCTCCATGCTCAACGGGAGATGGTCCGACACCGGACAGTCCAGCACCCGCACGTTCTGCACCTGGAGCGTCGGCGTGACCAGGATGTGATCGATGTTTCGGTTGGGCCGCCAGCTGGGGAAGGTGTTCAGACCGTGCACCGGCTCGCTCATCAGCGTCCGGTCGATCAGGAATTCCATTTCGCGGCTGCGTGAGGGGAAATTCAGGTCGCCCATGACCACCACGTGGCGGTGCTCGTTGACCAACCCGGCGAGATAGGCCAACTGCTGGAGACGTGTGCGCTGGCCGAGCGCCAGGTGCACGATGAAGATCACCAGCGCGTGTTCGCCGTGACCGAAGTGCAGCGCCAGGGTACCGCGCCCGGGGATCGGACCGGGCAGCTTGTGTTCGACGATCTGGCTGCACGCAAACCGGCTGAGCACCCCGATGGCGTGCTTGGCAAGGGGCCCCATGCGACGGTTGGTCTGGTCGTACCAGAAAGGGAACTGGGCGCGATCGGCCAGATACTGGGTCAGGTTGATGAAGCCACAGCGCAGGCTGCCGGCATCGACCTCCTGCAGGCCGACGATGTCGTATTCACAGGTGAGTTTCGCGATGCGGTCGAGGTTCAGGAAGCGTTCGCCATGGGGCAGCACGTGCTTCCAGCTCTGGGTGAAGTATTGCCGGTAGCGGGTGGTACTGATGCCGGTCTGGATGTTGTAGCTGAGCAATCGCAGCCTCGGTCCGTGCGCAGCCGCCGGGCTCACAGCCGCCTGCTCGGACAGGGCCGGGTTCATGTCGGACAGACCAGGCTTCCGAGCTTCTCGGTCAACTTGAGGTTCTCTCTGTAGTCCACCGGACAATCGATAATGGATACCGTGCGGTCGGCGATGGCCTTTTTCAAGGTCGGCATGAGGTCTTCCGTGCGCTCGATGCGGTAGCCCCGGGCGCCGAACGATTCCGCATATTTGACGAAGTCGGGATTGCCGAAATGCACATGCGCGGCACGCTTGAAGTGATTCATCTGCTTCCAGTCGATCAGGCCGTAGCCACCGTCGTTCCAGATCAAAATCACAATCGCCAGACCGAGCCGCATGGCGGTCTCGATCTCCTGGGAGTTCATCATGAAGCCGCCGTCGCCGGTGACTGCCACCACGGCCCGGTCGGGGTACACGAGCTTAGCGGCAATCGCCCCGGGAACTGCAATCCCCATGCTGGCGAAACCGTTGGAGATCAGGCAGGTGTTGGGGTACTCGCAGCGGAACATCCGCGCCATCCACATCTTGTGGGCCCCCACGTCGCAGATCACGATGTCCTCGAAGCTCAACGCGGTGCGCAGATCCCAGATGATCTTCTGCGGCTTGACCGGGTAGCCGTCGTCCTTGGCGTGCTGGCCCATTTCCTCGACCAGGGCGTCGCGCAGGGCGCGCATGGGCTGGCCCTGGTGCGGGGTGGCCAGCTCGGCGATGCGCAACAAACTGTGCTTGATGTCGCCGACCACGCCGACTTCGGTCATGTAGCTGGCGTCGACCTCGGCCTGACTGGCGTCGATATGGATGATCTTGCGGTCGCGTGAGGGGTGCCACAGGAAGGGGTGGTATTCGACCAGATCGTAGCCGACACAAATGATCACATCGGCGCGCGAGAAGCCGCAGCTCACATAATCGTTGGCCTGCAGGCCCGCGCTGCCCAGCGCCAGAGGGTTCTTGCCGAACGGCACCACGCCCTTGGCCATGAAGGTGTTGGCGACGGGGATGTTGAGCTTGGCGGCAAAATCGGCCAGGTGCTTCCAGGCCCGCGCGCGGATCACGCCGTTTCCGGCCAGGATGATCGGGTTGCGCGCCGCGGAAATCAGCTCGGCGGCGTACTCGACGCGCTCGCGCGCGGGCTCCGGGGCCTCGGGGTGACGCACCGCCAGCGGGACATCGTCGATAAGCATCTTGGCGATGTTCTCGGGAAACTCGATGAAGGCCGCGCCGGTCTTCTCGGTTTGCGCCAGCTTGAAGGCCTTGCGCACCACCTCGGAAATGATGTTCGGCGACAACAGGCGAGAGGAATACTTGGTGATGTGCTGGAACATCAATTCCAGGTCCAGCACCTGGTGGGATTCCTTGTGCAGGCGCGAGGTGGAGGCCTGACCGGCAATGGCCACCAACGGCGCATGGTCCATGTTGGCATCGGCCACGCCGGTGATCAGGTTGGTCGCGCCGGGACCGAGCGTGGCCAGACAGACCCCGGCGCGCCCGGTAAGCCGACCATAGACATCGGCCATGAAGGCCGCGCCCTGCTCGTGCCGGCAGGTGACGAACTGGATGGAGGAATCCAGCAGCGCATCCATGAGATCGAGATTTTCCTCGCCGGGCACGCCAAAGATGTACTCGACGCCCTCGTTCTCCAGACACCTGACGAACAGTTCCGCGGCTTTCATGGCAGGGCCCCAAGCGATAACCAACGACAACCCGCGCGCGCCCTGATCGGAGCGGCCCCGGCCGCGAATCTTTCCGGCGCCCGCGACCTGCGGGCAAGGCTGCGGCTACTGCGCGGCGGCGGCCGCGCGTTCTTGTTCGATGAGCCGATCGGTCACCTGAAGCATGCCGGCATGGCTGCCCGTCTCGTTGGCCGAGGTGCGGTACTTGCCGTTGATGATCAGCGTCGGCACGCCGTTGATGCCGTAGCGCTCA
The DNA here is from genome assembly GCA_046260695.1 of Gammaproteobacteria bacterium. GTDB lineage: Bacteria > Pseudomonadota > Gammaproteobacteria > Thiohalobacterales > Thiohalobacteraceae > JAHJQQ01. The sequence goes on from JBHEOS010000022.1 coordinate 10,287, forward strand.
GTCATCTGCCGCGCGCGGTTCAGCTTGGCGGCCACGCCGAAGGAGCGCATGGCCTCGCGGAAGGCCTTCTCGTCCACCCCTTGGCTGGCGAAGAAACCGGCCAGCGCATCCTCGGTCTCCAACCGCTGTTTCTGGTCATGGAGGGCGGCAAACAGGGCGTTGTGGGTCTTGTCGAGCACGCCGAGCATCTCGGCGGCGTAATAGGCCCGCGCATGCGGTTCCCAGCGCGGCGACAGCACCGCCGGCATGCGCACGAACGCCACGTCAGCGGGCAGCGCCTCGGCCCATTGGTGCAGCATCGGCTCGAACTGATGGCAGTGCGGACAGCCGTACCAGAACAGCTCGACGACCTCCAGCTTCGCGGCATCCGTGGTCGGCTGGGGCGCGCCCAGGGTTACATAGTCGATCCCTTCGGACAGATCATTGGCGCGCGCCGGGGCGGCGCCCAACAGCGCCAGACCGGACAGCAGCGTGAGCATCGATAGAAAACGTTTCATCGGCATTCCTCGTTCTGGTTTGACCTCGACCGCGGCGACCCCGCCGGCCGCACCTTGCGTGGGGCCAGCGGCCGGAAACTCGCGGATTACAATTCGCCGTACGAATGCAGCCCGGATAGGAACATGTTCACGCCCAGGAAGGCGAACAGGGTCACGAACAGGCCGACGATCGCCCACCAGGCCATCGGCGTGCCGCGCCAGCCCTTGGTCAGGCGCATGTGCAGCCAGGCCGCGTAGTTCAACCAGACGATCAGCGCCCAGGTCTCCTTCGGGTCCCAGGACCAGTAGCCGCCCCAGGCCTCGGCCGCCCACAGTGCGCCGAGGATGGTCGCGACGGTGAAGAAGGCGAAGCCCAGCGCGATGGACTTGTACATCACGTCGTCGAGCAGTTCGAGGCTGGGCAGCACGCTGTCGACGGCCGTCCCGGCCCGCCGTTCCTGGGCATGCCGCAGCAAGTAGGCGACCGCGACCATCGCGGCCAGCGCGAACGCGCCGTAGCCGACGAAGTTGGCCGGCACATGGATCTTCATCCAGTAGCTCTGCAAGGCCGGCACCAGCGGCTGGATCTCGTGGGCGCCGCGCTCGAAGCTGTACCAGAGCAGGAAGGCCACCGCGGCCGAGATCACCAGCAGCGCGAAACCGCCCAGGGCGCGGGTGCGGTAGCGGCCCTCGTAATAGAGGTACAACAACGCGGTAATGATCGAGAACAGGATGAAGACTTCATAGAGATTGCTGACCGGGATATGGCCGACATCGTGGCTGATCAGATAGGACTCGCGCCAGCGCACCATCAGACCGACCGTGCCCATCACGGTCGCCGACCAGGTCATGGCCGTGCCGACCTTCTGGGTAAACTCGGAGCGCCCAAACAGCCCACCGAAATAGGCCACTGTGGCCAGGACGTACAAGGCGCTCATCCACATGATCGCCGACTGACTGGCAATCAGATATTTCAGGAAGAAATTGCTCTCGGCCGTGGCCAGGCTGTCGCCGTACAGGCCGATCGCCGCCAGGCTCAGGGCGGCCACCGCCAGCGAGTAACCCCGTACCGGCTTCCAGGCCCAGCCCAGCCCGATCAGGGCCGCCGCGCCGCCGGCGAGAATGCCGATCTCGTAGCCGTCCATCAGGTTCGCGTAGTGCACATACGCATAGACCGCGCCGGCCGCGACCAGCAGCGCCCACACCCAGTCGAAGCCGCTCAGACGCCGCCAGAAGGCGCGGCCCTCGAACTCCTCCAGGATTTCCTGTTGGGTCACTGACATAGGATGTTGCCTCCGTTTTCGCGTCGCATATATAGGGTGACGAGCCCGTGCTGAATGCCGCCTGAATGCGCTGCCCCGCTACGGGGACTGCCCCGAAAGCGCCCGGTCCAGGGACTGAGCCAGGCGGTCGAAATCACGGCGGAAATCGCGCTGGTCGCGGTTGCCGGACCCGGCAAACAGCACCTCGGTTCCCGCCTCGCCCGGCCGCAACCAGAGCCATAGCCGCCGCTGGCTGATGTAGAACATCACGAAGATCCCGGCGGTCAGCAGGGCAAACCCCAGATAGACCACATTCTGGCCGGGCGCGCGCGTGATTTGCAACCCAGAGGCCTGGACATGTTCGAAGCTGCGAAGTTCCAGAAAAAACGGCGAGCCATAGCCGCGCAGGACCGACAGGGCATTGATCGCATCATCGTAGAACCGGGCGTCGAAATCGCTTAAGCCGGCGCTGAAATCCACGCCCTCGGCCTCCAGCACCTCGTAATACAGGGCCGAGAGGATGTTGTTGAGCACCTTCACATAGGCGCTCATCACCTGGGGACGGCGATCTTCCGGAACGCTCTGGTCGACCTGGTCGGCGACCGCCTCGAAGCCGCCAGTAGCGAACAGCCCGACCAACCGCCGCATGGTGGTAGCGACCTCCTGGATTTGCTCGGGCGCCTCCTGCACGGTATCCACGAACGCGGCGCGGGCGGTCTCCCGGGCGACCTGATCGACCTGGGCATCGTTGCGTATCAGTGCGTTGAAACTCAGAAAGCGTTCCAGGCCGCCCTTGGGGTCGGCCGGGAGGTGCAGGTAGGAGAATGGCTCGGAGATCTCGCTGCGCACGCCGCTCAAAAAATACCTGCGCCCACCGAATTCGACCGGCAGCATGTAATTCTCGTATTCGCGTGCCTCGCCGGCGGCATTGCGCAGCTTGAAGGTGTAGTTCGGGCCGTGATTGATGAACTTCTTCTCCGAGCCCTCGGGCGCCGGATTGAGGTTGAACAGGCGGAAATCGCCCAGCTCCAGGGTCATCTGGCCCTGCGAGGTCTCGACGCCGATGTCCTCGAATATCGCCCCGTCGAAATCCAGAAACTCCCTCTCCGACTGGCCCAATGCCCAGGCCCGGAGTTGCATGCGCGTACCGCCGTCGTTGAAGCTCGACTGATAGATCGCATAGCCCTTGTAGATCAGCGGGTGATTCACCGCGATGGTGTGCATCACCGGTTCCTCGTCCGGCGCGTAAATGACCAGATCGCTCTCGAAGGATTTGGGCTGCCCGGATTCGTAGTGCTCGATGCGGAAGTCTTTGAGCTCGATGGTAAAGGGCAACGCCTGCACCAGGTAGCCGTCGCGCATCTGCAGGAACGCGATGTTGCCGGTCTTGCCCTCCGCCAGGGTCACGCTACCGCGGAACGACGGGTTGCTCTCCGGCAGCCAGGACACGCTGGGGACCTGCGAGACTGGGATGTTGCGGGTCTCGACCTGGAGCAGGCCGGTCATCTCCCGGAGTTTGAGCGGCAGGTTGCCATCCAGCAGCGCGCCGACGCAGATGATCACGATGGCGCTGTGGGTGAGCATATAGCCCAGCCGGTTAGTCGCGCCCCGCATGGCGGCAACCACCCGGTGGTCGCCATGATCCTTACGCCGCACCCGGTAGCCGCGCGCCTGCATCAGGACGGTGGCGCGCCGCTCCACCTCGTCGGCCGGCAAGGCCAACGTCCAACTCTGCCGGGCATGGAACGCGCGCAGCGATTGCGCCTGCACATTCAGGCGGAAGTTGCGCATATCGCGCAGCATGTGCGGGGTGTTGCGGTAGATACAGACGCTGGTGGAGGTAACCAGGAAGGTCAGGATCAGCAGAAACCAGCCGGCGCTGTAGACGTCGAACAGGCCCAGATCCTTGAACACCTCGAACCAGAATGGTCCGAATTTCACGATGTAGCTTTCGTAGGACTCGTTCTGTTTGAGGACCGTGCCGATCACCGAGGCCACCGCCACGGCCACCAACAAGGTGATGGCGAGGTTCATCGACCCCAGAAATTCTAGCCAGACGCTGGCATGCGGATCGCGGCGGGTTTGGCTACGGCTGGCTGTGGTCAAGAGCTGAACCCCCGGCTGAACGGAAACAGCCATCGCTGATAGCAGGCCGGGGCATTATACAGACCGCACCTTCATTCTCAGCCACATATAACGCGGGGTGATCCTGGGACCACCCTGCGCGGGACACCCCCCCTTGGGCCGGGTACGGCGGCTCAGTAAAGCCCTTCGATATAGGAGGCCACCGCCCGGATCTCGGCGTCGCTCATGCGCGCGGCGATGTCGCGCATCATCGACTCGGCATCGTTGGCGCGTTCGCCGGCGCGGAACGCCGTGAGCTGGGCCACGGTGTAGGCGGCGTGCTGGCCGGACAGGCGCGGAAAATTCGCCTGCGGGATACCGCTGCCGTTGGGGCCGTGGCAGGCCATGCAGGCGGCCACGCCGGTGCTGGCATTGCCGCCGCGGTAGAGCTTTTCACCCGCATCGACCAGTGCCGGATCGGCCTGCCCGCCCGTGAGCGGCTGACTGGCATAGAACGCGGCGATGTCGGCGATGTCCTGCGGTGACAGCGGAGCGACCATCGGCGACATCAGGGGATTGCTGCGGTCACCGGACTTGAAGTCGGCCAACTGCTTGGCCAGGTACTTGGCATGCTGGCCGGCCAGGCTCGGCCAGTCGGGGTTGGCGCTGTTGCCGTCGGTGCCGTGGCAGCTGGCGCAGGCCATGGCCTTGGTCCGACCGGCGGCGGCATCGCCGGCGGCGTGGGCCGTGACGGCGGCAAACGGTGCTGAAAGCGACAAGATCACGGCAAGAACGCATCGGTTGTTCATATTGAAACCAATTCCTGTGACTCTGGTGTGACTCTGGTGTGACTCTGGGGTGGTTTGAAATAACAGCGCGGGACCCAGGCCGTCGGCCCCCTCCCGGTCGGAGGCCGCCATTTATACCAGTGGCCCACGACCCGTACAAGGGCGGCATCGGCAAGCTGCCGGCCGGCATGACATTATCCCGGCGAGCGGCCAGAATACGCCCCCATGCCGAACCCATTCAGTGCCGCCCAGTTCATGACCAGCGCCGCCCGTCTCGGCCAGGCCCCCGCCGATGCGGGCCGCGAGACGGCCTTCGCGGGACGTTCCAATGCCGGCAAGTCCAGCGCCCTGAACGCCATCACCGGCCACAAGGGCCTGGCGCGCACCAGCAAGACCCCCGGGCGCACCCAGCTGATCAACTTCTTCGAGGTCACGCCCGCCACGCGCCTGGTCGACCTGCCCGGCTACGGCTATGCCAAGGTCCCGGCAGAGGTGAAGGCCCAATGGCAGCGGCACCTGAGTACCTATCTGGCCCAGCGCGAGTCCCTGGTCGGCTTGATCCTGCTGATGGATGTGCGCCACCCGCTGACCGAATTCGATCAGCAGATGCTCGCCTGGTGCCGGGAGGGCGGCCTGCCGGTGCATGTGCTGCTGACCAAGGCCGACAAGCTCAAGCGCGGTGCGGCGCAGAATACCCTGCTGAGCGTGCGACGTGGCTTGGACGCGTTACACCCGCAGGCCAGTGCACAATTGTTCTCCGCCCTGGACGGGACGGGCCTGGAGGCGGCGCGCGGACACCTCGCGGCCTGGCTGGACCTGACGTGAATCCGGCGCCTTGCGGCTACCTGCACAAACGACAGGCAAAAAGAAACCCCGGTACCAAGGGGGGGGGAGTACCGGGGCTAACGTACCCGGCTGGGGGGCCGGGCTTGTAAAGGATCCCGCTCTAGGGAGGAAGAACGGAATCCACAAACTGTGATTACATCGCTGTCATCGAATCCATCGGATCATGGCCCCGCGAAAAAGTTCCTGAGCGTTACCGCAGCCGCGCGATTGCCCTCAATACTAGACCACGCACCCGCGGGCGTTGGTAAAAGTTTGTTACGCCAGCCCCGAAAAATTTTATAGGCGCCGGAACCCTGACGTTGGACGGCGGTCAATGCGCCTCGTCCCAATTCGCGCCCACCCCGACATCGACCTCCAGCGACACCCGAAGTTCCGCGGCCGTCTGCATGCAATCGCGCACCCCCTCCAGCAGCGGCGCCAGCGCCGACTCGGCCACCTCGAACACCAGCTCATCGTGCACCTGCATGATCATGCGCGCGTCCAACCCGCTGTCGCGCAACCAGGCATCCGCACGGATCATCGCGCGCTTGATGATGTCCGCGGCGGTACCCTGCATCGGCGCATTGATCGCGGTGCGTTCCGCGGCATTGCGCGCCGTGGCGTTGCGCGCGTTGATGTCGGGCAGATACAGGCGCCGGCCGAACACGGTCTCGACATAACCGTGTTCGTGGGCCTTGGCGCGGGTGGCCTCCATGTACTGTCTGACGCCCGGATAACGGGCGAAATACAGATCCACATAGGTCTGCGCCGCGCCGCGCTCGATGCCCAATTGTTTCGCCAGACCGAACGCCGACATGCCGTAGATCAGCCCGAAATTGATGGCCTTGGCCGAGCGCCGCTGATCCGACGTCACCTGCTCGGGCGCGACACCGAAGACCTCGGCGGCCGTCGCGCGGTGGATGTCCTGACCGGCGGCAAAGGCCTGCAACAGGCCGGCGTCTTCGGACAGGTGCGCCATGATGCGCAGCTCGATCTGTGAATAGTCGGCGGCGACGATCTTGTATCCCGGCGGCGCAATGAACGCCTGACGGATGCGCCGGCCCTCCTCGGTGCGCACGGGGATGTTCTGCAGATTCGGATCGGCCGACGACAGACGCCCGGTCGCCGCTACCGCCTGATGGTAGGAGGTATGCACCCGCCCGGTGTCCGGATCGATCCGCTCGGGCAGCCGGTCGGTGTAGGTCGATTTGAGCTTCGACAAGGCACGGTGGTCGAGGATCAGTTTCGGCAACGGGTACTCCAGCGCCAGTTCCGCGAGCACGTTTTCCGCCGTCGAGGGCGCGCCCTTGGGCGTCTTGGCCAACACCGGCAGGCCCTGCTTGTCGTAGAGGATCTCCTGAATCTGCTTGGGCGAGCCGAGATTGAACGGCTGGCCGGCCACGCGTTGCGCCGCCTGTTCGATTTCGTGCAGACGCACGGTCAGCTCACGGCTCTGGCGTGCGAGCATCGCGGCATCGACCAGCACACCCGTGCGTTCCATGCGCGACAGCACCGGCACCAGTGGCATCTCGATCTCGCTGAACACCCGCGCCAGCGCGGGTTCGCGTTCCAGCCGCGGCCACAGGGTCTCATGCAGGCGCAGGGTCACCTCGGCGTCTTCCGCGGCATAGGGACTGGCGGTCTCCACCGGCACCTGATTGAAGGTCAGCTGCTTGGCACCCTTGCCGGCGACGTCTTCGAAGCTGATGGTGGTGTAGCCGAGGTATTTGCGCGCCAGCGAGTCCATGTCGTGGCGGCTGGCGGTGCTGTCGAGGATGTAGGATTCGAGCATGGTGTCGAAGGCGATGCCGGCGAGCGCGATGCCGTGGTTGGCCAGCACGTTCATATCGTATTTCAGATGCTGACCGACCTTGCGACGCTGCGGATCTTCCAGCAGCGGTTTGAGCTGCGCCAGCACCGTGTCGCGGTCGAGCTGATCCGGGGCGCCGGGATAGTCGTGCGCCAAAGGCACATAGGCGGCCCCCGCCCCGGCCACTGCAAAGGACACGCCGACGATGCGCGCCTGCATGTAGTCGAGGCTAGTGGTCTCGGTATCGAAGGCGAACAACTCGGCCTGCGCCAGGCGCGTCAGCCAGGCGTCGAGCTGCGCCTGGGTCAGTACGGTCTCGTAGTTCAGCGCCGGCGCGGACGCCGCGGGCGTCTCGGCGGCCGGTCGCTCGTCCGGGACCTCCGCGTCGAGTTGGCGCAGCCAGGTGTTGAATTCCAGTTCGGTGTACAGCGCGCGCAGCGCTGCGGTGTCCGGCGCGCGCAGGTGCAGATCGTCCACCCCCTGATCGAGTTCGACGTCGCAACGGATGGTCGCCAGTTCGCGCGACAGCGCCAGTTGGTCGAGATTTCCGCGCAGGCTCTCGCCGACCTTGCCGGGGATATCGCCGGCGTGGGCGACGATCGCCTCCAGGGAGCCGTATTCGTTAAGCCATTTCGCCGCGGTCTTGGGTCCGACCTTGGGTACGCCGGGGATGTTGTCGCTGCTGTCGCCGACCAGGGCCAGGTAATCGATGATGCATTCAGGCGGCACACCGAACTTTTCGCTCACCCCGGCGCGGTCCAGGGTGGTGTTGTACATGGTGTTGACCAGGGTGATATGGCCGTCGACCAATTGCGCCATATCTTTGTCGCCGGTGGAGATCACCACCGACTGCCCGCGCGCGGCGGCCTGGCGCGCCAGCGTGCCGATCACATCGTCGGCCTCCACGCCCGGGACTTGCAGGATCGGAAAGCCCAGGGCGGCCACCAGCCGGTGCAGGGGTTCAACCTGCCCGGCCAGGTCCTCGGGCATCGGCGGGCGGTTGGCCTTGTACTGCGCGAACAGGTCGTCACGGAAGGTCTTGCCGCGGGCGTCGAACACCACGGCGATGTGCGCGCCCGCATAGTCGGCAGCCAGCCGGCGCAGCATATTGGCCACGCCGTAGACCGCGCCGGTCGGCGCGCCGCGTGAATTGGTCAGCGGGGGCAGGGCGTGGAAGGCCCGGTACAGGTACGAGGAACCGTCCACCAGCACCAGGGGGGTCGAATGCGCGTGTGCCATGCTGGAGGTCGCTCGGGGGGTCGTGGGCCGGGCGTTGCATGCTATCATGCGGCCCCGCCGCGGCGCCCGGGTATGGATATTGCTTAGGTGGGTGTGACCGCACCCTGCGGTGAATTTCCAGGTGAATGATCCAATGGATGACCAGACCCGCAGTCAACATCCCGGCATGCAGCCGGTCAACGACAGCCAACTCACGCGCGAATCCTGGAAGATCTTCCAGATCATGGCGGAATTCGTCGAGGGCTTCGAGCGGCTGTCCCAGATCAAACCCTCGGTGAGCATCTTCGGTTCGGCGCGCACCCGCCCGGACGCCCCGGAATACCTGCTCGCCGAGGCAATCGCCCGCCAGCTCTCCGATGCCGGCTTCTCGGTGGTCAGCGGCGGCGGTCCCGGCATCATGGAGGCGGCCAACAAGGGCGCCCAGGCCGGCAAGTCGCCGAGCATCGGCCTGAACATCATGCTGCCGCACGAACAGTCGGGTAATGGCTATCAGGACATCGCGCTGAACTTCCGGCACTTCTTCTCGCGCAAGGTGATGTTCGTGAAATACGCCTCGGCCTATGTGGTCCTGCCGGGCGGCTTCGGCACCCTGGACGAACTGGCCGAGATCCTGACCCTGGTCCAAACCGGCAAGACCCGGCGCATCCCCATCGTGCTGGTCGGCTCGACGTTCTGGCGCGGGCTGGTCGACTGGTTCCGCGCCACGCTGGTGGAGGCGGGCACCATCTCGCCGGAAGACCTCGATCTGTTCAGCGTCGTGGATACCGCCAAAGACGTGGTCGATGCTATCTTTACCCACTACGAGGCCCGGGGCTTCGAACCGTCGGCCCAGGAACAGGAAATCCTGCTGCAATTGTGAGCACCATGAACCACACCCTGCCCAAGACGAGCGTGCTTGCCGCGATCCTCGCCGGCCTGCTGGCCGCCGCACCCGTATCCGCCCAGGTGGATGAACCGCCGCCGGGCGGTACCCTGCTGACGAACGATGCCCCACCCCCGGCGCTGCCGCGCGACGACCAGGAAGGCATCGAGCCCGAGGTCACCATCGTCCGTCAGCGGGACCGCACCATCGAGGAATACCGTGTCAACGGTCAGCTCTACATGATCAAGGTCACGCCGAGCAAGGGCTATCCCTACTATCTGGTGGACGCCGACGGCGACGGCAACCTCGAAACCCGCCGCAACGAACTCGACCCGCGCATCCTGCTGCCGAGCTGGGTGATCTTCCGCTGGTGACCGCGCACGGCGGTTCGCGGCCATAGGCCGCGCCTACGGGTTCGCGGGGGTCGTTGATATATACTCGCGCCCCATGAATCCGGTCCTGGCGCAACTCGCACGACTCGCCCGCCTGCTCAGCACCCTCTCCGAATGGACCGGCCGGGGCGTCGCCTGGTTGACCCTGCTCATGGTGTTGCTGACCTTCGGCATCGTGGTGCTGCGCTACGGCTTTGGCATCGGCTCGATCGCCGCACAGGAGGCCGTCGGTTTCCTGCATGCGCTGGTGTTCCTGCTCGGCGCCGCCTACACCCTCAAACATGACGGCCATGTGCGCGTCGATATCTTCTATCGCGACATGAGCGCGCGGCGCCGGGCCTGGGTCGACCTGTTCGGCGCGCTGTTCCTGCTGGCGCCGGTGTGCCTGTTGATCCTCTGGGTGAGCTGGGACTACGTCGCCGCCGCCTGGGCACTGCGCGAAGGCTCGCGCGAGACCGGCGGCCTGCCGGGGGTTTACCTGCTCAAAACCGCGATCCCGCTGATGGCCGTGCTGGTCCTGCTCCAGGGCCTGGCCCAGGCGGCACATGCGCTGCTGACCCTCGCCGGCGTCCCGGTACCCGCCGAGTCCCCTGCCCCGCGCGAGCTGTAAGCCATGGAACTGCTCGCCGAATACATGCCGCTGCTGATGTTCCTGGGCATCTGCCTGGTGCTGCTGGCCGGCTACCCGGTGGCCTTCACCCTGGCCGGCGTGGCGCTCGGTTTCGCGTTCCTCGGCCTGGCCCTCGACCTGTTCGATCCCGCCTTTCTGGAGACGCTGCCCAACCGGCTTTACGGCCTCATGATCAACGACACCCTGATCGCGGTGCCGCTGTTCGTGTTCATGGGCGTGATGCTGGAGCGCTCACGGGTCGCCGAGAACCTGCTCGACACCTTGAGCGGCCTGTTCGGCACGCTGCGCGGCGGGCTGGGGCTGTCGGTCACCCTGGTGGGCATGCTGCTGGCGGCCAGCACCGGCATCGTCGGCGCGACCGTGGTGACCATGGGCCTGCTGGCGCTGCCGACCATGCTCAAGCGCGGCTACGACCCGCGCATCGCCGCCGGCACCATCTGCGCCTCGGGCACGCTGGGCCAGATCATCCCGCCGTCGATTGTCCTGGTGCTGCTCGGCGACCAGCTGTCCTCGGCCTACCAGCAGGCCCAGCTCGACAGCGGCATCTACGCGCCCGAGACCGTCTCGGTCGGCGATCTGTTCGTCGGCGCGCTGATCCCGGGGCTGCTGCTGGTGCTGGCCTATCTGATCTACATCGCGGTACTCGCCGCGCTAAGCCCGGCGCGGATGCCGGCGGTCCCGGCATCCGAGCTGCGCGCACTGCGTGGCCCCGGCATGGCCGGGCGCGTGCTCAAGGCGCTGTTCCCGCCGCTGGCGCTGGTGTTCGCCGTACTCGGCTCGATCATGTTCGGCTGGGCCACGCCGACCGAGGCGGCCTCGGTCGGCGCGCTGGGCGCGCTGCTGCTGGCGGCCAGCCAGGGGCAGCTGCGCATACCCGTCCTGCGCGAGGTGGTGCGCAACACCACCCAGGTCACCAGCATGGTGTTCCTGATCCTGATCGCCGCCCAGGTGTTCTCGCTGGTATTCCGCGGCTTCGGCGGCGACGATCTGGTCGCCAGGCTGCTCGGCGACCTGCCCGGCGGCGTGGTCGGCGCGATGCTGGTGGTGATGCTGGTGATGTTCCTGCTCGGCTTCGTACTCGACTTCATCGAGATCACTTTCGTCGTGGTGCCGATCGTCGGCCCGATCCTGCTCGCCATGGGCCTGGACCCGGTGTGGCTGGGCATCATGATCGCGATCAACCTGCAGACCTCGTTCCTGACCCCGCCATTCGGCTTCGCGCTGTTCTACCTGCGCGGCGTCGCCCCGCCCCAGGTGAGCACCGCCGACATCTACCGCGGCGTGATCCCGTTCATCGCCATCCAGCTGCTGATGCTCGGCGCGCTCGCGCTGTGGCCGGGCCTGGCGACGTGGTTGCCGGGGGTGGTGTACGGGTGAGCGGCATCAACGGCCGGCGTCTCTAGCCGGGGCAGCGCCTTGTTACGCGTTACTTTGCTTTGAGTGGAAACCGTTCAGGGTGCGAAATGATTTCTTCGGTGAGATCAACGTCAAGGTCCGGCCAGTAGAAATGGCCCGGGCTGGGTTCCTCAACATTGAGGATCTTGGCAACCGCCACGTCTTTGAACCATGGGAACTGCTCATAGGGCATGAACAGCTCCTGCCCACCCGCTAACAACCAAACACCATGATTCGAAATATTCGTGACTTCAATCTGGGAAGTGCTTTTGCCAAGCGCGCCTGAGCTCATCGTAGTGCACCTCGATTATCGCCTCGATCTCTTTCAACTGTCCTCGCGACAAGCGATAGTTATTCGCGAGTTCAATATGCGGCTCAAGCCAAAACTTGGCCTCGCCGTCTCCACAGTGGACATGGACGTGCATCCGCGACTCCTCCCGGGAAAAGAAGAAAAAGCGATAACCTTTCTCGCGGAATACTGTCGGGCTCATGAGGTGATTATGGCAGGCCAGCGGCCTCTTTGTAACACATAGTGCTCAATATCACCGGCTGGCCGTGCGTATGTCATCGCCCTATGCCGCTCCAGTAACAGCCGCGTCCCGCACACCCAATCAAGCGATTACACAGCCAACAGCGGTGCACTTGCGCCGATAAAGAACCATTCGGTATCTGTTCATCGGTCCACGATGTTCGATTGCACCGGATTCCGCTACGCCTCATCCGGGCTACACGCTGCCATCCCCCGGGCATCGAACGGCTTCAAACCGGTCATGGCATGAACCGTCCGGGTTAGGGATATACTCACACCCCGATAGAATTCCCGAACCGGTCTGTGCAGACCTACACCGGGATCTCCAGGCCGGGCCCCTATTTGGATGAGACAGCCGTGACCGACTACCGCAGCGAGACCGACTCCATGGGCGCGATCGACGTGCCCGCCGACTGTTACTGGGGCGCGCAGACGCAGCGCTCGATCGAGAACTTTCCGATCGGGGTGGCGCGCTTCCGCTGGCAGCGGCCGATCATCCGCGCGCTGGGCATCCTCAAGAAGGCCGCGGCGCAGGCCAATGCCGAACTCGGCGAGCTGCCGGCGGACATCGCCGCGCTGATCGTCGCCGCGGCCGACGAGGTCATCGATGGGACACTCGATGCGCAGTTCCCGCTGGTGGTGTTCCAGACCGGTTCGGGCACGCAGTCGAACATGAACGCCAACGAGGTCATTTCGAATCGCGCGATCGAGCGTGCCGGCGGCGCCCTGGGCACGAAGCAGCCGGTGCACCCGAACGATCATGTCAACCGCGGGCAGTCGTCGAACGACACCTTCCCGACCGCGATGCACATCGCCGTGGTCGAGGAGTTGGAGCGCGCGCTGTTCCCGAGTGTCGCGCGCCTGCGCGACACCTTGGCCGGCAAGGCGGAGGCCTACCGCGATGTCGTCAAGACCGGCCGCACCCATCTGCAGGACGCCACCCCGATCACGCTCGGCCAGGAGATCGGCGCCTGGGTCGCGCAGCTGGAGTTCGGGATCAATGCCGTGCGCACCGCGCTGCCGGGGCTGTACGATCTGGCCATCGGCGGCACCGCGGTCGGCACCGGGCTGAACGCGCACCCGCAGTTCGGCGCGCGCACGGCGCAGCACATCGCCACGCTCACCGGCCAGCCGTTCCGCGCCGCAGCCGACAAGTTCTTCGCGCTGGCCGCGCACGACGCGCTGGTGCAGGTCTCGGCGGCGCTGCGCACGCTCGCCGGCGGGCTGATGAAGCTGGCCAACGACGTGCGCTGGCTGGCCAGCGGGCCGCGCTGCGGCATCGGCGAGCTGAACATTCCCGAGAACGAACCCGGCTCGTCGATCATGCCGGGCAAGGTCAACCCGACCCAGGCCGAGGCGCTGACCATGGTCTGCGTGCAGGTGTTCGGCAACGACGCGGCGGTGGCCTTCGCCGGCTCGCAGGGCAATTTCCAGTTGAACGTCTACAAACCGGTGATGGTGCACAACGTGCTGGAGAGCATCGAACTGCTGGCCGATGCCTGCGGCGCGTTCAACGCGCACTGTGCCGCCGGCATCGAACCGAATCTCCCGAAGATCGCGGAGAACCTGGACAAGAATCTCATGCTGGTCACGGCGCTCAACCGCCACATCGGCTACGACCAGGCCGCGCAGATCGCCAAGCACGCGCACCGCGAGGGCCTGACCCTGCGCGAGGCGGCGCTGGCCTCCGGCCATGTGACGGCCGAACAATACGATGCCTGGATCATCCCGCTCGACATGACTCATCCCTGAGGGACGCCGGCGTCCCACCCGTCCTCCGCCACATGGACGCCGCCGGGACCATGCATTAACCTTGCGGGCGTCGAACTCCGCCGCCGGTCCCCGCATGTCGAGCCACCCGTACACACCCCATCGCGCCCTGCGGCATTGGACCGCGCGTCTGCTGCTGGCCGTGCTGTGCATCCTGCTGAACCCCGCCGTCCAGGCCGCGACCGCGCTTGAGGGCTATGCCGGACAACTGGACGTCATCGAACGGGCGCTGACCCGCGCCGACTTCACCGAGGACCAGCTCAAGGACTGGTCGGAACGGCTCGACCGCGACCGCAGCCTGGTCGCCGACTGCATCTCGACCGGCCAGCTCACGCTCGAACGCCTGCGCGCGGACCTGGAAGGGCTCGGCGAGGCCGTCCAGGGCGAGGCCGCGGAGGTCACCCGCAAACGCCGCGAGGTGCGCAGTACCGTCGCCGATCAGGAACGCCAGCTCGCAGAGTGCCGCGTAATGCTGCTGCGCGGTGACGAGCTCGGCCAGCGCGTGGTTGCGCTGCACAAGACCGCCCTGGCCGAACGGCTGTTCGCCAAGGGCCCCAGCCTGCTGAGCCTGCTGCTGGACAATTGGCACAACACGCTGATCCTCGTGACGACCACCGCGAGCTTCGTGCAGCAACATGCGGGGTTCGAGAACCTGAGTCCACTGCACTGGCTGTGGTTCAGCCTGGTGGTCGGCGCGGTCGCGGCGGCAGGATTCGCCCTGCGGGCCAGGCAGCGGGCGCGCCTGCGGGAGAGACTCAGCGCCCCGGACGCACCGGTGAATGTCGGCGTGTCCCTGCTGCTGGCCGGACTGCACTACGCGCCGCGGCTGTTCGCGAGCCTGTCCGCGGCCCTCTTCATCTATATGCTGACCTATGAGATCCGCCCGGTCCCGTTCATCAACGTGCTGCTGTACGGGTTGCCGGTCTACCTCTCCGGCCTGCTGATCGTTCACCTGCTGTTCTGGCCCCGCCCGCCGTGCCGACCGCTGCTGGCCATCGACGAAACCTATGCGCGCAAGATGGCCCGCCGCCTGCAGGTGCTGGCGCTGCTGGCCTACGTCGGCTACCTGCTGTTCTCGACGCTGCTGGCGCAGCACCTGGGCGAGGAGGCCTACCTGCTCGCCCGCGGCCTCTACGCGGGCCTGCTGTTCCTGAATCTGATCTGGGCGCTGTGGCTGTTCGCGCGACTGCGCCAGCAAGACGAGCTGCGCTGGGTCGGCCTGCTGATGGCGTTGGTGCTGATCGTCAGTCTCGGCGCCGAGTGGCTCGGTTACCGCAATCTGGCCCTGAATCTGGTGCGCGTGATCGCCGGCTCGATCTTGGCCTTTGGTCTGCTGCTGCTAATGATGCGCCTGTTCCATGAGTTCTATGACGCGCTCGAGCAAGGCGAGGGCCGCTGGGCACGGCAATTGCGTCTACGCCTCGGCGTGCTGCCGGGCAATGCCCTCCCCGGCATGCTGTGGTTCAGACTGACCACGAACCTGCTGCTGTGGTCACTGTTCGGCTATGCGATGCTGCGTATCTGGCAGGTCTCCACGGCCACAGTGGAGCACGTCGAGGGGATACTGATCAGAGGCTTCCCGCTCGGCAGCTTCCAGATCGTCCCCTATCGCATCCTCCTGGCCATCGCCACCTTTGCCCTGCTGGTGACGCTGGCGCGCTGGCTGCAAACCCGCATTGAACGTGACTGGCTGCGCTATGCGCGCATGGACCACGGCGCCCGCGAGGCCATGGTCACCATCACCGGCTATGTGATGGTGACCATGGCCGCGGTGTTTGGCCTGGGCGTGGCTGGCTTCGAATTCGGTAATCTCGCCATCATTGCCGGTGCCTTGTCGGTCGGCATCGGCTTCGGCCTGCAGAACATCGTCAACAACTTCGTCTCCGGCCTGATCCTGCTGTTCGAACGCCCGGTGAAGACCGGCGACTGGATCGTGGTCGGCAGCACCGAGGGCTACGTGAAGCGCATCAGCATCCGCTCCACCCAGATCCAGACCTTCGACCACGCCGACGTGATCGTGCCGAATTCCGAACTGATCTCGCAGCAGGTGACCAACTGGATGCTCTACGATACCCAGGGCCGGGCGCGCGTCCCGGTCGGGGTGGCCTACGGCAGCGATACCCAGAAGGTCAAGACGGTGCTGGAGAAGGTCGCGCGCGAGCACCCGAAGGTGATCACCAACGGAACCTATCCTGACCCGAAGGTGCTGTTCCTGGGCTTCGGCGACAGCGCGCTGAATTTCGAGCTGCGCTGTTTCGTGCGCAGCATCGACGAGCGCCTGTCGGTGGTCAGCGACCTGAACTTCGCCATCGACGCCGCGTTCCGCGCCGAGGGCATCGAGATCCCGTTCCCGCAGCGTGACCTGCATGTCAGGAGCCTGCCGCCGGGCTACCCCCCCGCCGCCGACGGCCCCGCGCCCGAGCCGCGCTGAGAACGCGCTGATTCAGTCTTCCGTTCGCCCTGAGCTTGTCGAAGCCAGTCCTGAGCCAGTCGAAGGGGGC
The DNA here is from genome assembly GCA_046260695.1 of Gammaproteobacteria bacterium. Lineage (GTDB taxonomy): Bacteria > Pseudomonadota > Gammaproteobacteria > Thiohalobacterales > Thiohalobacteraceae > JAHJQQ01. Next base: position 26,831 of record JBHEOS010000022.1, read on the forward strand.
TCACCACGAACGGACTTATTCAAGTTTCCCTAGAAGCCTGCCGGGATTGAGAGACCGGCGTGGGCTATAGTGGCGCCATGCCCGCCAGCGACCCCGTCTACACCGACCTCGGACCCGATCTGATCCTCGATGCGATCGAGTCCAAGGGCTTCCCGACCAGCGGGCATCTGCTGGCGCTCAACAGCTACGAAAACCGCGTCTATCAGATCGGCCTGGAGGCTGGGGGTTACCTGGTCGCGAAATTCTACCGGCCGGGGCGTTGGGACACCGCGGCGATCCAGGAGGAACACGCCTTCGCGCAAGAACTGGCGGCCGCGGAGCTCCCGGTGGTCGCCCCGCTGGAAGACGACCACGGCGAGACGCTGTTCACCCATGCGGGCTTCCGCTTCGCCCTCTATCCGCGCCGCGGCGGGCGCTGGCCGGACCTCGACGACCCCGACAAACTGGAATGGCTGGGGCGGTTGCTCGGCCGCATCCACGCCCTCGGCGCGGTGCGCCCGTTCGCGCACCGGCCCACGTTGGACATCGACAGTTTCGGCACCGCGTCCTATCAGTATCTCCTACAGGGCGGCTTCATCCCGGCATACCTCGAACCCGCCTACCGCAGCCTGGCCGAAGACCTGTTGCGCACGATCACCCAGGCGTACCAGGCCGCCGGCCCGGTCGCGCAGATCCGCCTGCACGGCGATTGCCATCCGGGCAACATCCTGTGGGCCGACGCGGGACCGCTGTTCGTCGACCTCGACGACTGCTGTATGGGCCCGCCGGTGCAGGACCTGTGGATGCTGCTGTCGGGCGATGTGCGCGAGATGGGCGGGCAGATGTCGGAGCTGGTCGCAGGTTACGAACTGTTCCAGGACTTCGATCGTCGCGAACTGCGGCTGATCGAGCCGCTGCGCACCCTGCGCATGTTGCACTACGCCGCCTGGCTGGCACGGCGCTGGGACGACCCGGCGTTTCCGCAGGCGTTTCCCTGGTTCAACACCGACCGGTATTGGGAAGGGCATGTGCTGGCCCTGCGCGAGCAGGCCGCGGCCCTGCAGGAACCGGCCATGCGCATCTGAAAGGGTCGCGCTTGCACCCGCCGCGGCGGGCCACTAGCATTGCCGCCACGCACTGACCTCATGCGTCACCTCAGGAAATCGCCATCATGTCCCTCGCTCGCCTGTGCCTGACTCTCCCCCTGCTGCTGGCCCTGTCCGCCTGCGCCTGGGTCAAACCCACCGACCAGGGCGCCCGCGTGAAGCGCGCCGAGACCAGCGAGGTGGGCCACTGCCGCAAGGTCGGCACCACCACCGTGTCGGTGCTCGACCGGCTCATCGGCGTGCCGCGCGGTTACCGCACGCTGGCCGAAGAACTGGCGACGCTCGCCAGCAACGAGGCGCCGAATCTGGGCGGCGATACCGTGGTGCCGGCCGGCGAGATCATCGACGGCCAGCAGCAGTTCGATGTCTACGACTGCGAGCCGGATGAAGACGGCGCGATGACCTTGCCGTACGCACCCTGATCCGGGTCCGGCCTCGATTACCGCGATCCCGGTGGCCATCCGGCCCGCTGGGCGCGGGATGCCCGTGAGCAGCGCGCCTTGCGGGTCGAGCTTGTCGGACACCTCAAGGCAGCCCCCCGATGACACCCCCTGAACGCAGCGCCGCCGGGCTGGCCGAATCCGGCTGGTCGGTCTGCACGGACTTCCTGCCGCCCGAACAGATCGCCGCGCTGGCCGCCGAACTGCGCGACCGGTGGGACGCCGGCGCCTTCCGCCCCGCCGGCGTCGGTGTCGGCGCCGACCTGCGCCTGCGCCCGGAGATCCGCAGCGACCGCGTGCACTGGCTGGAGGAGACCGCGCAGACCTCGGCCGAGGCGCCGTATTTCACCGCCCTTGAGGCATTGCGCCTGGCCATCAACCGCGAACTCTATCTCGGCCTGTACGCCTTCGAAGGCCACATGACCCTGTATCCGCCCGGCAGCTTCTACCGCAAACACCTGGACCAGTTCCGCGGCACCGCCCACCGCAAGGTCTCGGTGATCCTGTATCTGAATGCCGACTGGGCCACCGAACACGGCGGCCAACTGCGCCTGTACCTGGAACCCTCCGGCGACGGCCCGCACCACGACGTGCTGCCGCACGGCGGCACGCTCGCCTGCTTTCTGAGCGAGCGCTTCCATCACGAGGTCCTGCCCGCCACCCGCGAGCGCATGAGCATCACCGGCTGGTTCAAGGTGCGCGCGGCCGAGGGCGGCTTTAAGTAAGCATCCCGTTCGCCCTGAGCTAGTCGAAGGGGGCAATTCATCCGTTCGTGGTTCGACAGGCTCACCACGAACGGACTTACCGCAGTGCTCCCCCAGCCTTTGTGGGCGAAGACGCTCTTCTATAGACTCCCCGGCATGATCGAGTGGAGTGACTACGCCAAGTTCTTTATCGGCCTGCTGGCCATCGTCAATCCCATCGGCATCGTGCCGGTCTTCATGGGTCTGACCCGCAACCTGAACGCCCCGGAGCGCAACGTGGTCGGGTTGCGCGCGGCGATCACCGTCGGCCTGGTGCTGATCGTGGCCTTGTTCATGGGCGAGGCCCTGCTGGGCTTCTTCGGCATCAGCCTGGATTCGTTCCGTGTCGCCGGCGGCATCCTGATCCTGCTGATGGCCATCAGCATGCTGCACGGCGGCATCAGCCCGGCCAAGCAGACCAGCGAGGAGGCGCAGGACGCCGAGGACAAGGAGAACATCGCCGTGGTGCCGCTGGGCATGCCGTTGCTGGCCGGACCGGGGGCGATCAGCACCATCATCATCTACTCGCACCGCAGCGCGGAGCCCCTGCATTACGTACTGCTGCTGTCGATCGCCGGGCTACTGGCCCTGCTGACCTGGCTGGCCCTGCGTGCCGCGCCGGCCATCGCCGATCGGCTCGGGCGCACCGGGCTGAACATCGTCACGCGCATCATGGGGCTGATCC
>JBHEOS010000220.1:0-599 GCA_046260695.1 Gammaproteobacteria bacterium
GTGAGCTCGCAACGAAGTTCGGGGTCACGGGCTGGAAGGTGGGCGAGGCCACGGATGCTGCGCTCGCGGTCTTCGGGCTCTGGCTCGACGGCCGAGGGGCGCACGAGGATCCGTTCGACGCCGATGCCATTGCGCGTATCAGGTCTTTTCTGGCGCAAGCACATGATCGGATCCGGCACCTGGACAAGCCGAATACAATCCTCGACCCCGTGGCCTATGCGAAAGGCGACTACATCTTTGTTCCCGGCAAGGTCTGGGATTGCGTTTACGGTGATGAATCCCGAAAGCGCGCTGCACAGGCTTTGCAGCGCCGCGGGCTTCTGGAGTTCGGCGACGGGCGGAACATAAAGGCGCGCATGCCCAACGGCGTCACGGGGAATAGCCGCGGGTACAAGCTGACCAGGTCGATTCTTGACGATACGTTGTCGGAAACGTCGGAAATGTCGGAAGAGACTGGAAACACGGGGTAAATTCATTCCGACAGGCTGGTGCTACGTCGGATAGGGTCGGAAACCGGGTATCAGGAGAGCTATGCTGGAAAATGATGGCGTGGATGCCCCCTCCCGACGGCATCGTAATGTGCCAAGCTGGTGATCGTT
>JBHEOS010000221.1:0-592 GCA_046260695.1 Gammaproteobacteria bacterium
GGACCGGGATGCTGGTCGTTACCAGCGTCACCGTCCCGAGCAAACCCTGCTACACCAGATTGTTGAGCAGCACTACACGACCTTCACCGCGCATCTGGCGCTGCGGGGCACGGAACTGCCAGTGTATGTTCAGCGTGAATTCGATTACCTCAAGTGCGACCGGTTGGAACATGGCTTTTTACGGGTCCGCTGCGAGTCGTGTAACGTCGAGTAACTGGTTGCCTTCAGTTGCACCAACAGTAGGCGCTTTAGGCGAACCCTGCGGCTTCTGCCTCAGTTGCGGGACGCGACGAATGTCTGAAAGCGCGGCGCTGCCCGTCGATGAAGTCCTGCCCGAACAGCCCATGCGCCAGTTAACGCCAGGGATGGCGTGTAGTAGAGCAATGCAGGAGCAATTGCCGAGGGTGCTGAGTTTCCCGCTCCAACTGGGTTTTCTGTTCGCTAGTGGTCCATGCGAACAGTTACCGAACTTTGCGCATGGACCACTAGCCAGCCCGAGATCACGGCCGGGTGCTGGGCATCGTCTACCGCGTGATCGTGCCACATTTGATCAGGAGCGGAGGGCATACTCATACGATGGCCGGTACCGATG
>JBHEOS010000222.1:0-592 GCA_046260695.1 Gammaproteobacteria bacterium
CCCCACTCCTCCCCCTGGAAGAGCATCGGCACGAAGGGCGCGGTGAGCACCAGCGCGGCGCCGACCCGCAGCGCCTCCGGCGACAGGAGCTGGCTCGTCCGCTCGCCCAGGGCGCGGTTGCCGATCTGGTCGTGGTTCTGCAGGCAGGCCACGAGCTGGCGGCCCGCCAGCCCGGCGGCCGGGCGCCCGTGGCGCCGCCGCCGGTGCTCGGAGTAGGCGCCGTCGAGCGCGTACCCCTCGGTGAGCACCTTGGCGAGATCGGCGAGCCGCCCGTAGTCGCGGTAGTACCCCCGACGGCGCGCGGGCGCACCACCCGCGGGTCGTTGAGGTCGCTCTCGGCGATCAGCGCCAGCGGCCGGCCGAGCGCGCCCTCGAGCGCCTCCACCTCGACGGCGAGCTGCTCGAGGAAGTGCACGGCGGAGGTGTCGACGATCGCGTGGATCGCGTCGATGCGCAGGCCGTCGAAGTGGACGTCGCGCAGCCACATGAGGGCGTTGTCGAGGAAGAAGCGCCGCACCTCGTCGCTGTCGGGCCCGTCGACGTTGACGGCCTCGCCCCAGGGGGTGACGTGGCGGTCGGTGAAGTACGGGCC
>JBHEOS010000223.1:0-585 GCA_046260695.1 Gammaproteobacteria bacterium
AGCTGGTGCTGCCTTCGCCATCGGGACCAATTCCAGATGAGGCCATTGATCAGAGGGTCGAGCTTCGTGGGGCTCAGGTCCTCCAGCCGCCCGAGGTTTGCAACGACCCGATGGCGGACCTTGCCCTGCTCGTTGCGATAGCCCTCGACAAGCTGAAGGTACTGGCGGCCGCCTGATCGCGTGATCTTCGTATACATGTCGCAACGATACTGCAGATGCAAATTATTTTAAATGGGTAATTTATACTCTGCGTGCCACAACAGCAATCTCGGGAAATCCACCTCTCCGAGCCACAAAACACCTTATTCTGTTGATCACAGCGGCGCGAAACACGGAAAAATCAGCCGCGAACTGTCGAAGTTGGGAGGTCTGGTTCCAGGAGTGAGCCATTGGAACGCCATTGGTCCGAGAAACAATGGCGAACGCGCGGGTCGGTCGACGAAACAAGATCACGCGCCGATGGGCGAAGCGCGGATCACGCCCATCGGCACCGCATGATCAGCGCACCATCTCGAGCTATATATTCGGGGCGATCTGCCCGGCCCTGAGCAAGGGCGCAGGACTTGTCCTGCCGGTCTGCAACAC
>JBHEOS010000224.1:0-581 GCA_046260695.1 Gammaproteobacteria bacterium
CCGCTTCCTTGCCCACACCCTGTTGCGCGTGAGGCTGGAGACCGGGCGTACCCATCAGATCCGCGTGCACATGGCCCATATCCATCACCCCATCGTGGGCGATCCCGTCTACGGTGGGCGTTTCAAGATCCCGGCCGGCATGTCCGAGGAGACGCAGGAAGCGCTGCGGGGCTTCCGCCGCCAGGCGCTGCACGCGGCGCGCCTGGAGCTGGTACATCCCGGGACTGGTGAGGAGATGGGCTGGGAGGCGCCTATTCCGGCGGACATGGCAAGGCTCCTACAGAGCCTTGAAGGTTGAAGGTTGAAGGATGAAGGTTGAATGAAACCAGCTCAGACTCACCCTCTCCATGTGCATGAGACCCGGGTGGTGGACGCCGCTCAATGCACATCGGCTGCCCGGGCCGATGCCTCGGTGGCCTTTCGGCCCGGCGTGGTGTGCGCGGTGCTGACTGCCGATTGCCTGCCGGTGCTGTTCTGCCACGAGTCGGGCGATCGGGTGGGCGCTGCCCATGCGGGATGGCGCGGGCTGTGCATTGGGGTGCTGGAGGAGACGGTGCAGGCCCTGGGCGGTGGCGAGGGGC
>JBHEOS010000225.1:0-570 GCA_046260695.1 Gammaproteobacteria bacterium
AATGTCGGCGATGCAAGCGACGGGCAGCGCGAATACGTGACGGCGGAAGTGGTGGCGTAAGCCTACTTGTAGCGTGTCACCTGTGGGATAAAGATGAATTCGAAGGTTGAGGTAGAGGGCGCCGGGATGGATACCGCCAAGCTGGCCGTGGCGGTCGCCTTGCTGCTCGCTGCGGTGGGTGCGTTCTACTGGTTTGCGGATCACTCCCTGTTGCTGCGTGTGCTGGGCCTGTTGGCTACGGTCGGCGTGGCCCTGTTCATCGTCGCGCAAACGGCTGTGGGTGCCCGGGCGCTCGGCTTTATGGGTGATGCCCGCACCGAGGTGCGCAAGGTTGTCTGGCCGACCCGTCAGGAGACGGTGCAGACCGCCCTGATCGTGTTCGCCGTGGTGATATTCGTGGGCATCGTGCTTTGGTTATTGGACATGCTACTGCTCTGGGCGGTCCGCTTGCTGACCGGGCAGGGAGGCTAAACCGCATGGCGAAGCGTTGGTATGTAGTGCACGCGTACTCGGGATTCGAGAATCAGGTCAAGCGGTCTCTGATCGATCATGTCGCGCGCGGTGGCTTGC
>JBHEOS010000226.1:0-568 GCA_046260695.1 Gammaproteobacteria bacterium
GAGGTCGTCTCCGAGGGTCTCGAGGCGTCCAAGGCCTTCATCAAGAGCCTCTGCGACGCACAGGCCGAGCTCGCCACGACCGCTGCCAAGCCGGTCGGAGAGTTCCCCATCTTCCTCGAGTTCGAGGACGACGTCCGCGACGCCGTCGAGGCTGCCGCGACCAAGGACGGCCGCCTGGCCGAGATCCTCTCGATCGCCGGCAAGCAGGAGCGCGAGGACGCCATCAGCGGCCTCAAGTCGCAGATCCAGCGCGATCTCGTCGGTGACGAGGACAACGCCGGTCCGTTCGCGGGCCGTGCGAAGGAGGTCTCCGCGGCGTGACGACGCTCAACATGCTCCGCATGGAGCAGATGCTCGACACGCTCTCGCCGGAGACCCGCAAGCGCTACATGCACAACTACAACTTCCCGCCGTACAGCACCGGTGAGACCGGCCGCGTCGGCACCCCGAAGCGCCGCGAGATCGGTCACGGTGCGCTCGCCGAGCGGGCCATCATGCCGGTGCTGCCGACGCGTGAGGAGTTCCCCTACGCGATCCGTCAGGTGTCCGAGGCGCTCAGCTCCAACGG
>JBHEOS010000227.1:0-566 GCA_046260695.1 Gammaproteobacteria bacterium
TCTCAGGGCGCAGCGCAATCGGCAGCGGCTCCCATTGTTGACCGCCGACCGCGCCGAGCAGCACCGCATCGGCGGCCTTGGCCTTGGCCAGCGTGGCCGCGGTCAGCGGCTCGCCGTGGGCCTCGTAGGACGCGCCGCCGATCAGCCCGTGCTCGATTTCGAGCGCCAGCCCGCCGGTCTTGCGCAGATGTTCGAGGACCTTCATCGCCTCGGCGATGATCTCAGGCCCGATGCCGTCGCCGGGGAGTACCAGTATCTTTTTAGCCATGTCTTACCGTTCCATAATAAAGAAGAGCTTTCAACGCAAAGGCGCCAAAGGCGCACGAAGGAAAATCTTCATCCTAAAGAAACCTTGTGCGCCTTCGGCGCCTTTGTGTTGGAGGTTTTGAATTTCAAGTAAACAGCCACGGCGCTTCCGAGCGGCGACGTTCTTCGTAGCCACGGATTGCATCGGCCTGTTGCAGGGTCAGAGCGATGTCGTCGAGCCCCTCCAGCAGGCAGTGCTTACGGAAGGGATCGACCTCGAAGCCCAGCACCTGGCCATCCGGCGTGGTCACGGTCTGGGC
>JBHEOS010000228.1:0-566 GCA_046260695.1 Gammaproteobacteria bacterium
CTTCTGCTTTCGCGGCCGTAAGGGTGATCTGGTGAAGTTGCTTTGGCATGATGGGGTCGGCATGTATTCAGCGACAACAAACTTGGCCGACACCGTCAACCATGATGGCCGGTGGCCCCAGGCGAAGGGAGGGCGTAGCCCGACCGTAGGCTGGGGCCACCGGCGCGGCTCTCTTCGGGGGGTGGGTGCTGGTCGCTGCGGACCGGTAAGGTCGAGATCTCTGCAACCAAACGGAGATCCGACCATGCCGGGCAAATCCGTCACCGACCAGCAAGCGAGATTATACATGACTGACCGTCTCCATCACACCCAACGTGTCGCTGCCGCCCGCGCGGGGCTCAGCGAACGCACCGCCCGTCGTATTGAGGCCGATCCGCGCCTCCCGTCCCAACGCAAGGCCACCCGAGGCCGAACGGTGTCCGACCCGCTCGAAGCAGTGTGGGAACCGGTGCTTTTGCCGATCCTCCAACGCGATCCCGCCGTCCAGGCCGTGACCCTGTTGCGGCACCTGCAGCTGAGCGATCCGGACGCTTTTCCGGACGACCGCGTGCGCCGCACTCTGGAGC
>JBHEOS010000229.1:0-554 GCA_046260695.1 Gammaproteobacteria bacterium
GTCCAACTATGCGCGCACGGGTAATACCATGGCCGTGGCGATCTCCGGAACCGAAGAGAGCAACGCACTGGTGGAGGTCCTGAAAAAAGACGGGATTGCCGTCACATTGACCGATTCGGCGGGTGCGGCACACCCGGTCAAGTTGCGGACCCTCTTTCGCGTCTACGCTGACTTATCGGACCCAACGGCGCACCGTCCGGCTTGATCGGGGGCGGCAGTTTCACGTTCATCTACAATCCTGATGACTTCGGGGCCCCGCTGAAGGCCGTCCCTGCCGGGCATGGCCCCAACGTGCAATTGAGCTCGTCGCATACCGATATGGGGAACGGGATGCGAATGCTGAAGGTGATCATCATGAATCCGAACGGGTTCCTTTCAGACAATAAGCTGCGCGAAGCCACGGCATATTCCGATACGCATAGCCGCATGAGCCCGTTGAAGAGCCTGCGTTTCAATCTTGTCTGGGACGGCGTGACCCAGGCGACCAACGTGAGCGATACGGACTGGCAGAATGCTATCCAGCTGGTATCCGAACAGTCCGGTTATATCGATAT
>JBHEOS010000023.1:0-29318 GCA_046260695.1 Gammaproteobacteria bacterium
GAAGACGCCTGCTGCTGACAGCTATGCCTATTACCAGGGAACCAGTATGGCGGCGCCACATGTCGCCGGTGTTGCTGCGCTTTTGTATAGCCAGAGGCCTTCCGCAACCCCAGCGGAGATCAGGCAGGTGTTAATGAATACAGCGCGTGCCTTCCCCGGCAGTTGTTCAGGCTGCGGAGCGGGCATCATTGATGCAGCGGCCGCACTGTTTGCTTCGGAGGAAAGTGGCAACCAGGCGCCCAATGCGAGTTTTACGTATTCGGCCAATAATTTAACCGTGCAATTCACTGACGGCAGTAGCGATAGCGACGGCAGCGTAGTGGGCTGGAATTGGAATTTTGGTGACGGCAACACGTCATCCAGTCAGAACCCCAGTCATACCTATTCGGTCGCAGGCAGCTATACCGTCATGTTTACTGTGACCGATAATGACGGCGCGTCTAACAGCACATCGCGAAGTGTCGCGGTTGTCGCTGGAGCAAACGCGGCGCCAACGGCCGACTTTACCGTAACCGTTACGGGTCTGACGGCCAACTTTACCGATCGAAGTCGCGATACAGATGGAACGGTCGTAGCGTGGCGCTGGGATCTCGGTGATGGCCATATTTCGACTGCGCAAAATCCGGTTCACACGTATGCCAGCGCAGGCACCTATACGGCGAGAATTACAGTGACCGATAATCAGGGTGCGGCCGCCTCGACATCACAAACTGTGACGGTTGAACAGCCCGCCAGCAATATCGGGCTTACTGGAAGTAAATCAACGTTCTGGTTCATAAGGACTATCAGATTGAACTGGTCTGGCGGCAACAGCACCAATGTTGATATCTATGAAAATGGCCGTTTGTACACAACAACCGCAAACAATGGGGCATGGTCCGAACGGCGATATAGCAGCGTGAATTCCAGCTTCCAGGTATGCGAAGCTGGGACTTCGAGGTGTTCAAACCTGATCAACTTATAAAAATAATTATCGCTCGTCTTCGCCGGTGGTTCGCCGCATGCGTTTGGTAGCACCGCGTTTGATCTTGTCGTCCACGCGCTTCCGGCGTTCACCGCCGGAGACGCGGGTGGCGTCGCGTCGTTTCGGTTTGACCAGTGCATGCGTCAGCAGCGCCTCGTAACGCGCCTAAGCGTCGGCGCGGTCACGTTCCTGACTGCGGAAACGGTTCACCTCGATGAGCAGCGTGCCTTCGCTGTTCACGCGTCGGCCGGCGAGTTTCTCCAGTCGCGCGCGCAACCGCCTGCGGAAAACCGGCCTTGGCGAGATACACACGCAACTGAATGGTCGTCTCCACCTTGTTGACGTTCTGGCCGCCCGGGCCTGGCGAGCGGACGGCACGCCACTCTACGGCTTGGTGTGCAGTGAACGTAGCCCGGATGCAGCGTAGCGGAATCCGAGATTAACCGACGTCATGGATCGACGGATAACTGCATGGAAGTAGGCCCAGGTCGCTACGAATGCGGACCGGTTGCTGGGACTGTTTGCGCACCAGGGGATTGTCGGAGGATAGGGTGGTTGTGGCGATCGTGTGAATTGACAGCGCAGCTGTTGTTGGGTTAGTTTGCGCAGCCAGGCAAGCGGAGAGTGCTGGGATAATCGTGTGATGAGGCTTGACTCGTTCGGCACATTGAAGCTTCTCCGCGTCGGAACCCGGATGCTCATCCTGTGCTTTCTGACGTGGCTGCTGATTCCATCCCACTACCATCTCCACCATGATGCGGACGATATTGATGGCACCGCCGCGCATTTTTCTCATGTTGTGGATCAGCATATTCTGTTCAGTGCCGATCACCACGATCACCACGATCACCATGATGTCGGTCATGTCGTCGAGTCTGTAGCGGATATTGCGCTCAAAAATACCGGTCAGGTATCCCCGGTGTTCATTGCCTTGTCACTGCTCATTGTCCTCTTGTTGTTCACCTCCAGGGGAGGGTGTCCGCCGGTATTCGAGCCGATCGGTCGTCCATCCCGTCTCACGCGTCACAGCATCCCGCCCTTGCGCGCCCCGCCGCGCGATTGATTCATCCGTCCTGACGGCCTGTTGCGTTTCTGGCTTTCAATGCCCAGGCGCGTTGGCCGTACTCGAACAATTGCCTGATGGGTCCGCGTGCGTTCCCGAGGAGCAGGGTATGTATTTCCAAATGGGACTGTTGGTCCTGTGCTCGGCGTTGTTCGCATCCGGTGCGTTTGCGGCCGCACCGGATGCGTCACTCACGTTGAGTCAAGTCATTGCGCGTGTGCTCGATACCAACCCACAGCTGAACGCGGCGGATTTCGACGCGCGGGCCTCAGCCGAACGCATCCGGCAGCAAAGTCAGTCGTTGCCCTATACGCTGGGTGTCGATCTGGAGAACGTCGCCGGTTCCGGCACCGCCAGCGGCGTTGATGGGATGGAAACCACGCTCAGCCTCGGTCGGGTGCTCGAACTCGGTGACAAACCGCGCCGGCGTGGCGAGGTCGCGCAGCTCGAAGCCGGACTCCTGCGTCACGATCAGGATGCGCGGCGTCTGGACCTGCTGGCCGAGACTGCCCGGCGATATCTGGCACTCGCGCGTGCGCAAGCCGAACATGAGCTCGCGGAACAGCGGGTCGCCCTGATGCGACGTACCGCGGAGGTGGTGGCCCAGCGCGTCAGACTCGGCAAGGTGTCTGCGGCGGAACACAGCCGGGTACGGATCGAGCTGGCACGTGCGGAACTCGCACTGGAAGAGACCGACCATCTGCTGGAGAACGGTCGGCGCCGGCTGGCCGTGATGTGGGGTGCGTTCGAGCCGGACTTCGCGCGTGTCCAGGCCGGGCTTTTCCAGCTGGATCCGGAGCCCGATTTCGCAACCCTCGATGGGGCGATCGGGCGCAACCCGGCCATCGCGAGGCTGGCGACCCGCGAACGACTGAGCGTGGCGCGGCTGTTGCTGGCGCGTACACGGAGTCGACCGGATATGGATCTGCGCGTCGGTGTGCGTCACCTCAATGCCACCGATGATGCCGGTCTGGTATTTTCGCTGCGCATGCCGCTCGGCAGTGCCGGTCGATCCAATGCGTATGTAGACGAGGCCGCGGCGCTCGCCGCGCGCGAACCGCTGCTGGCGAAAGACCAGCGCCTCGCCCTGCGCGCCACGTTGTCCAGCCTGCATCTGGAACTGCGGCACGCGCGCGATCGCTTCGAGACCTACCAAGACCGCATCATCCCCGCGGCCGGGCAGTCGCTCTCCGAGTACAGCCAAGGTTATGCGGCGGGCCGTTATTCATTGCTGGAACTGAGTGCGGCCCAGAACACCTTGCTGGAGGCGCGCCTCGAAGCCTTGTCTGCCGCTGCCGACCACCATGCAGCCCATATCGAGATCGACCGTCTCATCGGCACCACACCCGTGAATGGAGTTTCCCCATGAACTGCAATCGGCTTCTGAGTAGGCTGGCTGCCTGTGTAATCATGCTCGGCTGGCCAGTGACCGCGACCCTTGCCACCGGAGACGATGCGCATGGCCATGAAGATGGCGTGACAGCCAGTGACGCTCTCGTCAAAGGCCCGCACGGTGGGAAGCTGTTCGAGCGGGATGGCTTCGCGATCGAACTGGCCTTGTATGAGACCGGCGTACCGCCCGAGTTCCATGTGTATGCCTATCGGGACGGCAAGCCGCTGGCACCCGATGCGGTCGACGTCGAGGTCGAACTGACCCGCGTGGACGGTCAGGTTGACCGGTTCGGCTTCAAGCCGCTGGACGACTATCTGCGCGGACAAGGCGTGGTCACCGAGCCGCACTCCTTCGATGTGGTCATCAATGCGCGGCATGACGGCAGGTCGTATCACTGGAGCTTCTCCAGCCACGAAGGCCGCACGGCGATTCCGGATGAATTGGCCCGGGAGGCCGGTATTGCGACCGAGATCGCCGGTCCTGTCACGATCACGGAAACGGTACGTCTCACGGGCCGGGTGCAGATCGACCCGGAACGACTGGCGCAGGTGCGTGCGCGTTTCCCCGGTGTCGTGCAAAGCATCGATGCGCGCCTGGGCGAAACGGTGAAGTCGGGCGCCACCCTGGCGCGGATCCAAAGCAACGAGAGTCTGCAGACGTATGCGCTACAGGCGCCGATTGGCGGTGTGATCCTGAAGCGCGAGGTGCAGCCGGGCATGATGATCGGCGATGCGCCGCTGTTCGTGATCGCCGATCTGTCGCAGGTATGGGTCGAACTGGATGTGTTCGCGCGACATATCGGCCAGGTCAGCACCGGTCAGCCGGTCAGCATCGAGACCCTGGATGGCACGCGCCTCGCTGGAACCATCGACTGGCTGGCGCCACTTGCCCTGCACGCCAGTCAGAGCGTGCAGGCGCGCGTGATCCTCGACAATGCCGCGGGCCAGCTGCGGCCTGGCCAGTTCGTGCGTGCGCAGGTCACGGTCGCGGAGCACCCGGCGGCATTGGCCGTGCGCCAGTCGGCCATTCAGCGCTTCCGCGATTTTCAGGTGGTGTTCGCACGCTTCGGCGATACCTATGAAGTGCGCATGCTGGAACTCGGCAAACAGAACAGCGAATGGGCCGAGGTGCTCGGCGGTCTCAAACCCGGCAGCGAATACGTAACCGGCAATAGTTATCTGATCAAGGCCGACGTCGAGAAATCCGGCGCCAGTCACGATCACTGAGGAGCGCCGCCATGCTGAACCGCATCATCGCCGCCGCGCTGACGCACCGCTGGTTGGTGCTCGCCATCACCCTGGGTGTGATGGCGCTGGGTGTCTATAACTTCAACCGCCTGCCTATCGACGCCGTGCCGGATATCACCAATGTCCAGGTGCAGATCAATACCGGGGCGCCCGGCTATTCGCCGCTGGAGACGGAGCAGCGCATCACCTTCGCTATCGAGACGGCGATGGCGGGCCTGCCGCGATTGGCGCAGACACGCTCGCTCTCACGCTATGGATTGTCGCAGGTCACAGTGGTGTTCGAGGACGGCACCGACATCTATTGGGCGCGTCAGCTCATCAGCGAGCGTTTGTCCGAGGTGAAGGCGCAGTTGCCCGCCGGCATCGAACCGACCATGGGGCCGATCGCCACGGGTCTGGGCGAGATTTTCATGTACACGGTGACGACCGCGGATCCGGCCATTACACCCATGGATCTGCGCACCATCCAGGACTGGATCGTGCGCCCGCAGTTGCGCCTGACCCCGGGTGTGGTCGAGGTGAACACCATCGGCGGATACACCAGACAATTCCATGTGCTGCCGGATCCGGACAAGCTGCTGGCCTTCGATTTGACTGTGCAGGATGTGATGGCCGCGCTGGCGCGCAACAATCTGAGCACCGGCGCCGGCTATATCGAACGCCACGGGGCGCAGTATCTGATCCGCTCGCCGGGCCAGTTCGCCAATATCGAAGAGATCCGCGGTATCACCGTCGCCAAACGTGACAGTGTGCCGATTCATATGGACGATGTGGCGGAGGTGACTCTGGGTCACGAACTGCGCACCGGTGCGGCGACGCAGGACGGCCAGGAAGTGGTGCTCGGCACGGTGTTCATGCTGGTCGGCGAGAACAGCCGCATCGTCGCGCGTGCCGCTGCGGAGCGGCTGGAATCCATCAAGCCCTCGCTGCCCGAAGGCGTGGAACTCAATCCACTCTACGATCGCACGATCCTGGTCGACAAGACCCTCGCCACGGTGCAGAAGAATCTCGCCGAGGGCGCGCTGCTGGTGATCGCCGTGCTGTTGCTGCTGCTCGGCAACTGGCGTGCGGCGCTGGTAACGGCGGCGGTGATCCCGGTGGCGATGCTGATGACCATCACCGGCATGGTCGAATCACGGGTGTCGGGAAACCTCATGAGCCTGGGTGCGCTGGACTTTGGTCTGATCGTCGACGGCGCGGTGATCATCGTCGAAAACTGCCTGCACAAGCTCGGCGTGTACCAGCGCACGCAGGCTTCGTTGCCGGACCTGAAGGAGCGACTGCGTATCGTACGCGAGGCCACGGTCGAAGTGATCCGGCCGAGCGTATTCGGCGTATTGATCATCATGATCGTGTATCTGCCGATCTTCGCCCTCACCGGTGTGGAGGGCAAGATGTTTCACCCCATGGCGTTCACTGTGGTGATCGCGCTGCTGGCGGCTCTGGTTCTGTCGGTGACTGCCGTGCCGGCTGCGGTGGCGTTGTTCGTCAGCGGCAGGGTCAGTGCTGACGACAACATTGTCATGGCGCGTGCCCGCCAGTACTACGAGCCGGTGCTGCGCGGCGTGCTGGCGCGGCGCTGGACAGTAGTTACCGTGGCCGCCATGCTGGTGCTGCTCTCGGCGGTGTACGCCACGCGCATGGGCACGGAGTTCGTGCCCAGTCTCGACGAGGGCGACATGGCCGTGCATGCGCTGCGTATTCCCGGCACCAGCCTGACCCAGGCGGTTGAGATGCAGATGACACTGGAGACGCGGCTGAAGGCGTTCCCGGAGGTTTCGCATGTATTCGCCAAGCTCGGCACGGCCGAGGTGGCTACCGATCCCATGCCGCCGAACGTCGCCGATACCTTCGTGATGCTCAAGCCGCGCGCGGAGTGGCCGGACCCCGGAAAGGCAAAGTCACAGCTGGTGGCGGAGATTGAGGACGCCGCGCGCAGGATCCCCGGTAACAATTACGAATTCACGCAGCCGATCCAGATGCGTTTCAATGAACTGATCGCCGGGGTGCGCGCGGATTTGGCGGTAAAGGTCTACGGCGACGACTTCGATACGCTGGTCGGACTGGCCGAGAGGATCGAGGCGGTGGTGTCACGGGTCGATGGGGCGGCGGATGTGGCAACCGAGCAGACCACCGGTCTGCCCATGCTCACCGTCACGCCCAGGCGTGATCGGTTGGCCGACTATGGTCTGAACGTGGCCGATATGCAGGATATTCTGCGCATCGCCCTGGGTGGCGAGACGGTCGGTCAGGTGTTCGAAGGCGACCGGCGTTTCGATCTGGTGGTGCGCCTGCCGGAGGCGTTACGCAACGATCTGGAGGCGCTTGCGCGTCTGCCCATCGCGTTGCCACGGGACACCGGCCGCGAAGTGCCCGGCGATGCAGACATGCTCGGGCTGACGCGCAGCGCGCCGCATAGCATCCCCATGGGCGAAATCGCGGACATTGCCTTTACCGAGGGCCCCAATCAGATCAGTCGCGACAACGGCAAGCGTCGCGTGGTGGTCACGGCCAATGTGCGCGGGCGCGACCTGGGTAGTTTCGTCGCCGATGTGCAGACCGCCGTGCGCGAGCAGGTCGCTATACCGGCCGGTTATTGGGTGGATTACGGGGGCACCTTCGAGCAGCTTATCTCGGCGGGAAAACGCCTGTCGCTCGTCGTGCCGCTCACACTGCTGATCATTTTCGGTCTGCTGTTCATGGCCTTCAATTCTGCCAAGGATGCGGCGCTGGTGTTCAGCGGCGTACCCTTGGCGCTGACCGGTGGGATTGCCGCGTTAGCGCTGCGCGGGCTGCCGTTGTCGATCTCCGCCGCGGTGGGCTTCATTGCCCTGTCCGGCGTGGCCGTGCTCAACGGTGTGGTGATGCTATCGTTCATTCGCGATCTGCGGGAGAAGGGCATGGCGCTTGAACCTGCCATTATTCAGGGCGCGCTGCGGCGGTTACGGCCGGTGTTGATGACCGCGCTCGTGGCCAGCCTCGGCTTTGTGCCCATGGCCCTGAACGTAGGCACCGGTGCCGAAGTACAGCGGCCGCTCGCCACGGTGGTGATCGGTGGCATCATCTCGTCGACGCTGCTGACGTTGCTGGTGCTGCCGGCCCTGTATCGGCTGGCCTATCGTGAACGGTGATGAAATCTGCACCGATCCTACGGCCCTACGACCCTGAATTTCTCAGCCAGCCTAAAATCCCCTCCGGCGTCTCCACCAACGCATCCGCCCCCCAGCGGTGCGGATCGTCCTCATCACCGATGTAGCCAAACAGTGCCACCAGCGTGGCCATGCCGGCGTTGCGGCCAGCCTCGATGTCGCGTTGGGCATCGCCCACGTAGAGGCACTCGTGTGGCTGCGCGCCGGCGCGCTCGCAGGCGAATAGCAGCGGGGCGGGGTGGGGTTTGCGTTCGTTGAGGGTGTCGCCGCTGACGACCACGGCGGCGCGCTCGAATAATCCGATTTGCTTCAGCAACGGCTCGGTCAGCCAGGCGGGCTTATTGGTGACCACGCCCCAGTTCAGACCGAGGTCATCCAGTTCATCGAGTACCGCGATCATGCCGGTGAACGGCCGGGTCTGGCGCGCGATGTTCTGACGGTAGACGTCCAGCAAAAATTCGCGGCGTGGCGAATAGCCTTGGTCCTGCGGGTCGAGGTCGAAACCGAGTTTGATCAGCGCGACGCCGCCGTGCGAGACGACCGGGCGGATGATCGCGTAGGGCAGCGGCGGCTTGTCGAAGGCCCGCAGGGTTTCGTTCAGTGCGAAGGCGAGGTCGGGGGCGGTGTCGAGCAGGGTGCCGTCGAGATCGAACAGGACGGTGCGGATGCGCGATGATGGCATGGATCAGCGGCGGTAGGCGGCGAGGTAGTTCACGTCGACGTCGCGACCCAGGCTGTAGCGCGCGGTGAGCGGGTTGTAGCGCATGCCGGTGATGTCGCACAGTTCCAGGCCGGCGACCCGGGCCCACGCGTCGAGCTCGGAGGGTCGGATGAACTTGCGGAAATCGTGCGTGCCCTTGGGCAGGAGGCGCAGCAGGTATTCGGCGCCGACGATGGCGAACAGATAGGACTTCGGATTACGGCTGAGGGTCGAGAACACCACCAGGCCATCGGGTTTGACCAGACGCGCGCAGGCGGCGATGACCGAGGCCGGCTCAGGCACGTGTTCGAGCATCTCCAGGCAGGTGACGATGTCGAAGGCATCGGGATGCTGCTCGGCCATCTGCTCGGCGGTGATCCGCTGATAGTCGACCTCCAGGCCGGACTCGTAGAGGTGCAGCCTGGCGACCGACAGCGGCGCCTCGCCCATGTCGATGCCGGTGACCTGGGCACCGCGCGCGGCCAGGCCCTCGCTCAGCAGGCCGCCGCCGCAGCCCACGTCGAGCACGCGTTTACCGCGGACTGCTTCGAGGCGTTCGATGTAGTCCAGCCGCAGCGGGTTGATGTCGTGCAGCGGCTTGAACTCGCTGTGCGGGTCCCACCAGCGTGCCGCCAGTTCCTCGAACTTGGCGATTTCGGCGGGGTCGACGTTGTGGGCGGTGTGGGGCATGGCGGTAAGGATAGCGCGTGGTCTGGGGTGAGTGGTAGCGAAACCCGGGCTAAGCGGCCTATGGCCGCGAACGCTTCGGGGGGGTCGCCGGTTCGCGTGCAGAGCCTGCGCCTACAGGCGGGCGATCAGGCGTTGGTTTCGGTATCCGCGGCGTCGATGCGGTCCTGCCAGCAGCGGGCGCGGCGCAGGATGTCGGCTTCGTCCAGCGTGGTCAGCACGCGTGCCTTCAAGAGATGTTCGCCGGCCACCCAGACGTCGCTGACCTGGTGTCGTCCGCTGGCGTAGATCAGCTGCGACAACGGGTGGTACACCGGGGTTGCCTCGATACCGTCCAGTTCCACGGCGCAGACATCCGCCCACTTGCCGATGCTGAGCGACCCGGTGGTATCGGCGATGCCGAGCGCCTGCGCGCCGTTCAGGGTGGCCATGCGCAGGGCCTGGTAGGCCGGCATAGCACTGGCGTCACCGCTGACCGCCTTGGCCAGCAGGGCCGCACTGCGCATCTCGCCGAACATGTCCAGATCGTTGTTGCTGGCCGCGCCATCGGTGCCCAGGGCGACGTTGATGCCGGCGGCAAGCAGTTTCTGCACGGGACAGAAACCGCTGGCGAGTTTCAGGTTGGATTCCGGGCAATGCAGCACACTGACACCGCTGGCGGCACACAGCGCGATTTCTGCCTCGGTGAGCTGGGTCATGTGCACGGCCAGCAGGGCCGGCGAGACCAGCCCCAGTCCGTGCAGCCGGGCGAGGGGGCGCTGGGCGTGCTGTGCAAGCGACTGCGCGATTTCCTCGGCGGTCTCGTGGACGTGCATGTGAATCGGGATGTCCGTCTCGTCGGCGAGCATGCGCACCCGGGCGAGCGGACCGTCAGAGACGCTGTAGGGTGCATGCGGCGCAAAGGCCGTGCGGATCAGGGGGTGGCTGCGGTACTGGTCGCGCAGGGCCAAGCCCTTGGCCAGGTATTCGTCGGCGTTCCCGGCATACACGCTCGGGAAGTCGATCAGGATCGCGCCCACCGTGGCGCGCATGCCCACCGCCGCCGCGACCCGTGCGGTGACCTCCGGGAAAAAATACATATCGTTGAAGCAGGTCGTGCCGCCGCGCAGCATCTCGGCGATGGCGAGTTCGCTGCCGTCGTGGATGAATTCCTCGCTGACCCAGCGGCCCTCAGCCGGCCAGATGTGTTTCTGCAGCCAGTCCATCAGCGGCAGATCATCGGCCAGTCCGCGTAGCAGGCTCATGGCGGCGTGGGTATGGGCATTGATCAGACCGGGGATCAGCGCGTGTCGGTCGAGGCGCTGTTCGATCTTGGCCCGATAGCGTTCCGTGCCCTCCGCGCTGGGCAGGAGGTCGACAATGCGGCCTTCGTGAATCGCAAGACAATGCTGACTGAGCACCCGCTCATCCGGTTCAACAGGGATGATCCAACGCGCGTGCAGGAGGATGTCGATGGTGTGCATGGGTGGTTAGCCCCAGGTGTTGGGCACTACGATCGCCTGCCCGGAAAGATACCGGCCGCCTTGCGGCGGCCGGAGTCTGGTGCAGGCGGTGAGCGCAGCTTTTAGTTGCTGCGTTCGGTGCCTTTGAGGGTGATTTCCACGCGGCGGTTCTGCGCACGTCCCTCGGCGGTGGCATTGCTGGCCACCGGCTGGCTCTCGCCCATGCCCGAGGTGGTCATGATGCTGGGATTGACGCCCTTGTCCAGCAGGTAGTTCTTCACCGTGTTGGCGCGGCGCATGGACAGTTGCTGGTTGTAGTCCTCAGCGCCGGTGCTGTCGGTATGGCCAACGATCTCTACCGACTGGACGGTGGTCAGGGACTTCAGGCGGGCGGCGAGGGCGTCCAGTTCGGCTATGCCGGCGGGCTTGAGGGCTTCTTTGTCGTGGTCAAACAGGGCGCCGGCGGACAGGCTCATGCGCTCGGTGACCACCCTCGGGGCCGGTGCCGGGGCAACCTCGGCCACCGGTGCGGGGGCCGGTTCGGCGCCGCAGCCGACGATCATTTTGTCCTCCGACCAGGAAGAGGTGCGCACACAGTCGCCGGAACTGTCGGTGACGACATGCCCGCGTGAATCGCCGACATAGGCGTCGTTGACGACCGTGTCACCCTCATGGGCAAAGGCGTGACCGCCGAGCGCGAGGCTGGCGGTAATGGCGAGACTGAGGTGAGTTTTTTTCATGTTCATACTGCTCCTGACGTTGTGAAGTACGGAGATAAATTACCCGGTCCGTCGCACTGTGGCTACTCGCCGTTGCGCCGCAGCATAACAGAAATCGCCGGATTTGAGTTTCCAGGCGGTTCCGGGATGTGCCAAAATCACACGCCTGCCGTCGTGGCCGGCGTGTGATCGGGCGCGCCCGCATCGGGTTGCTCGAAAGCGATAGCCACCAGGCCGAGGTCATGCAGGGGTCATGCAGGTCTGGCTGCAGACGGTACCAGCGACAAGGTCGGAAGGCACGGGGAAGAGGTATAGAGGTATAACGGTATGCGTTCTGAGCATGACACCGTCCGCGCCGTCGAGTGGCGCGACGACATTTTGCACCTGCTCGACCAGCGCGCGCTGCCTGGCCGGGAGGCGTATCTGGCCTTTTCCGATGCCGCCGCGGTTGCCGAGGCGATCCGCGCGATGGTCGTGCGCGGGGCGCCGGCCATCGGCATAACCGCGGCCTATGCCGTGGTGCTGGCGGCACGCCAGGCCTACGCCAGCGCCGGCCAGGACTGGGTCGCGGCCATCGAACCGGATATGCGGCGCCTGGCAGAGTCTCGCCCCACCGCTGTCAACCTGTTCTGGGCCCTGGCACGCCTGCGCGCACGCTTTGCCGAGCTGTCGGGCGACCCGGTCCCGGCCCTGCTGGACGAGGCCAGCGCCCTTCACGCCGAGGATATCCAGGCCAACCGCCGCATGGGCGAGGCCGGGGCGGCCCTGTTGGGCGAGGTCCAGGGTGTGCTGACCCATTGCAATACCGGCTCACTGGCCACGGGCGGTTACGGTACGGCATTGGGCGTGATCCGCAGCGCCTGGGCGGGGCGGCGCATCCGCGCCGTGTACGCCGACGAGACCCGGCCCTGGTTGCAGGGCTCACGACTGACGGCCTGGGAACTGGTACGCGACGGCATCCCCGTGACGCTATTGGCCGATGGGGCCGCCGCGCAACTGATGCGCGAGGGCCGCGTGCAGTGGGTCATCGTCGGCGCCGACCGGATTGCCGCCAACGGTGACGTGGCCAACAAGATCGGTACCTACAGCCTGGCGGTCAGCGCCCGGTACCATGGCGTGCGTTTCATGGTGGTCGCACCGACCTCCACCCTCGACATGAGCCTCGCCGGCGGCGAGGAAATCCCCATCGAGAACCGGCCTGCGGACGAGGTGCTGAGCCTGGCCGGGCAGCCGGTAGCGGCGGCGGGTGCGGAGGCCTGGAATCCGGCCTTCGATATCACGCCGGCGGCGCTGATCGATGCCATCGTCACCGAGCGCGGCACGGTCGAATGCCCGGACGCGGCGGGCATGGCGGCCCTGCTGGCCTCCGGAGCGTAACAGGTGCCCTGTGGGGGCGTTTCGCGGGCGTGCGGCAGGTGGGCCGCTATGCTAAGATGCCGCCGGTTCAGCGCCTGTCCGGCGGTGTAGGCAATCACCGCCGTTGCCGGATGCAACAGCCCGGATGCAACAGCCTAGATAACTAAGGACTGGCCCCACCCTCGATGGTCGACTTCGCCAAAGAAATTCTGCCCGTCAATCTCGAAGACGAGATGAAGCAATCCTATCTCGATTACGCCATGAGCGTGATCGTGGGACGCGCCTTGCCCGATGTGCGTGACGGGCTCAAGCCCGTGCACCGGCGCGCGCTGTTCGCGATGAGCGAACTGGGCAACGACTGGAACAAGCCCTATAAAAAATCCGCCCGCGTGGTCGGCGATGTCATCGGTAAATACCATCCCCATGGCGATACGGCGGTCTATGACACCATCGTGCGCATGGCCCAGCCGTTTTCCCTGCGCTATATGCTCGTCGACGGGCAGGGCAACTTCGGGTCGGTCGACGGCGACGCCCCGGCGGCGATGCGTTACACCGAAGTGCGCATGGCACGGATCGCCCATGAATTGCTTGCCGACCTCGACAAGGAGACGGTCGATTTCGTCTCCAACTACGACGAATCCGAGCGGGAGCCGGCGGTTTTTCCGACGCGCCTGCCGAATCTGCTGATCAATGGCTCGGCCGGCATCGCCGTCGGCATGGCGACCAATATCCCGCCGCACAACCTCACCGAAGTCATCAACGCGTGCCTTGCCCTGATCGACGAGCCGGAGATCGATATCCGCGGCCTGATGGCATACATCCCGGGTCCGGATTTCCCGACCGCTGGCATCATCAACGGCGTGCGCGGCATCCAGGAGGCCTACCTGACCGGCCGCGGCCGCATCTATGTGCGCGCGCGCACCGAGGTCGAGGGCGAGGAGGGTGGCAGGCAGACCATCGTCGTCCATGAGCTGCCGTATCAGGTGAACAAGGCGCGTCTGCTCGAAAAGATTGCCGAGCTGGTCAAGGACAAGAAGATCGAGGGCATCAGCAACCTGCGTGACGAGTCCGACAAGGACGGCATGCGCATGGTCATCGAGCTCAAGCGCGGCGAGGTCGCCGAGGTCGTGCTGAACAATCTCTATCAGCAGACTCAGTTGCAGAACGTGTTCGGCATCAATATGGTCGCGCTGGTCGATGGCCAGCCGCGCCTGCTCAATCTCAAGCAGATGCTGGAGGCGTTCATCCGCCATCGCCGCGAGGTGGTGACGCGGCGCGCCGTGTTTGACCTGCGCAAGGCGCGCGAGCGCGCGCACATTTTGGAAGGTCTGGCGGTCGCGCTCGCCAACATCGACGAGATCATCGCCGTCATCAAGCGGTCGCCGAGCCGCGCCGAGGCCCGCGACGCCTTGATGGGGCGCGCCTGGCAGCCGGGTGTGGTTACCGACATGCTCGCACGCGCGGGTGCTACGGCCTCGCGCCCGGACGATCTTGGCGCCAGCTTCGGACTTGGCGAGTCGGGTTATCGCCTGTCCGAGGCGCAGACCCAGGCGATCCTGGAACTGCGCTTGCATCAGCTGACCGGTCTGGAGCAGGACAAGATCGTCGGCGAGTACAAGGAACTGTTGGACAAGATTGACGCGCTGCTGGCGATCCTGAACAGCCCCGATCGACTCATGGGGGTGATCCGTGGCGAACTGGTCGATATCCGCGAGCAGTTCGGCGATCAACACCGATCATACCGACCTGACGCTGGAAGACCTGATTACCGAAGAGGACGTGGTGGTGACCTTGTCGCATGCCGGCTACGCCAAGGCTCAGCCGCTCTCGCAGTACAGCGCTCAGCGGCGCGGTGGGCGCGGCAAGGCGGCGACCAGCGTCAAGCAAGAGGACTTCGTCGACAAACTGTTTATCGCCAGCACCCACGACACCATCTTGTGTTTCTCCAGCCGCGGTAAGGCGTACTGGCTGAAGGTCTATCAACTGCCGCAGGCCGGACGCACCGCGCGCGGCAAGCCGATCGTGAACCTGCTGCCATTGGAAGAGGGCGAGCGCATCAATGCGGTCTTGCCGGTGCGCGAGTTCAGCGACGACAAATTCGTATTCATGGTGACCACCAGCGGCACGATCAAGCGGACCTCCTTGTCAGGCTTCGCGCGGCCACGTACCAATGGCATCATTGCGGTGGACTTGCGCGACGGCGATCAGCTGGTCGATGTTGCCATCACCGACGGTCAACGCGATGTCATGCTGTTCACCGATGCCGGCAAGGTGGTCCGCTTCAAGGAGACCGACGTGCGTCCGATGGGCCGCACCGCCTGCGGTGTGCGCGGCATTCGTTTGCAGGAAGGTCAGAAGGTCATCGCGCTGATCATCATGGACCAAGGGCAGGTGCTGACCGCCACCTCCAACGGCTATGGCAAGCGCACGCCGGTCGACGAGTACCCGCTGCGTGGCCGCGGCGGTCAGGGCGTGATCTCCATCCAGACCAACGAACGCAACGGCGCGGTGGTCGGCGCGATCCTGGTCACCGAGTCCGACGAGTTGATGCTGATCAGCAACGCCGGCACCCTGGTCCGTACGCGCGCCGGTGAGGTCTCGCAGATGGGCCGCAACACCCAGGGCGTGCGTCTGATTCGGCTCTCCGGAGGTGAGCAGCTGGTGGGTTTGGAGCGTATCGTCGAGCCGGAGGATGAAGACACCGGCGGCGCTGAAGAGCCGACAGGCGCCTAGCCGGGACTATTGTAGGCGTGGGCTTTGCCCCGGTTCGCAGCCAAAGGCCGCCACAGACGTGCATTGACGTGCATTACTGATGTGA
Organism: Gammaproteobacteria bacterium; assembly: GCA_046260695.1. Classification (GTDB taxonomy): domain Bacteria; phylum Pseudomonadota; class Gammaproteobacteria; order Thiohalobacterales; family Thiohalobacteraceae; genus JAHJQQ01. The sequence goes on from JBHEOS010000023.1 coordinate 15,539, forward strand.
CAACGTACCCACGAACCTAGAGGTCCCAGAAAGAAAATGGCGCGCGTATTCAATTTCAGTGCAGGCCCCGCCGTATTGCCCGAAGCCGTGCTACAGCGCGCGCGTGAGGAAATGCTGGACTGGCAGGGCAGCGGCATGTCGGTGATGGAGATGAGCCATCGCGACAAGGAATTCATGTCCATCGCCACGCAGGCCGAGGCCGATCTGCGCGAGATCATGAATATCCCGGCAAACTACCAGGTGCTGTTCCTGCAAGGCGGCGCCAGCAGCCAGTTCGCCATGATCCCGATGAATCTCCTGCGCAGCAAGAAGACCGCGGATTACATCAATACCGGCGCCTGGTCGAAAAAGGCCATCAGCGAGGCGAAGAAATATTGCAGCGTCAACGTGGCCGCGTCTTCCGAGGCCAGCAATTTCACCACTATCCCGCCGTTTCCCGACTGGAAGCTGTCCAAGGACGCGGCCTATCTCCATTACACGCCGAACGAGACCATCGGCGGCGTCGAGTTTCATTGGGTGCCCGAGGCCGGCGGGGTGCCGCTGGTCGTGGATATGTCATCGACCATCCTTTCGCGCCCGATCGATGTCAGCAAGTTCGGCTTGATCTATGCCGGCGCGCAGAAAAATATCGGCCCGGCCGGTCTGACCGTGGTCATCGTGCGTGAGGATCTCATCGGCGAAACCTTGCCGGGGACGCCGACCATGCTCGACTACAAGACCCACGCGGACAACCAATCCATGTACAACACGCCGCCCACCTATGGCTGGTATCTGGCGGGGCTGGTCTTCCAGTGGATCAAGCAGCAGGGCGGCCTGACCAAGGTGGCCGAGAACAATAAGCGCAAGGCGGACAAACTCTATGCCGCCATCGACGACTCCGGTTTCTACCGCAACCCGGTCGACCCGGCCTGTCGTTCGTGGATGAACATCCCGTTCGTGCTGGCCAATCCCGACCTCGATAAGCCCTTCCTCACGGAGGCCAAGGCCGCCGGCATGGTCGCGCTCAAGGGGCACCGCTCCGTGGGTGGGATGCGCGCGAGCATCTACAATGCCATGCCCGAGGCCGGTGTCGATGCGCTGATCGCCTTTATGGCGGACTTCCAGCAACGCAACGGTTGAGAAGATCATGTTCAAGATTCTCACGCTCAATAATATCGCCGTCTCCGGTCTGGAGCGGCTGCCGCGCGCCCGCTACGAGATCGCCTCCGAGATTCGGTATCCGGACGCGATTCTGCTGCGCTCGTTCAAGATGCACGACTTGGAGATCCCCGCGTCGCTCAGGGCCGTGGGGCGCGCCGGCGCGGGCGTGAACAACATCCCGGTCGACAAACTCAGTCGCTTGGGCATCCCGGTCTTCAACGCCCCAGGTGCCAATGCCAATGCCGTGAAGGAGCTCGTGCTGGCGGGCATGTTGCTTGCGGCGCGCAACATCTGTCAGGCCTGGGACTTCTCGCGCAATCAACAGGGCGACGACACGGCCATCAACAAGGCGGTCGAGGCGGGCAAGAAGGATTTCGTCGGCTTCGAACTCCCGGGGCGCACCCTGGGCGTGATCGGGCTTGGCGCCATCGGCGTGAAGGTCTGCAACGCCGCACTTGCGTTGGGGATGAAGGTCATTGGTTACGATCCGGACATCACCGTGCAGCGGGCTTGGCAGTTGTCCTCTGAGGTGGAGCAGGCCCATAGCGTCGACGATCTGCTTGGCCGGGTCGACTTCGTGACCTTCCATGTCCCGCTGGTCGATGCCACGCGCAATATGATCAACGCCGATCGTCTGAAATTCATGAAGAAGGGAGTGGTGCTGCTCAATTTCGCGCGCCATGGGATCATCGACGATCAGGCCGTGCTCGGCGCCATCGAGTCCGGCAGGGTCTATGCCTATGTCTGCGATTTCCCCAGCAACCTGCTGAAGGACCATCCGCGCGTCATCACCCTGCCGCATTTGGGCGCCTCGACGGCCGAGGCCGAGGAAAATTGCGCGATCATGGTCGCCGACCAAGTGCGCGATTATCTGGAGGACGGCACGGTCGTCAATTCGGTGAATTTCCCCGAGGTGAATATGCCGCGCACCGAGGGCTTCCGGCTCGCCGTGGTCAACGCCAACGTACCGAACATGCTCGGTCAGATATCCACGGTACTTGCCGAGGCCGGACACAACATCCTCGATATGCTCAACAAGTCGCGTGGCGAGCTGGCCTATACGCTGGTCGATGTGGCCACTTCGCTTGACGAGGCCTGTTTAAACCGCCTGCGCGGTATCAATGGCGTGCTTTCGGTCAGGATGCTTTAAGATCCGCACAACTGTGTTTGACTGGGGCCGCGGCAGGGTTTTCCTGTTACAGATGCCACTCCATCCGTGAACCATGAACGACATGCCGACACTTCAGGACCTGCGGGCACGCATCGATGAGCTGGATCAACAGATCCAATCGCTGATCAGCGCGCGGGCGAGTTGCGCTCAGCAGGTCGCGCAGACGAAGACCGCGCAGGGCGAACAGAACGATTTCTACCGCCCGGAACGTGAGGCGGAAGTCCTCAGGCGTGTATGTGAGCGCAACCGTGGACCGCTCGCCGACGCCGAGATTGGCCACCTGTTCCGCGAGATCATGTCCGCCTGCCTCGCGCTTGAGAAGCCGCTCGCCATTGGCTATCTCGGGCCGGAAGGCACCTTTACCCAGGCTGCGGCGCTCAAGCATTTCGGCCACGCGGTACAGACGCGGGCCCTGCCGGCTATCGATGTGGTCTTCCGTGCGGTTGAGGCGGGTGAGTGCAACTACGGCATCGTCCCGATCGAAAATTCGACGGAAGGCGTCGTCAATCATACGCTCGACATGTTCCTGCGCTCGCCGCTGAATATTTGCGGCGAGGTTTCGCTGCGCATCGAACTGCATCTGCTCAGCCGCGAGACCGAACTCGACGCGGTCACGAGAATCTATGCTCACCAGCAGGCCCTGGCGCAGAGCCGCGAGTGGCTGGATGCGAATCTGCCGAGGGTCGAACGCATCGCCGTGAGCAGCAACGGCGACGCGGCCCGACGGGTCGCTCAGGAGCCTGGCGCCGCGGCCATTGCCGGCGCGGCGGCCGCCGAGCTCTATGGACTGGGGCAGCTGGCCAGCCGCATCGAAGACGAGCCCGGCAACACCACGCGTTTTCTGGTGATCGGCACGCAGACGGTTGCCCGCAGCGGTCAGGACAAGACCTCGCTGCTGATCTCCGTGAAGAATCAGTCCGGTGCGCTCTACCGCATGTTGGAGCCTATGGCCCGCCACGGCCTGAGTATGACCCGCATCGAATCCCGCCCCTCGCGGCGCGGCATCTGGGATTATGTGTTCTTCGTGGATATCGAGGGACATGTCGAGGACCCGCCGGTGCGCGACGCGCTGGTCGAAATCGAAAGCCACGCCAGCCTGTTCAAGGTGCTGGGCTCATACCCCCGTGCGGTGCTGTGATCTGATGTCTATTCCCCGATTCTGCGATCTCGCCACACCGGGCGTACAGGGCCTGCGGCCCTATGAGCCGGGCAAGCCGCTCAGCGAACTGGAGCGTGAGTATGGCGTGCGCGATGCGATCAAACTCGCCTCCAACGAGAACCCGCTCGGCCCGAGCCCCGCGGCGCAGGAGGCGGTGCGGGGGATTCTGGGCGAGATCGCGCGGTACCCCGACGGCAACGGGTTCGATCTCAAACGCGCCATTGCCCACCGTTATGGCGTCGAGCCGGCCGCCATCACGCTTGGCAATGGCTCCAACGATGTGCTGGAGATCATCGCACGCGCGTTCCTGCTGCCGGGCCTGGAGGCGGTATTTTCGCAGCATGCCTTCGCCGTCTACCCGATTGTCACCCAGGCCATCGGGGCCAGCCCGCGGGTGACGGCCGCGCACGACGGTTCCCGCGGGCCCCGCTATGGTCATGATCTTGAGGCGATGGCGGCCGCGATTGGCGCCAACACCCGCGTGGTCTTTATCGCCAACCCAAACAACCCCACCGGCACCTGGCTCCGGCGGGATGAACTCGAGGCCTTCCTGGAGAGCGTTCCGCGCGAGGTTCTTGTGGTGCTCGATGAGGCCTATGTCGAATATGTCACCGAGCCCGACTATCCCGACAGCATCCCCTGGCTGGCGCGCTTCCCGAATCTGATCATTACCCGGACCTTCTCCAAGGCCTACGGCCTGGCCGGCCTGCGGGTCGGTTTTGCGCTGGCGCATCCGGAGGTGGCCGGTCTCCTGAACCGTGTCCGGCAACCCTTCAACGTGAGCGTACCCGCGCTGGCGGCGGCGACCGTGGCATTGACCGATCGCGCCCACCTGGAGGCGACGCTCAAACTCAATCAGTCCGGCATGCTGCAATGGACCGACGCGGCGACGGATCTGGGCTTGGATTACATCCCCTCGGTGGGCAATTTCATTTGCCTGGATGTCGGTCGTCCGGCGGACTCCGTCTATGATGCGCTGTTGCACGAGGGCGTGATCGTGCGCCCGGTGGCCAATTATGGCCTGCCCAATCACCTGCGCATCACGCTCGGCCTGGCCCAGGAGAACCGCCGCGCCATCGCGGCGCTGCGCAAGGTCCTGGCATGATCCGGCGGCTCTGCGTGATCGGTGTCGGTCTGATCGGCGGCTCGCTGGCGCGCGCGCTGCGTCAGGCCGGTCAGGTGCAGGAGGTGGTTGGCTCCAGTCGACGCGCCGAGCACCTGCAGGAGGCCGTCGATCTCGGGGTGATCGATCGCTTCGACACCGATCCGGCACGTGCCGTGGAAGGCGCGGACATGATCGTGCTCTGCGTTCCCCTGGGGGCGATGGAAGCGTGTCTGCGCCGCATCGTGCCGGTCCTGGCGTCGGGGGCAGTGGTCACGGACGTCGGCAGCGCCAAGGCCAGCGTGATCGCCGCGGTCCATGCCGCGTGCGGCACGCTGCCGACCTGGTTTGTCCCTGGACACCCCATCGCCGGCACGGAACAGAGCGGGGTGGCGGCCTCGTTCGCCGAACTCTACGCCCGACGCAAGGTGATCCTGACCCCCCTGGCCGAGACCGATCCGGCCGCGACGGCCCGCGTCCAGGCGATGTGGCAGGCCGCCGGTGCGGAGGTGGAGTGCATGACCGTCGAGCACCACGATCGGGTCCTGGCCGCGACCAGCCACCTGCCGCATGTGCTGGCCTATCAGATGGTCGAAACCCTGGCGCGAATGAGCGACGAGGATGAGATTTTCCGGTATGCTGCCGGCGGATTTCGCGACTTCACGCGCATTGCTTCCAGCGATCCGGTCATGTGGCGCGACATCTGCCTGGCCAACGCCCCGGCGCTGTTGGCGATGCTGGAACGTTACCGCAGCGATCTCGACCACCTCGCTACGGCGATCCGCGCCGGCGACGGCGCCGAGCTCGAACGGGTGTTCCGCAATGCCAAGGAAGCACGTGACCGGCACAACGAAAGATGAATAGCCCAAACGCTTTCAACACGAAGGCGCCGAAGGCGCACCAAGGAAAAACGAATTCGTGGAGATGCCAATATCAGGCATCGGCCATCTTAACGGGATAGGGCATCTGTCTAAGTTACCGGTTTGTTCTGTCAACAAATTTCCTTCGCGCGCCTTCGTGTTGAAAGGCTTTTGATTGTGACACTATGAACGCAGCCTCCAACATCCGTTTCCGCGTCCAGCCCGGTGGCAGCCTGGTTGGGCGGCTCCGCGTGCCGGGCGATAAATCCATTTCGCACCGATCGATCATGCTGGGCGCGCTGGCTGACGGCATCACCGAGGTCAGTGGATTTCTCGAAGGTGAGGACAGCCTCGCGACACTGGCCGCGTTTCGCGCCATGGGTGTGCAGATCGAGGGGCCCTATCAGGGGCATGTACGCCTTCACGGTGTCGGATTGCACGGGCTCCAGGCGCCGGACCAGCCGTTGTATCTGGGCAACTCCGGCACCTCAATGCGCTTGCTGGCCGGTCTGCTCTCAGGCCAGACCTTCGATACCGAACTCACGGGCGACGCCTCGCTGTCCAAGCGGCCGATGGGACGTGTCACCGAGCCGCTGGCGAAGATGGGCGCGCGCATCGACACGGTCCCAGGCGGCACCGCGCCGCTGAAGATCCAGGGTGGCCAGACCCTGAAAGGCATCGACTATCCGCTGCCCATGGCCAGCGCGCAGGTGAAGTCCTGTGTGCTGCTGGCGGGTTTGTATGCCCAGGGTCGCACCTGCACCACCGAGCCGGCACCCACCCGCGACCACACCGAGCGGATGCTGCGCGGGATGGGCTACGCGGTCGACGTGCGCGGCGCGACCGCCTGCCTGGACGGCGGTGGCCGTTTGCAGGCGATGGCCATCGACATCCCGGCGGATATCTCCTCGGCGGCCTTCTTTCTGGTGGCCGCGAGTATCGCCCCGGGGTCCGATCTGCTGCTGGAGCACGTCGGCATGAACCCGACGCGCACCGGTGTGATCGATATCCTGCGCGCCATGGGGGCCGACATCGAGGTGCAGAACGCCCGTGAGGCCGGCGGCGAGCCGGTGGCCGATCTGCGGGTCAGAAGCGCGGCGTTGCGCGGCATCGAGATCCGCCCGGAATGGGTACCGCTGGCGATCGACGAGTTCCCCATCCTGTTCGTTGCCGCGGCCTGTGCCGAGGGTCAGACCGTGCTGACCGGTGCCGAGGAACTGCGTGTGAAAGAATCCGACCGCATCCAGGTGATGGCCGACGGCCTGGCCACTCTGGGGATCGATGCCATGCCAACCCCCGACGGCATGCGCATCCAGGGTGGCCGCCTGGGGCAGGGCCGGGTCGACAGCCACGGTGACCACCGCATCGCCATGGCGTTTGCCGTGGCCGGTCTGCGCGCGGAAGGCCCGATCGACATTGACGACTGCGCCAACGTGAATACGTCCTTCCCCAGCTTCATCGCGCTCGCGCGAGCGGCGGGTCTTGCCGTCGAGGCCCTATGATCAGCACCCGCCCCGGTCAGGACGGCATCCCAGTCATCGCCATCGACGGCCCCAGCGGCTCGGGGAAGGGTACGGTCGCCCAACTCCTGGCCACCGAGCTGGGCTGGCACTTCCTGGACTCGGGGTCGCTGTACCGGATCCTCGCCTATGCCGCCGATCAGCGGGGGATTGCCCTCGACGATGCCGAGGTACTGGCCGAGCTGGCCCGGACCCTGCCGGTGATATTTTCGCCGATCAACTCGAAGATATCTCTAGAAGGTATTGATGTAAGAGATAAAATAAGAACAGAGTCCGTCGGTAATGCGGCCTCGAAGGTAGCGGCGATCCCGGCGGTCCGCGTGGCCCTGCTGGCACGCCAACGGGCGTTCCGCGCCGCGCCGGGGCTGGTCGCCGACGGCCGCGACATGGGCACGGTCGTGTTCCCGGACGCCGCCGTCAAGGTGTTCCTCACCGCCAGCGCCGAGGAACGCGCCAACAGACGTTATAAGCAGTTGATAGAGAAAGGTTTGGATGCTAATCTTCCCGACCTTGTCACGGCCATCGCCGAACGGGATCGGCGCGATACGCAACGCAGCGTCGCGCCGCTCAAGCCGGCGGTGGATGCCGAGGTTCTGGATACCACAGACCTCGACATCGCCCAAAGCGTGGCGCAGGTGCGTGCCTGGGTCCGCCACCGTCTGGGCCTGTAGACCGGCGCAGGTAGCGGTAGAGATTCATGATGTTGTACAGGTCCCGGGTGATGACGTCCGGGGTTTTTCGTTAACTAACCCGCTGCCCCACGCATCTGACTGGTGGGCGGCACTGCAACAGGGCCGCTGCTGTGTGCGGTTCAAGGATGTGTTTCATGAACGAAAGCTTTGCCGAGCTGTTTGAACAGAGTTTTGTCAACCAGCAGATGCGTCCCGGTGCGATCATCACCGGAACTGTGGTCGAAATACGTTCCGACGTGGTCATCGTCAATGCCGGACTGAAATCGGAAGGGGTGATCCCCATCGAACAGTTCCGTAACGAGCAGGGCGAGCTGGAGGTGAGCGTCGGCGATGAGGTCGATGTCGCGCTGGACGCGATGGAAGACGGCTTTGGCGAGACCCGGCTGTCGCGCGAAAAGGCCAAGCGGGCCCGCGCCTGGATTGTCCTGGAGAAGGCCTTCGAGAAGGGCGAGACCGTGACCGGCATGATCAGCGGCAAGGTCAAGGGCGGTTTCACCGTCGACATCAGCGATATTCGCGCGTTCCTGCCGGGTTCCCTGGTGGACGTGCGCCCGGTACGCGACACGGCCTACCTGGAAGGCAAGGAACTCGAATTCAAGGTCATCAAGCTCGACCAGAAACGCAACAATGTTGTGGTGTCACGCCGCGCGGTGGTCGAATCCGAATACAGCGCCGAGCGCGAATCCCTGCTCAAGAATCTGCAGGAAGGCATGATCATCAAGGGTGTGGTCAAGAATCTCACTGACTACGGCGTGTTCGTGGACCTGGGCGGTATCGATGGCCTGCTGCACATCACCGACATGGCCTGGAAGCGCGTCAAGCACCCCTCCGAGATCCTCAACGTCGGCGACGAGATCGACGTCAAGGTCCTCAAGTTCGATCGGGAGCGTAACCGGGTATCCCTGGGGCTCAAGCAACTCGGTCAGGATCCCTGGGCGGATCTGGCCCGCCGGTATCCGGTCAACACCCGGCTCTACGGCAAGGTCACCAACATCGCCGACTATGGCTGCTTCGTCGAGATTGAAGAGGGCGTAGAAGGCCTGGTGCACGTGTCCGAGATGGACTGGACCAACAAGAACATCCACCCCAGCAAGGTTGTCCAGTTGGGCGACGAAGTCGAGGTGATGATCCTCGAGATCGACGAAGAGCGTCGGCGCATCTCGCTGGGTATCAAGCAGTGCCACTCGAATCCGTGGGACGAGTTCTCGGCCGTGCACAACAAGAACGATCGCGTGAAGGGCGTCATCAAGTCCATCACCGACTTCGGCATCTTTATCGGCCTGGACGGCGGCATCGATGGCCTGGTGCACCTGTCCGACATCTCCTGGAATCTGCCGGGTGAGGAAGCGGTGCGCAACTACAAGAAGGGCGACGAAGTCGAGGCCGTGGTGCTGGCGGTCGATCCGGAGCGCGAGCGCATTTCGCTCGGCGTCAAGCAGATGGATCGCGACCCGTTCTCTAACTTCGTCGGCGAGCACGCCAAAGGCAGCATCGTCAAGGGCACTGTCCGCGAGGTCGATGCCAAGGCGGCCATCATTGATCTTGGTGACGGCATCGAGGGTACCCTGCGGGCCTCCGATCTGGCCCGCGATCGGGTTGAGGATGCCCGCACCGTGCTCAAAGTCGGCGAGGAGATTGAGGCGAAGTTCATGGGTGTCGATCGTAAAAGCCGCATGATCAGTCTGTCCATCAAGGCTAAAGAATCCGACGAGGAGGCCGAAGCGGTCTCCGACTACACGCGTTCGGGTTCCGCCACCACCACCTTGGGCGATCTGCTCAAGGAAAAAATGGAAGAGGGCAGGGACAACTGAGGCTCGGTAAGAGCGTGTCCCCGGTGTGTTGTTTGGCCTGGGAGGCCGTGATTGCACGGCCTCCCAACCCAAATCAGGAAGAAGATTAATGACAAAGTCTGAACTGATTGAGATTCTCTCCAGCAAGAACAGCCACCTCAATTACAAGGATGTGGAACTTGCCGTGAAAAGTTTGCTGGAGCAAATGAGTCAGGCGCTGTCCACAGGACAGCGCATCGAGATCCGTGGGTTCGGCAGCTTCTCGCTGCACTACCGGCCACCGCGCGTCGGTCGCAATCCCAAGACGGGCGAGGCAGTCGCACTGGCGGCCAAGTACGTCCCCCATTTCAAGCCGGGCAAGGAGTTGCGCGAGCGCGTCAACGAAGGAGCGGGCACCGAAATCAAGGCCTGAGCCTCCCGCCACCCTGCGCCGAACGGTGCGCCCAGGGGTGTGCCATGCCGGGCGCTATCCGTTTCCCACCTTTCAGTTGTTCCCGTCCGCTTGAGGCCCGCCGCAGGGCGGCTTAAAGTGAGGCTCTCGCTGCGAGGGCTTCACCGGCCGTCTGACACATCGTCGCAGGAAGGCCGCTTCTGTTCGCAGTGCGTTAGGTGAGCCACGGAACTACGGAGGAACGCATGACCCGTTTGATTTCCTTTGTCCTGGTGCTGGTCCTGGCTGCCCTCGGGCTGGCATTCGCCGTGGTCAACGCCAAACCGGTCGAACTCAACTATTTTCTGGCCACACGCGAAGTGCCGCTGGCGATGACCCTGGTGCTGACCCTGGTTTTCGGCGCCCTGATCGGCCTGCTGTTCAGCCTGGGTATCGTGCTCCGCCTCAAGCGGGAGGCCCTGCGCCTACGCCGCCAGGTCCGTCTTGCCGAAGAGGAAGTCAGCAACCTGCGAAATATCCCGCTCAAAGACCTGCGTTGAACATGTACGGACTTTTATGGCTGCTTCTGCCCGTGGCGGCGGCATCCGGGTGGATCCTGGCCAAGCGCGGCACGCCCCGGGGCCAGCGTCGTCGCGCCAGTGATTTCAACACGGAATATTTCCAGGGCCTCAACTTTCTCCTCAACGAGCAGCCAGACAAAGCCATTGAGGTCTTTATCCGCATGCTTGAGGTGGATAACGATACCGTGGAGACCCATCTGGCGCTGGGAAACCTGTTCCGGCGTCGCGGCGAGGTCGATCGCGCCATTCGCATCCATCAGAATCTGATTGCACGACCCACGCTCGACAAGGCCCAGCGCAGCGCGGCGCTGCTCGAACTCGGTCAGGATTACATGCGTGCGGGATGGCTGGATCGCGCCGAAAGCCTGTTCGAGGAACTGGTCGACGGCAACCAGCACGCCGTACCGGCACTGCGTCATCTGCTGGACATCTATCAGCAGGAGAAAGAGTGGGACAAGGCGATCACTGTCGCGCGCCGGCTCGACAGTGAGACCGGCCAGTCGCAGATGGCGTTGGTGGCGCATTTCTACTGCGAACAGGCTGAACTGGCGCTCAAACAGGGCGACGACGGTCAAGCCGCGCAAATGCTAAAGCGCGCGCTCGGTCACGACAAACGCTGTGTCCGTGCCAGCCTGTTGCAGGCCGGCATGGCCAACCGCACGGGCAATTGTAAGGCCGCGCTCAAAATCTTCCGCCAGGTCGAAGAGCAAGATATCGATTATCTGCCGGAGATCCTTGATCCGATGCGTCAGTGCTACGAGACGCTCAATGCCCTCGACGCCTTCAAGGCCCATCTGCGCGAAATTCTTAAACTGTACGCAGGCGTCTCACCCGTGTTGATGCTGGCCGACCTGATCGCCCGCAGCGAGGGCGAACCGGCCGCGTTGAACTTCATGACCGAACAGGTTCGCAAGCGTCCGTCGGTGCGGGGTCTCGGGCGTATGATCGAACTCAATCTCGCGGCCGCGACTGGAGCGGGGCGGGACGATCTGCTGATCCTGCGTGACCTGGTCGCGCAACTGCTGAGGACTAAGCCCGTATATAAATGCAGCCACTGTGGCTTTGCGGGGAAAACCCTGTATTGGCAATGCCCGAGCTGCAAGGAATGGAACACCGTGAAACCCATCCACGGTGTGGAAGGGGAGTGAATGTCAAGATTTCTGTAGCCCGGATGCAGGGCCACAGGCCCGGAATCCGGGGTGGAAACCGCTGCTCACCCCGGATTTCGCTTCGCTTCATCCGAGCTACGTGTTGTCATGTAATAATCAATAGACGATTTGTTAGTCTGATTACGAGAGCGGAATAATGAACGCACACTCCAGCAGCAACCCCCGCATCATCGTTGCCCTGGATTACGCCGACACCGCCGAGGCGCTCGCCATGGTCGGACAGCTCACGCCGGAGCTGTGCCGGCTCAAGGTCGGCAAGGAGTTGTTCACGCGCAGCGGCCCGGAGCTGGTACGCGCGCTGGTCGGGCACGGCTTCGAGGTGTTTCTCGACCTTAAATTCCACGATATCCCCAACACCGTTGCGCAGGCCTGCCGGGCCGCGGCGGACCTCGGTGTGTGGATGATGAACGTCCACGCCCAGGGCGGCCGCAAGATGATGGCCGCGGCACGCGCGGCACTGGACGACGCCGGGGAGCGGCGTCCGCTGCTGATCGCGGTGACCATCTTGACCAGTCTCGGCGCCGAGGACCTCGCCGAAGTGGGCCTGCGCGGCACGCCGGCCGACAATGTGCTGCGTCTGGCGGGCCTGGCGCGAGACTGCGGACTGGATGGCGTGGTGTGTTCGCCGCACGAGTCAGCCGATCTGAAACGCGCGCTGGGCGGGAACTTCCAGCTCATCACGCCCGGCGTGCGACCGGCAGGCAGCGCCCAGGACGACCAGCGCCGGATCATGACCCCAGGTGAGGCCATCGCCGCCGGCTCGAGTTATCTCGTGATCGGCCGACCGATCACCCAGGCACACGATCCCCTCGCGGTGTTGCGTGTCATTGATGCCGAGATCCGGGCCATAAAGGGGGCTTGACGCCACGGGCATTACTGCTACGCTACAGCGGCCGTCAAAATCGGACGGCGACTGCCCAGGGACTGGGCAGCCACCCACATAAACATCGACAAGGAGGTCTATCGTGATACCCGCATTCTCCCGTTCTCTTCTCGCCGCACTTGCGCTGTTGCCCGGCCTGGTCTTTGCCGGTCCCGTGGATGTGAATAGCGCCACGGCCGAACAACTCTCCGAGTCGCTGAACGGCGTCGGCCCGCAGAAGGCCGCGGCCATCGTCGCCTACCGTCAGCAGCACGGGCCATTCCAAAGCGTCGCGGACCTCACCAAGGTCAAGGGCGTGGGCGAGAACCTGCTGGACAAGAACAAGGGTCTGATCCAGATCGGGCAGGGCGAACCCGAGGCTCAATAAGGCGTTTTCTATCCCGCCAAGCCACGGCGGCCGGCAGGTCCTGCGGCCGCCGTTTCTTTGTGCCCAATCCACAATAATTTCTTTGGGATATTCCAGGCTTACCGTATAATCCCCCGCTTCCAAAGCAAGGCATCTGCCAGACAACGTGTCTAGACGGAATTCAGTGCGCCAGGGGCTTGGTTCATGCCGATATATCCAGTAATCCTCACCGGCGGGGCCGGCAGCCGGCTGTGGCCACTGTCGCGCGAGCACTATCCCAAGCCGCTGTTGCCGTTGTTCGGCGAGCGCACCCTCCTACAGGAGACGGCCTTGCGCCTGGCCGAGCTACCCGATGTCGAGCCGCCGATCTTCGTCTGCAACGAGGAACACCGCTTCCTGGTCGCCGAACAGGTTCAGAGTCTCGGCCTGAAGGCCGGCGCCATCCTGCTCGAACCAGAAGGGCGCAACACGGCCCCGGCCCTGACCATCGCCGCGCTGTATCTGCTCGAAAAGGACCCTGATGCGATCATGGTGGTGATGCCCGCCGATCACGTGATTCCCGACAACACCGTATTCAAGGCCGCCGTCGCCCAGGGCGTCGCGCTGGCCAATGCCGGCCAACTGGTGACCTACGGCATCGTGCCGCGCCATGCCGAGACCGGCTATGGCTACATCCGTCGCGGCGAAGCGATAGAAGGCGGGGTCGCCTACCGCGTCAGCCGCTTCGTCGAGAAGCCCGATGCCGCGACCGCGCAAGGCTATGTGGATTCCGGCGAGCACTATTGGAACAGCGGCATCTTCACCTTGCGCGCCGACGCCTGGATCGCTGAGATACAGCGCCACGCGCCGGCGATCCTCGACGCCTGCAAGACCGCCATGGTCGCCAGTAAACGCGATGCAGATTTCTGCCGTGTCGGCAAAGACGCATTCCTGGCCTCACCAAGCGACTCCATCGACTACGCCGTGATGGAGAAGACCGACAAGGCAGCGGTAGTTC
>JBHEOS010000023.1:29328-29742 GCA_046260695.1 Gammaproteobacteria bacterium
CCCAGGGCGACGTGCTCACCCACAACGTGCGCGACACCCTGGTACTGGCCCAGCACCGCTGCGTCGCCGCCATCGGTGTCGAAGGCGTGGTAATCATCGAAACCCCCGACGCCGTGATGGTCACGCGCCGAGAATGCGCGCAGGACGTCAAGGAAATCGTCACCCAGCTCAAGAAGCTCGGCCGCAACGAATACAAATTCCACCGCCGCGTCTACCGCCCCTGGGGCGACTACGAAGGCATCGACAACGGCGCCCGCTACCAGGTCAAGCGCCTGACCGTGAAACCAGGCGCATCTCTATCGCTGCAACTGCATCATCATCGGGCCGAGCATTGGATCGTCGTCAAGGGCACCGCCCGGGTCACCCGAGGCGAGGAGGTATTCATCCTGTCCGAGAACGAATCGACCTACATTC
>JBHEOS010000230.1:0-547 GCA_046260695.1 Gammaproteobacteria bacterium
GGTGTGCTCCTCGCCGAACCCGACGCAGCCCGACAGCAACACCAGCGGCGAACTGAACGGCAGACCGCAGAAGGTGATCGCCAGCTTGTTCCGGTCTTCGGGGGTCATGGTTGTGGTCTCATCACGGCAGATGATCGAGCGCGTCAGGCAGCGGCTGCGCTGCCGCCTGACGCCGGCGACATCATACGCCTTTGCGCGAATGCCGGCAGCCGGTGGCTGCTACTGCAGGCAGGCGCCTGAGGAGTAACTGGCAGGCCATCCTGAACCGCTTTATCATCGACGCCAGTGACGATTCGCCAAGTCTATCGGGCGCAGTTTCAGCATCAGCTCGGTGAGGTTGACCTGGATTCGATGCGATGCGGAAGGCGATGGAGGGTGAGCAATAAATATTCCCGTTCCCTTTTCGTAGGTGGGATCTGCCATCCAGGAAGACGAATTCACGCTGATCAGAACGGCATTGGCGCGCGGCCAGATGATGGGCAGTGAATGGTTCGTGGATGAAGTTGAGGTCCGTATCGGAATCCGGCTGGTGCGGCGTGCCCTGGGT
>JBHEOS010000231.1:0-537 GCA_046260695.1 Gammaproteobacteria bacterium
GGTACCAGGCGCCGAGCACCGTCAGGCCGACCACCAGTCCACCCAGGATATTATCGAAGCGACCGCGGAAATCTGCCGATTTGAACACCACCACCAGCAGTGCTACGCCCAGCACAGTGCCGATGATCAGGCGCGCGGTGACGGCCTGCTCGGCGCCGGCGATCAGGCTGCCCAGGTCCTGACGGGTCGTGAAGTTCACCGCCAACGGCCGCAGCCAGTCGTAGAACAGCACGGTGAACAAGGTCTGGTCGCTGCCGAAGAAGGGGTTGATCATGAAGTAGGCGATCACCGCGATCACCAGCATGACCACGACAGACTTCAGGTTGCCGCCGCCGACACGGATCAGCGTCTTGCTGCCGCAGCCGCTGGCAAGCGTCATGCCGATGCCGAACAGGATGCCCCCGAGCAGATTCTCGGCCCAGACCAGTTGCCCGGCGCGATAGGGCGGGAAGGCCTCGTCGGCCTGGACCAGGCCCAGGTATTCCAACCCGACCACGCCCAGCATGGCGATGGCGATGGCGAACAACCAGGCGCGCA
>JBHEOS010000232.1:0-532 GCA_046260695.1 Gammaproteobacteria bacterium
TTTTCGTAGGTCGCGAGCAGCTTGGGATCGACATCGTCGAGCGATTCGGGCTTGACCTGCATCGACTTGGGCCGCGCGTAGTAATACTGGTTCTGGAAATCGATCTTGGGGTAGTCGATCATCGCCCAGGTGGGCTCTTTCTTCTCGAGCCAGCGGTTATAGGCCGCGACGCGCCAGTCGGTCATCCATTCCGGCTCTCCGTTCTTTTCGGAGATCAGGCGCACGATGCTCTCGTCGAGACCGAGCGGCGCATAGTCCATCTCGATATCGGTTTCCCAACCGTATTTGTAGGCGCCGCCGACCTGCCGCACCGCATCGACCGTGTCACGATCGACGCCTTCCTTGACCTGCGTTTCGTCTAGAGCCATTGCGTCTCTCCTGTTTGTCAGGCCGAGCGGGCCTGATGCCTGCGCCAGAGCCTCGCCCATGTCTCGGCAAAGCGCGTGACGTCGTCTTCGGTCGTGTCCGGCCCGAGCGAAACCCGCAGGGCCGTCGAAGCCGCCGATGCGTCGTGGCCCATGGCCTGCAGGAC
>JBHEOS010000233.1:0-531 GCA_046260695.1 Gammaproteobacteria bacterium
GCGCTACTCGCCGCCGCCAAGCTGGTGCACATAGACCGCCACCGCACGCACCTCGGCGTCCGACAGACGCACGTTCCAGGGCGGCATGACACCGTAGCGGCTATATGTGACCGTTTCGATGAGCGTCTCGTAATCGCCGCCATACAGCCAGATCTGGTCGTTCAGCGCTGGTGCCCCGAGGGCTGCCATGCCGCTGCCGTCTTCCATGTGACAGGCCGCACAGTTGTTGAGGAAGATCTCCTCGCCCGCCACCGCAGCCTCGGCATCACGAGGCTTGCGACATTTTCGCGCGTCGACCAGGTCTTGTAGCCCTCGGTCGCACCCTGCACGAGCGGCCAGGCAGGATAGGCGATGACATACCACACCCCCCAGATGATCGTGGCGTAAAAGATCCACAGCCACCAGCGCGGCATCGGGTTGTCATATTCCTCGATCCCGTCCCAGGAATGACCGGTGGTCTTTGGCTCGGGTGCCTTGCCCCGACGCCGGTTCTTGGGATCGGGATGGTGGCGCTCGGGCGGGTTGACCTTG
>JBHEOS010000234.1:0-531 GCA_046260695.1 Gammaproteobacteria bacterium
TGGTTGGACGATCAACAGCGCAGGTCGCGCCCGCGACGGACCGCACCGGCGACGTCGGTGGGGTCCCGCGGGTCGAGGTCTTCCGTGCCCTCGGCGACCCGACCCGGCTCGCGGTGCTGGACATCCTTGCCAGCCAGGGGCCCCGCTGCCACTGCGACCTCGAGGAGGAGCTGGCCGTCAAAGCCAACCGGCTCTCGTTCCACCTCAAGGTCCTGCGCGACGTCGGACTCGTCGATGCGAGCCGCCACGGACGCCGATCTCGTTGGCGCGGTCCGCGGTACCACCGGAGAAGGTGCGTGACCTGATCGTCGGTCGCCACGTGGCGGTCGGGTTCGCGCTGGCGGCGGTGTTCGGCGCGATCACCCCGTTCTGCTCCTGCTCCTCGGTGCCGCTGTTCATCGGCTTCGTCGCCGCCGGGGTGCCGCTCGGGGTGACGCTGACGTTCCTGATCACCTCGCCGTTGATCAACCAGATCGGGGTGGTCATGCTCGCCGGGATGGTCGGCTGGCAGATCGCCGCGCTGTACGTCCT
>JBHEOS010000235.1:0-529 GCA_046260695.1 Gammaproteobacteria bacterium
CATGCGGATCTGGCGGCCTTCGCCGCGAATCTGAATGCCGCCGCCGCTCAGGGCAAACGTTTCCTGTGCCGCAGCGCCGCCGGCATCGTCAGCGCGCTCGCCGCGCTGCCGCCGCAGCCGGTCGCCGCAGAGGATATGCGCCGCACTGTGCGCGACGGCCAACCCGGCATCGTGCTGATCGGTTCGCATGTGAGCAAGACCACGCGGCAATTGCAGCGCCTGCTCGAAGAACCCGATGTCGCACCGGTCGAGGTCGATGTGGCCCGCCTCCCCGACCAGGACAAGCGGCTGTTGGAAAGTGTGATGGAGCGCATCGGGGCGATCCATGCGCGGGGCCTGACCGCCGCGATCTTCACCAGCCGGCAGGAGATGAGCTTCGCCGATGAGCAGACCCGGCTGGCCTTCGGCGAGATGGTCTCGGCGTTTCTGATGGAGGTGGTGCACCGGCTGCCGACCGACATCGGTTTCCTGATCAGCAAGGGCGGGATCACCTCGAACGATGTGCTGTCGAGCGGGCTCAACCTGCGCA
>JBHEOS010000236.1:0-529 GCA_046260695.1 Gammaproteobacteria bacterium
GGTCTACCCAAACCCGACCTCAGCATCCTGTCCGACCAGTTCCTCGCCGAAGTGCGCGGCCTCAAACACAAGAACGTCGCCGCCGAGCTGTTGGAAAAACTCCTCAAGGACGAACTGAAGGTCCGCTCCAAGCACAACCTCGTCCAGTCGCAATTGTTCAGCGAAAAGCTGAAGAAAACCCTCAACGCCTACCACAACCGCGCCATCGCCACGCAAGAGGTCATCGAAGAACTCATCAAACTGGCCAAGGAAATGGACGCCGCCACCAAACGCGGCGCAAATCTAGGCTTGACCGACGACGAAGTTGCCTTCTATGACGCCCTGGCCGCGAATGAATCCGCCGTGCAGGCCATGGGCAACGACAAGCTCAAAGTCATCGCCGCCGAACTGATCACCCAGGTCCGCAAGAGTGTCACCATCGACTGGACCCTGCGCGAAAGCGCCCGCGCCAAAATCCGCGTGATGGTGAAGCGCATCCTCAACAAATACGGCTACCCGCCGGACCTGCAAGAAGAGGCGGTGAAGACGG
>JBHEOS010000237.1:0-525 GCA_046260695.1 Gammaproteobacteria bacterium
ATCAGCGGCTGATGGCGGAACACTCGACGGCTGGCGTGATGAGATCGCTGCCCTTGCATCCGGAAACCCGCTGCTCGTGGTCGCGGTCGCGACCGCATTCACCGGCCCCCTTGTCGAACCACTCGGGCTGGAAAACTCCATGCTGCATCTTCGCGGTGGGTCGTCATGTGGCAAGTCTACCCTGCTCGGTTGCGCGGCTTCCGTGTGGCGGGGTCCCGACGGCGTCCGGCGCTGGCGAGCGACCGACAACGGCCTGGAAGGCGTTGCCGAGCGCTCGAACGGCATGCTGCTGGCGCTCGACGAACTCGCTGAAATAGATGGAAAAGCGGCTGATGCAGCCAACTACATGCTCGGCAATGGGCAAGGCAAGGCCCGGGCGACGTCGACCGGGGCGATCGCGACCGCGGCGCATTGGCGGCTCACGATCCTGTCGAGCGGCGAGATCAGCCTCGACGAGAAACTCGCCGAAGCGGGCCGGACAGCAAAAGCGGGCCAGGCGGTACGCGCACTCGATATCGCGGCCGA
>JBHEOS010000238.1:0-524 GCA_046260695.1 Gammaproteobacteria bacterium
GCCCCACATAGGGATCACGTTGTTCGATCACCTCGGTCACCACGCCGTCCACGGGACTGATCACGGCCAGGGCCCGGGCAGCGACCACCCGACTGAAGTCGCGGAAGATGAGAAACGCCAGGGCCAGCAGGATCCAGCTGGGCCAAGCCAGTTCAGCTCCCCACAAGGCATGGGTGCCAGCGACGACCATAGCCGACAGGGCAACGTAGGGACGACCTTCAGGTGCAATGGGAAGCATAGGGAAAGTTACAAGTGACAAGAGGCAAGAGACAAAAAAGGGTCAAACCCTCCTTGCCTCTTGCCTCTTGTATCTTGCCTCTGCGGCGCGACGCGACGCTTAGTTCTTCGACTTGTCGACGATCTTGTTGGCCTTGATCCAGGGCATCATGTCGCGCAGTTTGCTGCCCACCACTTCGATGGGATGCTCACGGGCGATGCG
Organism: Gammaproteobacteria bacterium; assembly: GCA_046260695.1. GTDB lineage: Bacteria > Pseudomonadota > Gammaproteobacteria > Thiohalobacterales > Thiohalobacteraceae > JAHJQQ01. Next base: position 440 of record JBHEOS010000238.1, read on the forward strand.
ACGGCTGGCCTTCAGAGTGGCCGCGCCGGCCTGGTTCTCCAGGATGAATTCCCGGGCGAACTTACCGGTCTGGATCTCGGTGAGG
>JBHEOS010000239.1:0-523 GCA_046260695.1 Gammaproteobacteria bacterium
CATCTATACCGCGCGATTGGCCGATGCCGTGTATGTCCTCCACGTCTTCACGAAGAAGACGCAAACCACGTCCAAACGCGACATTGACGTTGCCAGAGAACGCTACACCCAACTGATGAGGGGGCGAAAATGAGCAAAGTCGAGAGCTACGCCAGTGTGTGGGACGCGATTGCCGATACACCCGAGGAGGCTGCCAATCTGCGGGCCCGCGCCGAACTTATGCAGAAGATCGCTGCAATTGTGGAAGACAGCGGCTGGACACAGGTTGAAGCCGCCAGCCGGTGCGGTGTGACGCAGCCGCGCATCAACGATCTTTTGCGTGGTCGTGTGTCGCGTTTTTCGCTTGATGCCTTGGTGAATATTGCGACTGCTCTTGGCCGGCGTGTGCATGTAGAGCTTGAGGTGGCCTGACAACGATCAGAGGCGAGGTTTGAAACTGGCTACAGATCGTAATCACATCCGCAGAGTCCGTAGCCCGGATGCAGGCCGTCAGGCCGGGATCCGGAATTGAACTGATTTCCCG
>JBHEOS010000024.1:0-28118 GCA_046260695.1 Gammaproteobacteria bacterium
CGTAGGTGTAGTGGTCGACGATGTGATGACCGTCGCGGTTGAACTGGCCGGCCATGACCTTCTCGGCGATGGCCATGCCGACGGCGTTGGTGATGCCCTGGCCGAGCGGACCGGTGGTGGTCTCGACGCCGGGGGCATAGCCGTATTCGGGGTGGCCGGGGGTCTTGGAGTGCAGCTGGCGGAAGTTCTTCAGCTCGTCCATCGGCAGGTCGTAGCCGGTCAGATGCAACAGCGAGTAGATCAGCATCGAGCCGTGACCGTTGGAAAGCACGAAGCGGTCGCGGTCATACCATTTGGGATTCTGCGGGTTGTGCTTGAGGAAGTCGTTCCACAGCACCTCGGCAATGTCCGCCATGCCCATCGGGGCGCCGGGGTGGCCCGATTTGGCCTTTTGAACGGCATCCATACTGAGGGCGCGGATGGCATTGGCTAGTTCTTTGCGTGACGGCATGGTTGTCTCCTGTCAAATTCAGAATCGGCTTGAACCGGGTCTGTCCGCGGCAGACCTCGGCACGGCAGGTTATGCCGTTTGCAGCCAGCACCCGTCGTGCCTGGCGGCAGGTCCAGGTCGTGCTGCCCTAACGTCGGTTGAAATTCACGGCCTCGTGGCTGCTACGCAGAGGCCGTGCTGTGCAAATCCGTAAGTGGCAATCCGTGGGCAGGCACCTGTAACGCGGCCCTGTCCCCGGGGGCAATCGAGCGCGGTATTCTCCCTTAGAAGACTGCGGGGGGCAAGCGACCGGGGCAGGGCCGGCGCGCTGCATCATGCGCAATTCTTATTGGTCTATACCGATTATTTATTGGGGGTACGGTCCGCGGGAAACGCCAGGACCTGCGGGGCGGCACTCGGCTCCGGCGCGGTACGCCGTTCCATCGTCTGCAAGGCCTTGAAGAATTCGCCTTGCAGGCGCGGCAGGATCTCCCGCCCCTTGTCCAGATAAAGGTGAATCTGATAGTCCACCGGCTCGGACAGGGCCGCGCGCGCCTGCGGACGGAATGCGCACCAGGCCAGTTCGATCAGGTGCTTGGCCTCAGGATCGACGAAGATGATCTCCTCGGCGTCGATCACGGCCAGGTATTGGATCGCGCGGATCGGCACGAACAGGCACGCGGCCCCGCCACGCACCAGCAGTCGATGGGCCAGGTTGTAGACCTCGGCCGGCAACCGCGCCGGGCGCACCTCCAGGGGCTCTTCGCGGTAGAAACTCTCGCTACCCGCCATGGCCGGCCGGGCTCAGGCTTCGCGCGACCATTTGATCGAACAGCCCATGCTGGGTATCTGCTCGGCCGGGCCGTGTCCGGTCCGCGCCACCTCGGTCATGGCCTCGAACAGGTCGCGGCGGGCGTCGGCGGGGGCCGCCTCCTTGCGGCTGGCGTCCAGACGCCCGCGGTATTGCAGGCGCAGGTCGGCCCCGTAGCCGAAGAAGTCCGGCGTACACACAGCCCCGTAGGCACGCGCGACCGCCTGGGTCTGATCGAGCAGATAGGGGAACGGGAAGGCCTGCACACGGGCGATCTTCTGCATGTTTTCAAAGGAGTCTTCGGGGTAATCGGCCGGGTCGTTGGACATGATCGCCACGCTGTGGATGCCGTGTTCGCGCAGCTCGCGGGTATCGCGGACGAGGCGATCGAGTACCGCCTGGACATAGGGGCAGTGGTTGCAGATGAACATCACCAACAGCCCCTTGGGACCGCGGCAGGATTCCAGCGTCCAGACCTTGCCGTCCACCCCGGGCAGGGCGAAATCGGGGGCCGGGCGGCCAAAATCACACACGGGCGTTTCTAAACTGACCATGGGCTGACTCCTGGTTGGGTTTTCGACTCACGGCACGGCAATGACGCGACGGGCGACCGCGCGAGCCCAGAGTATAAAGAAGCCCTGTTCAAGTTTCCCGTTCGACCTGAACTTGTCGAGGCCCGTCCTCGGCCAGTCGCCGTCGCGGCGGATACCCCACACCGCGACGGGTCACGGGCCGCCGAACTCGCGCTGCTGGGCAGATACCAGTACACTACTGCCGCTTTAGAATTCGTCACCGTAGGGAACCCACACGCATGTCGCAAAATTATCTGTTTACCTCCGAATCCGTCTCCGAAGGTCACCCGGACAAAATGGCCGACCAGATCTCGGACGCCATCCTGGACGCCATCATCGATCAGGATCCGCATGCGCGCGTGGCCTGCGAGACCCTGACCAAGACCGGCATGGTGGTGCTGGCCGGTGAGGTCACCACCCAGGCCAAGGGCATCGAATACGAACAGATCGTGCGCAAGGTGGTCTGCGAGATCGGCTATACCAGCTCGGACGTCGGTTTCGACGGCGCCACCTGCGCGATGCTCAACGCGCTCGGCCAGCAGTCACCCGACATCAACCAGGGCGTGGACCGCGGCGACCGCGAGAACCAGGGCGCCGGCGACCAGGGTCTGATGTTCGGCTACGCCACCAACGAGACCGATGTGCTGATGCCGGCGCCGATCAACTACGCGCACCGGCTGGTGCGCCGCCAGGCCGAGGTGCGCAAGAACGGCGAACTGCCGTGGCTGCGCCCCGACGCCAAATCGCAGGTGACCTTCCGCTACGAGAATGGCCGCCCGGTGGCTTGCGACGCGGTGGTGCTGTCGACCCAGCACGCGCCGGAGATCAGCGACAAGGATCTGCGGGACGCGGTGATGGACCTGATCATCAAGCCGATCCTGCCGGCCGAGTGGCTGCACAAGGACACCCGCTTCCATATCAACCCGACCGGCAAGTTCGTGATCGGCGGTCCGATGGGCGACTGCGGCCTGACCGGGCGCAAGATTATCGTCGATACCTACGGCGGCATGGCCCGCCACGGCGGCGGCGCGTTCTCCGGCAAGGACCCGTCCAAGGTCGACCGCTCGGCCGCCTATGCCGGCCGCTATGTGGCCAAGAACATCGTCGCCGCCGGCTTGGCCGAGCGTTGCGAGATCCAGGTGTCGTATGCGATCGGCGTGGCCGAACCAACCTCGATCAGCATCGAGACCTTCGGCACCCACACGGTCGACAACGCCGTGATCGTGAAGCTGGTGCGCGAGCATTTCGACCTGCGCCCCTGGGGCATCATCACCATGCTCGACCTGCTGCGGCCGATCTACCGGCAGACCGCCAGCTACGGACACTTCGGCCGCGAGGACATCGACCTGCCCTGGGAGCGCACCGACAAGGCCGCGATCCTGCGCGAGGGCGCGGGAGGCGCACATAGGAAAAAACTGAATGAAAGCGAAATGAATATCGTTTACTGAACCATGACGCGCGAAGGTCTTTCCCTTTTACATTAATCTCGGCTTTCCTTCGCGCGCCTTTCGCGCCTTCGTATTGAAGATTTTGAATTTCGCAATTGATTGAACCGAACCCCTCTCTCCGAGGAGCGTTGCAACAGGGCACGACCCTGCCAGGCTCGGAGCAGAGGCCATTCACAAACGGCGCTCGTTCTGTAAAGGAGCTATTTACATGAACGCAGTCACCGATCCGAATTTCACCGACTACAAAGTCGCCGACATCACCCAGGCCGCCTGGGGCCGCAAAGAGATCGCCATCGCCGAGACCGAGATGCCCGGCCTGATGGCCTTGCGCGAGGAATTCGCCAAACAGCAACCGCTCAAGGGCGCACGCATCACCGGCTCGCTGCACATGACCATCCAGACCGCCGTGCTGATCGAGACCCTGGTCAAACTCGGCGCGCAGGTGCGCTGGGCCTCGTGCAACATCTACTCCACCCAGGACCACGCCGCCGCGGCCATCGCCGCCGAGGGCATTCCCGTGTATGCCTGGAAGGGCGAGACCCTGGAGGAATACTGGTGGTGCACCGAGCAGGCGCTGACCTGGCCGGACGGCCCTGATGGTAAATCAACGGGCCCGAACATGATCCTCGACGACGGCGGCGACGCCACCATGCTCGTTCACAAGGGCACGGAATACGAGGCCGCGGGCAAGGTGCCAGAGGCCAAGCCGGGCGCCAACGAGGAGTGGAAGGTGTTCCTGAACCTGGTCCGCAAGAGCATGGCCGCCGAGCCGAAGAAGTGGACCCGCATTGGCAAGGCCATCAAGGGCGTGACCGAGGAGACCACCACCGGGGTGCACCGCCTGTATCAGATGCAGGAGCGCGGCGAACTGCTGTGGCCGGCGATGAACGTCAACGACTCGGTGACCAAGAGCAAGTTCGACAATCTCTACGGCTGCCGCGAATCGCTGATCGACGGCATCAAGCGCGCCACCGACGTGATGATCGCCGGCAAGATCTGCGTGGTGCTCGGCTACGGCGACGTCGGCAAGGGTTGTGCGCAGGCCTTCCGCGGCATGGGCGCGACCACCTGGATCACCGAGATCGACCCGATCTGCGCGCTGCAGGCGGCGATGGAAGGTTATCGCGTGGTCACCATGGACGAGGCCTGCAAGCTCGGCGACATCTTCGTCACCACCACCGGCAACGAGAATGTGATCGTCCACGACCACATGGCGGCGATGAAGGACCAGGCTATCGTCTGCAACATCGGCCACTTCGATTCCGAGATCGACATCGCCTCGCTGGAAAAATATCAGTGGGAAGAGATCAAGCCGCAGGTCGACCATGTGATCTTCCCCGACGGCAAACGGATCATCGTGCTGGCCAAGGGCCGCCTGGTGAATCTGGGCTGCGCCACCGGCCACCCGAGCTTCGTGATGTCGGCGTCGTTCACCAATCAGGTGATGGCCCAGATGGAGCTGTTCAGCCGCGGCGACAACTATGAAAAGCAGGTCTACGTGCTGCCGAAAATCCTCGATGAGAAGGTCGCGCACCTGCACCTGAAGAAGATCGGCGCCCACCTGACCCGGCTCTCGCAGGCCCAGGCCGACTACATCGGTGTGCCGATGGACGGCCCGTACAAGCCGAATCACTATCGGTATTGATGCCTGGTTGAACCGCCAAGGCAGCGAGTACACGCCGCAAAACCTGTCGCCATCGAGGCGCAGAGGTCCGAGGGGAATGGATGAAAGCCGGAATGGCTTCTTCACCGACCCCGCTCGGGCCGCTGCGGCCTGGCGCTTCGATACGACGTTGCTGAGCGCCTGGGCGGTCGCCCCGTGATTCTCTGCGCCTGGACGGTTGAACCCTCATGCACTCACAGAAAAAACACCCGCGCGTCTTCAGCTTTGAGTTTTTCCCGCCCAAGTCCGACGAAGGCGCGGAGAAACTGCGTGGCGTGCGTGCCGAACTGGCCGCGTTAAAGCCGCGTTTCTTCTCGGTGACCTTCGGCGCCGGCGGCTCCACCCGCGACCGCACCTTCGACACCGTGAGCGAGATCCAGCGCGATTCCGGTATCGACGCCGCGCCGCACCTGTCGTGCATCGGCTCGACCCGGGAAAACATCCGCGAGATTCTGAACGCCTACCGGGCCGCCGGCATCGGCCAGATCGTCGCGCTGCGCGGCGACATGCCCTCGGGCATGCGCGAGGCCGGCGAATTCCGCTACGCCAACGAACTGGTGGAATTCATCCGCGCCGAGACCGGCCGGCGGTTTCACATCGAGGTCGCCGCGTATCCGGAATTCCATCCCCAGGCGGCCAGCGCCGAGAAGGACCTCGCCAATTTCAAACGCAAGGTCGAGGCCGGCGCCGACAGCGCGATCACCCAGTATTTCTACAACCCCTATGCCTATTTCCGCTTCGTCGATGCCTGCGAGCGGCTTGGTGTGGGCCTGCCGATCGTGCCGGGCATCATGCCGATCACCAATTACACCCAGCTGGCGCGCTTCTCGGACGCCTGCGGCGCGGAGATCCCGCGCTGGATACGCAAACGTCTGGAAGGCTTCGGCGATGACAAGGCCTCGATCTGCGCCTTCGGCGAGGACGTGGTCAGCGAACTGTGCCGCACCCTGCTCGAACACGGCGCACCCGGTCTGCACTTCTACACCATGAACACCGCCGGTCCGACGGTGGCGTTGTGGCGAAACCTGGGACTCGGCGGATAATCACCCGCGCGGGTTTAGACCACGCTATGCCGATACCCCGCATCTATCTCCCGGTGGCACTGCACCCCGGCTCCGAGGCCACGCTGGATGCGCGCGCGGCCGGGCATGTGATCCGGGTGTTGCGGCTGCGGGTCGGCGACGGCGTGAGCTTGTTCAACGGCGATGGCAACGACTATGCCGCGGAGCTGACCGCGGCGCATAAGGATCAGGCGCGCGCACGCATCCTCGCCGTGCAGGTGCGCGCGACCGAGTCGCCGCTGGGCATCGAGCTCGCCCAGGGCATCTCGCGCGGCGAGCGCATGGATTTCACCCTTCAGAAGGCCGTCGAGCTGGGCGTGCGGCGCATCGTGCCGTTGGACACCGCGCGCAGCCAGGTCCGGCTGAGCGGTGAGCGCGAGGAGAAACGCCTGCGGCATTGGGGCGGCATCATCATGCACGCCTGCGAGCAGTCCGGGCGCAGCCGCCTGCCCGAATTATTGCCGGTTCAGTCCCTGGAACGCTGGCTGTCCGCGCCGAGCGTCGTGACACACAAGCTGTTTCTCGATCCGGAGGGGGATGTCTGCGTGGCCGATCTGGGTGAACTGGGCGGCCCGCTCAGCGCGGTCAGCCTGCTGGTCGGGCCGGAGGGTGGTTTGAGTCCGGCGGAACGCGAACGCGCCAGCGCGCACGGCTACCTGCGGTTGCGCCTGGGACCGCGCATCCTGCGCACGGAGACGGCGGCGCTCACGGCGATGGCGGCGCTCCAGGCTGTGTGGGGTGATCTGCGCCAGCCGCGCGGTGCCTGACGCTGGTCTCAGGCCACCCGCCGCCAGCCGTCGGCCACCTTCGACTCCAGCGCGGCCAGGTCGGGGACCACCGCCTGAAGGTCGCCGAGCTGCACCTGCGACAGCACATCTGTGCCGGCCTCGGCAGCCGTCTCCTGTAGCGTCTCGGCGTTCACCCGCTTGAGCTGCGGGATGCCCGAGGTCACCACGGCATAGAACGACAGGCCGCTGTCGACATGCAGCGTGTTGAGCACGGCGATGCGGGCCCGTCCGTACTCGCCCGGGTTGTCGAGGTCATACAGGCCATCGTAGGAAATCAACGGAATTCTGACGCCGCGCCAGTTCAGCGCGCCCAGCAGCCAATCCGGCGCGTCGGGCACCGCGGTGGCGCGGACATAGGGCACAATCTCCGCCACCGCCACGTTGGGCAACAACAGATTGCGCGCGCCCATCGGGATGATCAGCGCCCGCAAGGTATCCTGGACCGTCGTCAACATGCTTGCTCTCCTTGAGATGGGGCCACAACCGTGCCCCTCAGGTCGCCGTGGCCTGCACCGCATACTCGGCCGCGAGACAGGCGGCCAATTCCGCCGGGGTGCCGCTGAACGTCACGCAACCGCGCTTGCGCACGGCGTCCGGCATGCTGCTGATCACGCAGCTCTCGGCGTCCTGCGCCCAGACCGTCCCGCCGCCCGCCTCGACCGCCTGGGCCCCGCGTGCGCCATCCTCACCCATGCCGCTGAAGATGATGGTGCTGGCACGCTCGCCATAGCAGCCTGCGACCTCTTCCAGCACCTCGTCGATGCACGGCTTGTGGGCGCCCCGCATTGGCTCATCGGTCAGCCGCACGATCCCATGCTCGGTAAGCCGGAAGCGCCGGTCGACCGGCACCAGTACCGCCTCGCCGGCGCACACCGGGCGATCCGCCGCGGCGGGCAACACCCGCAACGGCGAGATACGGTCCAACTGCTCCGCCAACAGCGGTACAAAGGTCTTGCCGATATGCTGCGCGATCACCAAGCCGACCGGCAGCCCGGGCGGTAAATGGCTCAGAAATACCTTCAGCGCCTGCGGGCCACCGAGCGAGGCGCCCAACACCCAGATCCGCGCGGCAGGCTCGTGATCACGCTCTGGCGCGGGACTTCGTGGTTCCACCAGGCGCAAGCTCGCGGGGGCCGCGGCGCCGGTCTCACCGGCCGACCGCAGCAGCCCGCCCGGACAGGGCCCGGCGCCGGACACGGCCGCCACTGGCGGTTCCACGCGATAGCGCGCCAGCCCGGCCAGTTTAGCGATCAGCCTCCGGCACCACTCGTCGCTGCCGCGGATGCCGCCCTCATTGAACAGGATGGGCACCGTGGAATGCTCGATCAAGGACTCCAGCCGATCCAATTCATGGCTGGTGTGGTCATCCAGGTTGACCAGCAAGACATCCACCTGCCCCGGACCGGTCGCCGCCGGATCGTAATCGCAGATGGTCTGGTGCAGGCTCACGGCCAACCCGTTGACTTCGAGCAGCTCCCGCAGATTTCTGCCCTGCACGTCCCGGTCGGTGATCAATGCAACACGCAGCGACTGCATCCGCGCATCATCCATTGACCTTCCGCTCCTCTGTCAGGCGCTTGATGTTATCGAGCAGTTCACTCTCCTGGTACGGCTTGCCCAGGTAGCGGTCCACGCCGATCTCCATCGCGCGTTTGCGGTGTTTGTCGCCGGTGCGCGAGGTGATCATGATGATCGGGATCGCACGCAGCCGGGGTTCGTTGCGGATATGGATCGCCAACTCGAAGCCGTCCATGCGCGGCATCTCGATATCCAGCAGCATGGCGTCGGGGAGGGTCTCTTGCAGCTTGGCGACCGCGTCGACGCCGTCCTTGGCGGTGACCACCTGCATGCCGTTGCGCTCCAGAAGACGGCTGGTGACCTTGCGCACCGTGATGGAATCGTCGACCACCATCACCGTCAGCCGGCGCTCGGCGGGCTTCTGCACGGCAGTAGCGGCGAAGTCCAGCTTCAGACCGACGCCGCCGGCGCGTAGCAGGCCGCCCAGATCCAGGATCAGCACCACCCGGCCGTCGCCAAGAATGGTCGCGCCGGAGATCCCGCGCACGGTGCTGATCTGCGGACCGACCGACTTGACCACGGTCTCGCGGCTACCGAGCAGGGCGTCGACCTGTAGCGCCATGCGCTGATCGCCGGAGCGTACCAACAGCAGCGGCAAGCGCTTCGGCGCGCCCGGCCCGAGCACCGGCGCGCCGTGCCCGAGCAGGATGCCCAGGCTCTGCACCGGATAGCTGTGACCGGCGTAGTCGAAGCGGGTACCGACATCCTGGAGATGACCCGCCAGGTCGTCCTGGGCCATGCGCACGATGCCCTCGATGCCGGTGAACGGGATGGCGTAGATTTCATCGCGCACCTGCACCAGCAGCGACTGGCTGATGGCCAAGGTGAACGGCAGGCGGATGGTGAAGGTCGTGCCCTGTCCAGGCACGGAATCGATGTGCAGCGAACCGCCCAGCTGCTTGACCTCGCTGTTGACCACGTCCATGCCGACGCCGCGGCCGGAGATCTGCGAAACCTGTTCGGCGGTACTGAAGCCGGTCTCCAGCACGAATTGCATCACATCGCTGTCGGAGAGCTCGGTGCCTTCGGGGATCAGTCCACGTTCCTGCGCCTTGCGGCGGATCGCCGCGAGATTCATGCCGGCGCCGTCATCGGCCAGGCGGATCACCACCTCGGAGCCGTCGCGGCCCAGGCTGACCTTGATGCTGCCCGCCGCGCGCTTGCCGGCCGCCTTGCGCTGCTCCGGGCTCTCGATGCCGTGGGCCAGCGCGTTGCGCAGCATGTGCTCGATCGGCGCGATGATGCGGTCGATCACGGTGCGGTCCATCTCGCCCTCGGCACCCTCCAGACTCAGCTCGGCGCGTTTGCCCAGCTCCTGGCAGGCCTGGCGGATGATCCGGCGCATGCGCGGGGCGAGCCCCGAGAACGGCACCATGCGGGTGCGCATCAACCCCTCTTGCAGCTCCGTGTTGACCCGCGACTGTTGCACCAGCAGGGTCTCGGACTCACGGGTGATGTTATCGAGCAGCCCCTGGATGCTGACCAGGTCGCCGATACCTTCCATCATGGAACGTGACAACTGCTGCAACTGCGAATAGCGGTCCATCTCCAAGGGATCGAAATGCTCGTCTGCGGCACCGCCGTCGCGCTCGTAGCGGAACAGCACCTGCGTCTCGGTCTCGATTTCGAGCTTGCGCAACTGCTCGCGCAGGCGGTCCACGGTCTGCCCCAGCTCGCCTAGGTTGAAGCGCATGCTGCCGACCTGCTGCTCCAGACGCGAACGGTAGATGCTGATCTCACCGGCGAAGTTGACCATGTCGTCGAGCAGATCGGCACGCACGCGCACCAGCTCCTGCTGGGTACGCCGCGTCTGCCGACGATCTTCGGCCTCCACCGCCAGGGGCTCGGCCGCCTCGGGTGGCGCCTCGGCGACAGCCGTTTCGGCGAGCGAATCCTCGGCGTCGGATACCTCGGGCAGGGTGAAGGCGTGGACGGTGCCCTGGTGCAGGGACTCCAACTGGGCGATCAAGCCCGTCGCGGAGCGCATCGGACGCTGACCGCGGGCGGCCTCCAACATATGCGACAGACGGTCCTGGGCGGCCAACAGGGCATCGAACAATACTTGACTCGGCGCCACCTGCCCCTCGACCACGGCGGTCAGCAGGGATTCCAGGGCGTGGCTCAGATCACCGATGGCGGTGATGCAGGCCATGCGCGCGCCGCCTTTCAAGGTATGCAGGTGACGCTGCAGGTGCGCCATCAGGGCGGTATCGTCGGGCGCATCCATCCAGCGCTGCAAGGTGGCGTCGATGGCCCCGAGGATCTCATCGCCTTCCTCCAGGAAGATGTCGAGCAGCTCCGTATCGACCTCGGCGTAATCGAAATCCACCCAGGCCTCGTCGCCCGCGTGCAGCGGGGCGGGCACCGCCCGCGGCACCTCGGTCTCGGGTGCCGACTCGGGCAGGGTCGCCTCGATCTCGGCGGCCGGCAGGTCCGAGGCCTCGGGCACGTCGCTGGGCGGGGCCTCGAAGCTCGCTGCCGGGGCTTCATCCCCGGTCTCCGGGATGGCCTCCGGTGCCGCCTCGACGGGCTCGATCACGGGCTCGGCTTCCGTCTCGGCCCCCGCTTCAGCCCCCGCTTCCGCAAAGATGTCCTCGGCCTCCGGTTCGAACCCGGCGAACACATCCATTGCCGGGGCGCCCGGCAGCTCAATCTCCTCCACCGGCCAGCCGGGGCCCGGCTCGTCGGCGTCATTCTCCTCGGGTACCTCGGCCGAGGGGATGTGATCCACGTTCGCGGTGGTACGCGGCAGGGCGGCGATGGCGGCCACCAGGTCGGCGCTCGGCGTCTGGATGCCGGTCGGACCGGGCAGCTCCTGTAGCAGGTCCTCGATCAAATACATGGCCTGCTCCGCCAGGGACCCGCCCTCCTGGCTCATCGGCAGGCGGTCATTGCGCAGCGCCTTGCCGTACTTTTCGAGTTCGTAGGCGACCTCGGCGATGGCACCCGCCCCGGCCATGCGGGCACTGCCGTGCAGGGTGTGCAACGCGCGGAGCAGGTCGTCATCGATATAACAGCCCTCCGCGGATTCCCGGCAGGCCGCCAGGAACTGGCGGATGATCACCAGATGATCGCGCGATTCGGTGCTGAAGATTTCATAGAGTACCGGGTCGATGGACACGGACTCAGCGGGCTCGGCGCCCGGGGACAGGAACGGGTCTATGCCTTCGGCCTCGACGGCGAGTTCGTGCCCTTCCCCGTCGAACGTCTCCAGGTCCAGATCCGGCATCGACACCGGCTCCAGCGCCGAGGCCGACGGGTCCAGCTCGGCCAGGTCCACCGCCTCACCGCGGGCAGCGGCATGCGTGAGCTGCATCAAGGTTTCGATCGGCTGGTGGGTCTCACTGCGGTCGCGGATCTGTGCGATCAGCTCGGGTAACGCCAAGGCGGAACGTTCCAGCAGCGCGCAGACCGTATCGTTGCGCGCCAGCGTGCCCTCGATCAACCGGTTCAGCAGGCTCTCATTCGCCCAGGCGAATTCGCCCAGGCGCATGGCCCCGACCAGGCGCCCGCTGCCCTTCAGGGTATGGAAGGAGCGGCGCATATCCACCAGCGCCTCGCGATCCTCGGCATCGTCCAGCCAGCGCGGGAGATAGCCGGTGATATTGGCCAGCTCCTCCTCGGATTCCTCGATGAAGATCTCCAGGATCTCGTCGTCGATCTCATCGGGCAGTGCCGCGTAGGCGACCGGCTCGGGCGCGGACGGTGGCGTGACTGCCACGGGCCCAGCCGCCTCGACGGTTTCAGAAGGCGCGGATTCGGCCGCCTCGCCGACAAAGATCTCCTCATCGACCTCCAAGGAGATCGTCAGGTCGATATCCGACGCGTCGGCTCCCGGCTCAGGTTGCGCCTCCGGCACGGATGCCTCGGGCGCGGTCTCGAAAGGGTCCTCTGCGCTCTCCGGTGCGCCGGCAGCCGCCTCCGGCTCGCTGGGCTCGAGCGTGATCGCCTCGGCGATTTCAATCCCGCGCGCCTCCGACTCGGCCGGCGTCCGCGCAGCGATGGCATAGCCCAGACGCGCGACGCTCTTGACCGCGACATCCAGAACGCTGTGCCTGAACGCCTGGCCTTCGCGCAGGCTTTCTAGGTAGTACTCGACACTGGAAATGGTATCGGCCAGATCGTCCAGCGCCTCGGCGGTGGGCTGCCCGCCCTGGGCCAGCATGCGCTCGGCGACATAGTCGCGCACGGCGTCGACCAGCTCGGCGGCGGTCTGCTCATTGAGCAGCAGCAACCCGCCCTTGATCTGATGAAACAGCGCCGGCACCGGTGCGAGCGGCGCGCTGTCCTGGGGATTGGCCATGAAGGCCAGGATCGCATCCTTGGCCTGGGCGATATCGCGGATCGCCTCCCCGGCGACCACGCCGCGGATCTGATTGAACTCGGCCTCCGGGAGGGTCATGCCGACGGCATCCCCGGGCTGCTCCGCAGGCGGCTCCGGCTCGGGTACTGCGCCCTGTACCAGACCATCGAGCGCGGATTCCACATACAGCAGCGCGCCGGCGATGTTCATCAGCACTGTATCTTCCGGCGCCTGCCGGTCGGCAACGATATCGGCCGCGACCTGTGCCTGGGTCTGCATCGACTTGCGCAGTGCGCCCAGGCCGAGCATGCCCAGGGTATCGCCGACCCGCGCGAGGGTCTCGGCGGCCGCCTGCAGGTCCGCGCGGTTCTTGGAGCCACCACGCAGGAACAGGTCCAGGGCGTCCTTGACCCGGGCCAGATCCTCCTTGATCGCGGTCGAGACCGTGCGCATCAGCTCGGCATTGTGTCCCGACAGGCTGCCCTGGGCCCGTTCCAGCTCGGCACGGTCGGGGAGCAACGTACCCAGCCGGTAGGTCTGTCGGATCAGCAAGACCGGTTCACCACCGGCCTGGGACTGGGCGACGTAGAACAGCAGATTCTTCAGCAGATCGACCGGCTGACTCAGTACCAGCGCGGCCTCGCCCTCGTCGATCACCCGCTTGATCTGGCGGTCGACCTGTCCGAGCAGCAGCTTGGTCGCGATGCTGGTGTCCAGCCAGCCCGCGCGCAACGCCGCGGCCATGCCGCCGGCAATCCACCACAGGCGCCGCGAGGCGTCCTGGGTGCTGGCGGCCTGGAGCTGATCGAGCGCGGCGCCGAGATTGCCGAGGTTGGCCTCGACGTTCTTGCCGCGGAACCAGCCGAGCAGGGACAACTGATAGCTGTGGCGTTGTTTGCGGGCGACCACCTCCAGCGCTTCGTCCGCGGGCGCCAGGCGCACCGCCGCCGGCAGCGGCAAGGCCAGGTCCGGAGAGAACAGGGCGTTCTCGGACAGCAGTTTCTGGCCGCGAATCGCCCGCAGATCGTTCAGCAACGGCAGCAGGATCAAGGGCAGGTCGAGCCCGCCGGCCATCAGCCGGTCGAGGTAGTCCGGCAGTTGCAGGATGGCGCGCATGATCAGCTCATAGGCCTCCTGCTTCTGGCTGATGCTGTCCGCCAGCAGTGCCTCGACCAGTTGCTCCATTTCCTCGGCCAGCAACGCCGCGCCATACAACTCGACCATCAGCAGGGTGCCATGCACCTGATGCAGGTGCACCGCGCAGAAGCGCAGCTGCGACTCGTCCTCGGGATGGTCGACGTAGGCCTCAAGCGACTGGCGGGCCTGCTTGAGGGTCGCGTCAAGCTCCTGCCTGACCCACTTGACGGTGCTGTAATCGATTGCTTCGTTCATCATGGTCCCTTATGCGCTCGCCCTATCGATCGCCTGACGCCTGAATGCCAGGGTGCCCTCGAAGCGAATGCGTGCGAATTGCGGATGCGACCAGCACGCCAGATCCCCCGGCGCCAGAACCAGCACACCCTGGGGCGCAAGCCGTTCTATCAGCGTCTCGATGATCCGCGGCCGATCATGGCGCGGGATATAAATGAGCATGTTCTGGCAGTAGATCAGATCCAGGTTGCGCAACGGGAAGCGGCCCATGCGCAGCACGTTGAGCTGCGCGAAGCAGACCCGCCGGCGCAGTTCGTCACGCATCTGCACGGTGTCGTCGCCCAGATCCGCGCAGAACCGCTCGCGCAGCTCGGCCGGTATCGCCTGCGCGCGGCGCGCGGAATAGATCCCGGCGCGCGCGATCTGCAATGACGGCAGGCTGATGTCGGTGCCTGTCACGCCGTAGAGCCGACCCCGACACGCCTCGGTGAAGAACTGGTGCATCAGCATGGCCAGGGTGTAGGGCTCCTCACCGCTCGCGCAACCCACACTCCAGGCCTGAAAACCCCGACTCGGATTGGCCGCGGCGAAGGTGGGCAGGATCTCGTCGGTCAGCAGTCGCAGCGATGGCGCGTGCCGGAAGAACGAGGTCTCGTGTACGGTGAGGCGGTCGACCAGCAGCGACCACTCCTCGGTCCAGTGCCGCTGCGTGCTGAGCAGGCGGTAGTAGGCATCGTAGTCGGCCACCCCGATCTGTTGCATCCGCGCCCGCAGCCCCGCCTCCAGAAAGGACTTGCGCTCCACCGGGATCACCATGCCGGCACGCGCCTCCAGCAGGGTCATCCACAAGTGCAGACGCGCAGCATCGAGTTCTGGCAGCCGGTCCGCCATAACACCCCAATCAGTTCGTTCGGCAAGCATGGCTGTGCACGTTGTCGTCGCTGGATTTCCGCGCGCGCTCACTCAGGCAGCTTGAAGCCGGCCACAGAATGCCGCAGATCATTCGCCAGTTCGGACAAATTGCCGATCGAGGCGGCGGTTTCGTTGGTGCCCGCATTGGTCTGGGTGGTGATCTCCTGAATCACGTTCATGATCTTGGAGATCTCGCCGGCCGCCTTGGACTGCTGGCCCGCGGACGAGGAGATGTTCTCGATCAGATCCGCGAGACTGGCGGACACCTTCACGATCTCGTCCAGGGAGTCGCCGGCGTCTTCCGCCAGGCGCGCCCCGTTGACCACACCCGCGGTGCTCTGCTCCATGGAGATGACCGCCTCGTTGGTGTCGGTCTGAATGGTCTTGACCAGCGCCTCGATCTGCTTGGTCGCGTTCGAGGAACGCTCCGCCAGTCGCTGCACCTCGTCGGCAACCACCGCGAAGCCGCGGCCCGCCTCGCCGGCCATGGCGGCCTGGATCGCGGCGTTCAAGGCCAGGATGTTGGTCTGCTCGGCGATGTCGTTGATCAGCTCCACGATGTCGCCGATTTCCTGCGAGCTCTCGCCCAGCCGCTTGATGCGCTTGGAGGTCTCCTGGATCTGCTCGCGGATGGAATCCATACCATCGATGGTACGGCGCACGGCCTTACCGCCCTTGTTGGCGATCTCCACCGACCTCTGGGCCACAGTGGCCGATTCCCGGGCGTTCTGCGACACCTCGCCGATGGACACCACCATCTCGTTGGTAGCGGTGCCGGCCAGGGTGATCTCCGCGGCCTGGCGCTCGCTGGCCTCGGTCAACTTGACGGCAGTCGATTTGGTCTGATCGGCCGAGCTGGACACCTGCTCGGACGTGATGTTGATGGTCGCAACCACATCGCGCAGGGCATCGATGGTGAAGTTCACCGAGTCCGCGATGGCGCCGGTGATGTCCTCGGTCACCGTGGCGTATTGGGTCAGGTCGCCGTCGGCCAGATTACCCATTTCGTCCAGCAGTCGCAGAATGGCGCCCTGGTTGCGCTTGTTGATGGACTCGGCCGCCTCGCGCCGGGCGTCGGCATCGCGCTTGAGGGCCATACCCAGCAGGACCAGGAAGGCCAGCGCGACCATACCAAACATGTAGGCGATTTCGTTTTTGACAAACCGCTTATCGGCCGCGAGCGCATAGGCGTTCTGCAGCGCCAGGCTGGACGCGAACAGCACCTCGGACTTGCGGGCCGCCTCACCGGCCGCCGTCTGAACGCCGATCAGGCCCTCGGAGTTATTCAGCATCTCGCTGAGATAATCACTCACCGAGCTGAACAACATGGCGACCTCGCGCAGCTTGGCCTCGGCCTCCGGGTCGCGAATCGATTCGGCGGTGCTGCCGCCGCGGATCTGATCTTCCAGCACCTGTCCGAATTCTTCGGTGTCCTGCGCGAACAGCTCGGCTGCCTGGGACGCATCCTCACCGGCCAACACCTTGTTCAGATTGTTGACGATGCGTTGCGAGAGCATCAGCTGACGGCTGGCGATGCGCACCTGCTCCGGACTGGCCTTTTTGGCCACCAGGATCTGGACCACGTCCTCGTAGTAGCCCAGCAACTGCGGCATGAATTCGTTGATCACCGCCGCGGTCTCTTTGACCGACAGCACCAACTCCTCGCCCTCCAGCACCGTATCGACCGAGGCCGTGAAGTCCGCCCACTTGGCAGCGGTATCGGCCAGCGCCTCGGCGGCCTCGCCCTCAGTGGGCGGCAGGCCGGTCGCCACGTTGCCGTTGCGCATATAGCCCAGGGTCTGGGCGAAGCGATCGCGGAATTTGATCACCTGCCCGAAGGCCTCCTCGCTACCGCCCGAGGCCTCCAGTGTGTACTTGGCGATACGCTGCGAGAGCACCTGCTGCTCACCGGCATAGCCCGTGTATTCCTTGTCGTACCCCGCCAGGCGTCCCATGTACCAGAACACCAGGAACATGATGCCGATCGAGACCAGCAGACCTCCGATCAGAAATCGGATGCTCTTGGCCCCGCGCTTGTCGGAAGCTTGATTGGCTGCGCTCATTACTCTGTCTCCTGACCCTTAATGGACTCCGCAAAACCCCTACTTCAGCGCGCCGTCACCGTTGAGTGTCCGGTCGCTCTGTGCCTATGCCTACTCGTCAGATGGCCGCCTGCAGAAATTGCGGCGTCTGCGCCAGTTCATGCATGCTGAACACGCCCCAGTGATCGTCGCCCACCTGGAATCCGAACGACAGAAACGGCGCCAGTGCCGCGTCGGCGGAGGCTGGCACATCGGTCCGCTGCTCCGGCGTGAAATGCTTCAATCCAAGCACCTCGTCCACCACCAAACCGGAAAACACGCCCTGGTGGTTCACCACCAGCACCCGGCTGCGCCGGCTCGGCACGACCGCCTCGCCCTTGAGATAGCCCTGCAGATCCATGATCGGCAGCAGATTGCCGCGGACGTTCGCGATCCCGCGCACCCAGTCCTTCGCACCGGGCACCTTGGACATTCCCGGATAGGTCAGGATCTCGACCACGTGGTCGAGCGGCGCAACCAGACGCCGGTTGCCGAGGCGGAAACCGATGCCCGGCCAGCTCTCTTTGACCTCGATCTGGCGCGGCAGCGGTTTGGCGAACTCGCGGCAACGCGCCTCAAGCGCGTGCAGCACCTGCATCGGACCGGTATCTTGCATTTGAGTCATTGCAGCTGGCTCCCTGGTGGTCACGCGGCTCCAGACGACGGCCTCAGCCGCCCAACACGCTCTTGATCTTGTTGACCAACTCAGTCTCGGTCACGGGCTTGGCGACGTAGTCCTTGGCGCCTTGACGCATGCCCCAGACCCGGTCCGTCTCCTGATCCAGCGTGGTGCAGATGATCACCGGTATCCCGGCGGTCTCGGCGTTCTTAGTCAGCTGACGGGTCGCCTGGAAACCGTTCAATCCCGGCATCACCACGTCCATCAGCACCAGATCGGGCTTTTCGGCCTTGGCCACCTCGACCCCCTGCTCACCGCTGGCCGCCGTCAGCGTCTCGAAACCATTCTTCTCCAACATGCTCTTGAGCATGTGCGTCTCGGTCGGAGAATCGTCAACAATCAATATACGTGCCATGAATAATCTCCTTCATTCACTTTCAATAGCGCCGCGACGCGGCAGAGCCCTGCCGGACCCGAGCAGTCCGGATTTCGCAGCCGCTCGGCCGCACACTCAATCACGCTGGACATGACGCTTGATCGCACCCAGCAATTCCTCTTTGGCAAACGGCTTGGTGAGGTACTGTTCCGAGCCGACAATGCGACCGCGCGCCCGGTCGAACAGCCCATCCTTCGACGACAGCATGATCACCGGGGTGTTCTTGAAGGTCTGGTTATGCTTGATCAGCGCGCAGGTCTGATAACCGTCGAGACGCGGCATCATGATGTCCACAAAGATGATGTCCGGGCGGTGATCGGCGATCTTGGCCAAGGCCTCGAAACCGTCGGTGGCGGTAAAGACCTCGCAACCGGCCTTTTTGAGCAGGGTCTCGGCGGTGCGGCGGATGGTCTTGGAGTCATCGATGACCATGACTTTGAGACCGGTCAGACCGTCGTTGTCCGTACCTTCGCCGGCCGGCCCCGCCGGCCCATCCGCCGACTCCGCTGCGTCTAGCACCAGCTCGGAATCCACGCCATCGGTCGTCACGTTATTTTGCATAGCGGCAAGTCATCTCTTCGCTGTTCACACCGCCGCGAGGCCAACTCCTTGACCCCCGGATGTGCCAATATTTTTACGCCCAATAAACCCAGACGGTTCCATCCATCTCCGCGGCCCTCTGACAACTCTCCGGTTACCAAGGGGTTAACCCATGCAGGGGGTTATCCTTTACTATTGGCGGCAATCCCGTTTCCTCTTAGCGTCATCACTACAGCAAACTTTATGCCTAACCAACCTTTGCAGGCCGTACCACACCTGACCACCGCGCTCACCGGCCCACTGCAACTGATCGAATCATTGCTGTTGACGCAACAGAATCGGATCGAGACCTGGTTACGCGCCGAGTGGCGCAAGACGCCGGCACCGCTGTATGCCTCGGTCGACCTGCGCAATGCCGGCTTCAAGCTGGCCCCGGTCGACACCAATCTGTTTCCGGCCGGGTTCAACAACCTCAACCCGGCCTTCCTGCCATTGTGCGTGCTGGCCATGCAGGCAAAGATCGAACAAACCTGCGAGACCGCCCAGAATACCCTGCTGATCCCCGAGGACCATACTCGCAATCTGCACTACCTGGAAAGCCTGGCCACGCTGCGCGACATCATACTCAAGGCCGGCTATCAAGTGCGAATCGGCTCGTTGCGCCCTGGGCTCACCGCCGCCGAGGTGATCGAGCTGCCCTCAGGGCGTTCCGTGACCCTGGAGCCCCTGGTCCGACGCGGCAATCGGGTCGGCGTCGCCGATTACGATGCCTGCCTGGTGATCCTGAACAACGACCTGATCAGCGGCATCCCGGAACAGCTGCGCGGCATCGAGCAGAACATCGCCCCGCCGCCCGGCCTGGGCTGGTCGAACCGGCTCAAGTCCGGCCACTTCAAGCACTACAACAACGTCGCCAACGAATTCGCCGCCCTGCTCGGCATCGACCCCTGGCTGATCAACCCGCAGTTCCGCAACTGCGGCGAGTTGGATTTCAAGAAGCGCGAGGGCGAGGATTGTCTGGTGCGCAATGTCGAGGCGCTGCTGACCAGCGTGCAGAAAAAATACGATGAATACGCCATCGACAAGCCGCCCTTCGTGGTCATCAAGGCCGATGCCGGCACCTACGGCATGGGCATCATGTCAGTCAGCAGCGTCGACGAGGTGCTCAGCATCAACCGTAAGCAGCGCGTCAAGATGGCCTCCATGAAGGGTGGCGGCGGCGTCTCCAAGGTCATCCTCCAGGAGGGCGTCTACACCTTCGAGACTTGGGGACAGGCGGTGGCGGAGCCGGTGATCTATATGATCGACCATTTCGTGGTCGGCGGTTTCTACCGCGTGCACACCGAGCGCGGCATCAACGAGAACCTCAACGCCCCCGGCATGCACTTCGAACCCCTGGCCTTCGTCGAGCCCTGCAACACCCCCGACCGTAGCCGCGACCCCGACGCCGAGCCGAACCGCTTCTACGCCTACGGCGTGCTCGGGCGCCTGGCGTTGCTGGCCGCGGCCCGCGAGCTGGCCGAACACCAGGCCCTGCCGGCATGAACCGCTAACCCCGCCATGCTCCGTCTCGCCATTCTCATGGACCCGATCGGGTCGATCGACATCAAGAAGGACAGCAGCTTCGCGATGCTGCTGGCCGCGCAGCGGCGCGGCTGGGAGCTGTTGTACCTGGAGCAGGCGGACCTGTTCCTGCGCGACGGCCGGGCCTATGCGCAGCTGCGCCGGCTGCGGGTCAAGGACGACCCCACGGACTGGTTCGCGCTGGACCCGGCGCACACCGAACCGCTGGACCAGTTGGACATCCTGCTGATGCGCAAGGACCCGCCGTTCGACCTGGAGTATGTCTACACCACCCACCTGCTGGAGCGCGCCGAGGCCGCCGGGGTCCTGGTGGTCAACCGGCCGGCCAGCCTGCGCGACTGCAACGAGAAGCTCTACACCGCCTGGTTCGCCGACTGCTGCGCGCCGACCCTGGTCACCCGCAGCACCGCGCGGCTGCGGGAGTTCCTGGCCGAGCAGGGCGACATCATCCTGAAGCCACTGCACGGCATGGGCGGTGTGTCGATCTTCCGTGTGCGCCTGGGCGATCCCAACACCGGGGTGATCCTGGAGACCCTGACCGAACACGGCCGGCGCTTCGCCATGGCCCAGCGCTTCATCCCGGAGATCAGCGCCGGCGATAAGCGCATCCTGATGATCGACGGCGAGCCGGTCCCCTACGCCCTGGCGCGTATCCCAGCGGAAGGCGAGTCGCGCGGCAATCTGGCCGCCGGCGGACACGGCGTCGGGGTGGAGCTGTCCGCGCGCGACCGCTGGATCTGCGCGCAGGTCGGCCCGGCCCTGCGCGCCAAGGGCCTGTATTTCGTCGGCCTCGACGTGATCGGCGACTACCTCACCGAGATCAACGTGACCAGCCCCACCTGCATCCGCGAACTAGACCGTCTCTACGGTCTGGACATCGCCGGGCAGTTGCTCGATGCCCTCGCAGACCGCCGCCGCGCCTGAGCGCAGGCGCATCGTCTCCGGCGTCCTGGCCTGCCTGGCCGCCGCGCTGCTCGCCGGTTGCGGGCGGCCGCAGCCGGCGCTGCACGAACAGCAATTCTTCGCCTTCGGCACCCTGATCACGGTCAGCCTGTACGACGTGGACGCGACGCTGGCGCACCGCGCCTTCACCGATCTGCGCGCGCTCTTCAACCAGAAGCACCGCGACTGGCACGCCTGGGAGCCGGGTCCGCTGACTGAACTGAACCAGGCCCTGGCCGAACGCGGCGAGGCCGCGGTCCCGGCCACGCTGCAACCCTTGTTGGCCTCCGCCCGGCGCCTGTCGCTGGCCAGCGACGGGCTGTTCAATCCGGCGATTGGCGGATTGCTGGCGCTGTGGGGTTTCCAGGACGACACCCCGCCGACCCGTCCGCCGGCGCCCGCGGCCGTGGCGGCACAACTCGCCCAGCACCCGTCGATGGCCGATCTGGAACTGCACGGCACGCGGGTCAGCACCGGCAACCGTGCCGTCGCGCTGGATCTCGGCGCCTTCGCCAAGGGCTATGTCGCACAGCTCGGGGCCGAGCACCTGCGGCGGCTCGGCGTCGAACATGCCCTGATCGCGGTGGCCGGCGACATCCACGCCCTGGGCCGTCACGGCGAGCGCGCCTGGCGGGTCGGCATCCGCCATCCGCGCGGCGCCGGCATCCTGGCCGCCACGGACTTGCACGACGGCGAGAGCATCTCCACCTCGGGGGACTACGAGCGCTATTTCGAGTTCGAGGGCCGGCGCTATCACCACCTGCTCGACCCGCGCAGCGGTCAGCCCGCCCGGGGCGCGATCGCGGTCACGGTGATCGCCCGCGACGGCGCCAGCGCCGACGCCGCGGCCTCGGCGCTGTTTATCGCCGACGCGCAGGATTGGCCGCGCCTCGCCCGGGCCCTGGGCGTAGACCAGGTCATGCGCGTCGAGGCCGACGGCGGGGTCGTCCACCTGAGCCCGGCGATGGCCGCGCGGCTGCGCATCGAGGCCGAACCCGCCCCCGAGGTCAGGGTCCAGGCCCTGCCTTGATGCCGGGGTCACGCTACCGCTGGTTGACCGTCGCCGACGGCCTGGTGCTGCTGGTCACCGCGCTGCTGATCGGCGGGCTGTACGCCGCGCTCTGGTCGAACGACCCGACCGCGCTGGAGGTGGAGATCCGCAGCGGCGGCGAGCATATCGAGACCCTGTCCCTGGCCGAGAACCGGCAGGTCGCGGTGACCGGTCCGCTCGGGATCAGTCACATCGAGATCCGGGACGCGCAGGTGCGCTTCGTGGCTTCGCCCTGCACCTCCAAGGTCTGCGTCCTCAGCGGCTGGCACCGCCATGCCGGCGAGACCACCGCCTGCCTGCCGAACCAGATCAGCTTCCGCATCCTCGGCCGCGACCGGCGCTATGATGCGATCAATTTCTAAGGTCGCTCTGAATACGTCCGCGCGTGGTGAGCCTCCTTCGGCTGGCTCAGGACAGGCTTCGACACGCTCAGGGCGGACCGGGAACCTGATCAGATAGTCCCTGACCTGGACGCCTCATGAACCGCCCCGCATGCAACTGACCACCACCCGCGAAGATCACCGCATCGCCTGGCTGACCGCCCTGGCGGTGGCCATTCACCTGGTCGAGGCGGCCCTGCCGAGCCCGCTGCCGGGGATCAAGCCGGGGCTGGCGAATGTGATCGTGGTGGTGGTGCTGGTCCGCTACGGCTGGGCCACGGCGGCCTGGGTTAGCTTGCTGCGGGTGCTGGTCAGTGGCCTGCTGCTGGGGACCTTCCTGTCGCCGACCTTCATGCTGAGCCTGGGCGGGGCGCTGTGCAGCGTGGCGCTGCTGTGGCTGGCGACGCGGCTGCCGCGCGGCGTATTCGGGCCGGTCGGCTTCAGCGTGCTGGCCGCGCAGGCGCACATGGCCGGCCAGTTCGGCATCGCCTATGCGCTGTTCATCCCGCACCCCGGCCTGCTGCACCTGCTGCCGGTGTTGCTGTCGCTGGCCCTGCTGTTTGGGGTGACCAGCGGTATACTCGCCCGCAGCCTGCTTGATGGACTGCCGGAGATCCCGCCATGACACCGGCACACACAGCCCGATCTTATATGGACAGCGGCAACCGCCTGATGGTCAGCCTGTTGCTGGCCGCGGCCCTGCACGCGCTGGTGATCCTGGGCATCTCCTTCACCCCTGAAGCGCCGCGGCCCGAGCCCCGGCAACCGACGCTCGACATCACCCTGGTGCCGAAACGCGACACCCCGCCCCCCGAACAGGCCGACTACCTGGCCCAGGTCAGCCAGGACGGCGGCGGCAACACTACCGAACGGGTCCGGCCGCAGTGGGAACAGGCCGCGCGCGAGGCCGCCGCCCCACCGCCCGAACCCGAGCCCGCCCCGGCGCCGGCCCGGGAACTGCTCCAGGCGCAGGCGCCGCGGCCGGCGCCGGTCACCGAGGCCGCGCCGGAGGCGGCACCCAGTCGGCCGACGCCGGCCGCGGAGCTGATCAACCGCAGCCTGGAGCTGGCCAGCCTCGACGCGCAGCTGCGCCAGTCCATGCAGGCCTACTCGCAGCGCCCGCGCCAGACCTTCATCTCCGCACGCACCCAGGAATTCCGCCACGCCAGCTATATGAATGAATGGGTCACCAAGGTCGAGCGGGTCGGCAATCTGAACTATCCCGACGAGGCGCGCCGCCAGGGCATCTCCGGCAGCCTGATGCTCCAGGTCTCGATCAACGCCGACGGCAGCGTGCGCAACATCCGCCTGCAGCGCTCGTCCGGCCACAAGGTGCTCGACGACGCCGCGATTCGGATCGTGCAGCTGGCGGCGCCCTATGCCCCGCTGCCACCGGAGATCCGCAAGGACACCGATATCCTGCACATCACCCGCACCTGGGAATTCCTCGACAGCCAGGGCCTGTCCACGCGACGCTGAACCGCCGCCGCCCTTGCGGCTGCACCGACGCCTACCGGATACTATCGCGCATGTCCGAGACCGCGTACCTCAGCAATCACTTCCTGATCGCCATGCCGAATCTGGCGGACCCGAATTTCTTTCACACCGTGACCTACATCTGCGAACACGACGCCGACGGCGCCATGGGCATCGTGATCAACCGCCCGCTGGATCTGCACCTGACCGACATCCTGACCCACATGGACCTCCAGGCCGGCCCCGAGAGCGCCCAACTGCCGGTCTTTCAGGGCGGCCCGGTGCAGACCGAACGCGGCTTCGTGCTGCATGAACCGCTCGGCGCGTGGGAGGCCACGCTGCCGGTCGGCGGGCAGATCGGCGTGACCGCCTCGCAGGACGTGCTTGCGGCCATCGCCGCCGGACAGGGGCCGCGCCGGGTGCTGATCGTGCTCGGCTATGCCGGCTGGGGCGCCGGGCAACTGGAGCGCGAGATGGCCGAAAACGCCTGGCTGAGCGGGCCGGCCAGCGCCGAGGTGCTGTTCGATACCCCGGTGGAGAAACGCTGGGCCGCGGCCGCGGCCCTGCTGGGCGTGGACCTGAACCTGCTGTCCGGCGACACCGGGCATGCCTGAGGCGCGCGCCGCCGCGCCCATGCCACCCGCGCCGCAGACCCTGCTCGGCTTCGACTTCGGCACCCGGCGCATCGGGGTGGCCGTCGGCCAGCGGGTCACCGGCACGGCCAGCGCAGTGACCACCCTGCGGGTCCAGTCCGGCCAGCCCGGCCAACCCGACTGGGCCGAGCTCGCCCGGCTGATCGAGACCTGGCGGCCGGACGCCCTGGTGGTCGGCCTGCCGCTGGCCGCGGACGGTAGCCGCGGCGAGATCGCCCGCGCGGCCGAGCGTTTCGCGCGCCGCCTGCACGGCCGCTTCCACCTGCCGGTGCACCTGCACGACGAACGCCTGAGCTCGCACGCCGCGGAACACTGGGGCGGGGCCGGCACGCCGCAGGGCCTCGATGCACAGGCGGCGCGCATCATCCTGCAGGACTGGCTGGACACCCAGGGAGACTGAACATGCCACAGCACAACGAGATCGAGGCGCTGATCGACAGCCTGGCCGCGCAGCTGCGCGAACAGATCGCGGCGCGCGGGCTCAAAGACCCGGTGATGGTTGGCATTCACACCGGCGGTGTCTGGGTCGCCGAACACCTGCACCGCCGGCTCGGCCTGCGCACGCCGCTCGGCAGCCTCGACATCTCGTTCTACCGCGACGACTTCACCCGCATCGGCATGAACCCGCAGGTGCGCCCGTCGGAACTGCCCTTCGACGTCGACGACCGGCACATCATCCTGGTCGATGACGTGCTGCACACCGGCCGCACCGTCCGCGCCGCGCTCAACGAACTGTTCGACTACGGCCGCCCGGCCTCGATCCTGCTCGCGGTGCTGATCGAGCGCAGCGGCCGCGAGCTGCCGATCGAGGCCGACGCAGTGGGCCGCATGATGGACCTCGGCGCCGGCGAGCATGTGAAACTCGCCGGGCCCACGCCCCTGACCCTGGAGCTGCAGAAACCCGCATGAATGCCCCTGACCTGCAAGTCGACGCGCAGGGCCGGCTGCGCCACTTCCTGACCATTGAGGGCCTGAGCCGGCAATTGCTGAGCGACATCCTCGACACCGCCGAGTCGTTCTCCGGGGTCACCGAGCAGAGCGTGAAGAAGGTGCCGTTGCTGCGCGGCAAGACCATCGTCAATCTGTTCTTCGAGGTCAGCACCCGCACCCGCACGACCTTCGAACTGGCCGCCAAGCGCCTGTCGGCCGACGTGCTGAATATGAACATCGACGCCTCCAGCGCGGTGAAGGGCGAAACCCTGCTCGACACCCTGCGCAACCTGGAGGCCATGCATGTCGACATGTTCGTGGTGCGCCACGCCGAATCGGGCGCCGCGCACTTCATCGCCCGGCATGTCGCGCCACACGTCAGCGTGATCAACGCCGGCGACGGCAGCCACGCCCATCCGACCCAGGCACTGCTGGACATGTTCACCATCCGGCGGGTCAAGGGCGCCGATTTCGGACGCCTGCGCGTGGCCATCATCGGCGACATCCTGCACTCGCGGGTGGCGCGCTCGCAGATCCATGCGCTGAATATTTTGAACGCCGGCGAGGTGCGCGTGGTGGCGCCGCGCACCCTGATCCCGGCCGAGGCCGAAAGCCTCGGGGTGCGGGTCTACCACACGATCGAGGACGGCATCCGCGACGCGGACGTGGTGATCATGCTGCGTCTGCAGCGCGAACGCATGCAGGGGGCGCTGCTGCCGAGCGAACACGAATACTTCCGCCTGTACGGCCTGACCGAGAAACGCCTGGCGCTGGCCAAGCCGGACGTCACGGTGATGCACCCCGGGCCGATCAACCGCGGCGTGGAGATGGATTCCAGCGTCGCCGACGGCCCGCATTCGGTGATCCTCGCGCAGGTCACCCACGGCATCGCCGTGCGCATGGCGGTGATGTCCATGGCCTTGCGCCAGCGGCCGCAGAACCCGGAGGCCGCGGCATGATCCCGCTGCGCAAACGCGGCGCCTTCGCGATCCGCAATGGGCGGGTCATCGATCCGGCCAACCAGCTCGATCTGATCGCCGATGTGTTCGTGCAGCGCGGCAAGATCGTCGGCATCGGCACCGCCCCCGAGGATTTCCGCGCCGACCACGAGATCGACGCGCGCGGGCGGCTGGTCTGCCCGGGCCTGGTCGATCTCAGCGCGCGCCTGCGCGAGCCCGGCCAGGAGCACAAGGCCACCGTGGAATCCGAGGCGCGCGCGGCCGTCGCCGCCGGCATCACCACCCTGTGCTGCCCGCCCGACACCGACCCGGTCATCGACACCCCGGCGGTGGTCGAACTGATCCGCCACCGCGCCGAACAGGCCGGGGGCGCGCGCGTGGTCACGCTCGGCGCCTTGACCCACGGCCTGGCCGGCGAACGCCTGACCGAGGTCGCCGCGCTGAAGCAGGCCGGCTGCTGTGGCCTGAGCAATGCCCTGCAACCGCTGGCCAACACCCGGGTGCAACGGCGCGCCTTCGAATACGCCGCCACCTTCGACATGCCGGTGTTCCTGCACGCCGAGGACTACTGGCTGGCCAACGGCGGCTGCGCCCACGAGGGTGCGGTGGCCACCCGCCTGGGTCTGCCGGCGGTCCCGGCCGCCGCCGAGACCGCGGCGGTGGCGCGCGACCTCGCACTGATCGAACAGACCGGGGTGCGCGCGCACTTCTGCCGGCTGACCACCGCGCGCGCGGTGCAGATGGTGGCCCGCGCCCAGTACGATGGCCTGCCGATCAGCGCGGACGTGGCGACGCCGTATCTGTACCTGTCCGACATCGACATCCTCGGCTTCAACAGCCAATGCCATGTGCGCCCGCCGCTGCGCACCCCGCGCGACCGCGACGCGCTGCGTGCGGGCCTGGCGCGCGGCACCCTCGGCGCGCTGTGCTCCGACCATCAGCCGCACGAGGCCGATGCCAAACGCGCCCCGTTCGTGTCCACCGCCCCGGGCATCTCGGGCCTGGACACCCTGTTGTCGCTGGGCCTGCGGCTGATCGACGAGAACCTACTGAGCCTGCCCGAGGTGATCGCGCGCCTGAGCAGCGGCCCGGCGCGACTGCTGGGCCTGGCGGCCCAGGGCACCGGCGGCCTCGGCCTCGGCAAGCCCGCCGACCTGATCGTGGTCGACCTGGAGCGCACTTGGCGGGTCGGGAGCGACACGCTACAGAGCGCCGGCCACAACACGCCGTTTCTGGGCTGGGAACTCAGGGGCCGGGTCACCCATACCTTCGTCGCCGGCAAGCTGGTCTTCCTGCGCGAAGATTGACGCCGCAAGCGCCTACTACCTCTGCCGCATCAATTCGACGTCGCCTGTCGGCGCGGCCGCGGGCCAGGCTCCACCGGCGCAGTAGAGCAGTCCCAAGTTCGACAGGCGCCCAGTGGTCCATGCGCAAAGTTTGGTAACTGTTCGCTGCGCCGGAACGCGCAGCTCTGCGTTGCGCAAGCTTGAAATAGCGGTGCTATTCCTGCGCGCTCGCGCCTTGATCTGC
>JBHEOS010000240.1:0-514 GCA_046260695.1 Gammaproteobacteria bacterium
CCCCATGCGGGGTCGTCCGCCGCCGTTCTCTCTGCTGATCTTCCGTTTTGCCCGTTCGAGCTGGCGCACGGTCTCGTTGGGGGCGTCACGGCAGTGGCGCGGGAACTGGTCGGCTTTATCTGGGCCATCGCCGATACGACCGAGCCGGCCGCGACCGAAGGTGAGGCGTGATTCACACACAGCGCCGCAGCCTGCCATAAATGGCGTGGCGGGCAGCGGCGCTGTGGCATCTGTTACGCCGCATTGCGCAGAAGCTGACATCTGAACCCACCGGAGCAGGCCGGGACAGAAAGGAGACGTGACCTGAGCAACAACGATGCGGTGGCCAGGGTGCCGGAGCCGGTCAGAGAATTCCCTTAAGTTGGTTGGAGAGCGGCGCTCGCCGTATTCACGCCCCACAGAACCGGGAACTCGCGACGCATGCCGGTATGCGCCCTTGACGCGCGGATAAGAGCTTGATCAGCCGTCGCTGTAGCTCCGGCATCCTGCTCACCACATCCTGAAAGCCCAACAG
>JBHEOS010000241.1:0-511 GCA_046260695.1 Gammaproteobacteria bacterium
AAAACATCCCATAAACCTGCCCCCCGTTTTTCGCCGACAAGGCTGTTTGACGGCTTCGTGTCAGCCGTGGCTCACCGGGCGCGAGGACAGTCGCCGCCGCGGCGGCGGCCGGGTATATCGTACTTGCAAAAATCAGTCGGCGGATTTAGTTTCCATTCAGGCGCACAAGATTCAAAGTGACCACAAAGACTAGCGCCTCGGGGAGGCCCATGTCTGCAGTACGTAATCTGTTGTGTCTGTGTGGTGCGCTGTTCATGGCGGGCTGCGCAGGTACCAAAACATTTCATGACTATGCGCGTGCCGGTGACACTGTGGCCGTGGCGGCCGGTTGGAAGCATTACTTCGTCCGCGACAACATGACGGTGACCTTCACGCCTTCGGTCGGCGCGCCCGTCAGTTACTTGCCCAGCGACCTCAGAATCAGGACTGCCATAAACTTCTATCCCGATCCTCTGGCGAGCGCCATCGTGTCGAGGGAGACAGGCCAGGATATCACGCCGTCCGCGAGAAC
>JBHEOS010000242.1:0-508 GCA_046260695.1 Gammaproteobacteria bacterium
GTCGTCCCCCCTCCAGTCGAACTGTTTCCAGTTTGGAAGCAGGTGCCTTCCGGGCCAGTTCCCGGGCAGGGTATATGTCATTGATATGTTTCGAGCTGGCCATGGGCTTGTTCCTTGTTGACCTCAGTTTGCGTCTTCCTTGAGACCGCCGTTCTGTTTTGCCGATTGTCCCATGCGACCCTGCCAAAAGCTGGCCGGCGGCCGGGTCATTGCGTATGACGGCGTTTCTTGTGCTTTTTCCCGCTCTCCCACCGGCGCAGTAGATCAGTCCCAAATCCGACAGGCTCCTAAGGTCAGGGGTCGTTGAGGCGATGTGTCATCTATTGGTAGATCCGCGCCGCTGCGTCGAGCGCCTCGGCCACCCGTTTCCGCAACGCCACCGGCGCAATCACCTCCACCTCTGCCCCGTATTTGAGAATATCCATCACCAGTTCTTCGGGGCGGCTGTAGGGTACTTTCAGTTCAAAGCCGCCGTCATCGAGCACAGCGCCCTCCTGTTGCGGGTGCC
>JBHEOS010000243.1:0-508 GCA_046260695.1 Gammaproteobacteria bacterium
GGCTTGCCTTGGACGGCGTGCGATGATTTCTTGCAAGCCTATTCTCGATGAAGGGACGCGCTGCTCCGCTGCCTACGTCAAGACGATGGCGATGGCGCTGCGTAGTTACCTTCGGTTCCTGGCCATGCGTGGCGAGTGCCGCCCCGGTCTCGATCATGCCGTGCCGCCGACGCCAGACTGGAGGTTGTCGTCGTTGCCGCGTTATCTGTTGCCCGAGGATATCCGCGTAATGGGCAAGGGACGGCGCGAACGCGTCCTGCCCCTTTGGAAAGAGACGGCGACCGCGATCCGGGCCTGGATCAGCATTCGCCCCAAAACCTCTGCGCCTGAACTCTTCCTCAATGGTGTTGGTGCCCCGATGACCCGGTCGGGCTTCGCGTATATTCTCCGAAAGCACGTCGAGCGCGCCGCGGCGACGCAGCCCTCTTTGCGCGACAGGCCCATCACGCCGCACGTGCTGCGCCACACCTGCGCGATGCACATCCTCGCGGCCACTCACGACATCCGG
>JBHEOS010000244.1:0-503 GCA_046260695.1 Gammaproteobacteria bacterium
GTGCAGCAGGTGCACAATCACTTCTGTATCGGTCCCGGACTGGAACTCGTAGCCAGCCGCCTGCAGCTCACTGCGCAGTTCCGCATGGTTTTCGATGATGCCGTTGTGTACTACCGCCACCCGCTGACCAGATATATGGGGGTGGGCATTAACTGCGGAAGGCACGCCGTGGGTAGCCCAGCGGGTGTGGGCGATGCCGACGCAGCCGTACTTGGGGTCCATGGCCTGGGCCTGTTCCAGCTCCGCGACCTTGCCTTGAGCCCGCGGCAACAAAGCCATCGGCGCCAATCTCTATCGGCGCCACCAGTGTCGCGTTGGAACCCACAAAAACGCCGTCGCCGATACGGGTAATATGCTTGTTGACCCCATCGTAGTTGCAGGTGATGGTGCCAGCGCCAATATTGACCCCAGCGCCCATCTCGCAATCGCCAACATAGGAGAGGTGATTAACCTTGCTGCCGGCGCCAATAGTGGCGTTTTTGGTCTCCACGAAATTGCCAACC
>JBHEOS010000245.1:0-503 GCA_046260695.1 Gammaproteobacteria bacterium
GTATACGGGGGCGCAAGCGCGGTATCGCGCTACCGACAGACTGCAAACCGAGGTTTGCACACTCCGACCGTGATGCCGGCTGGCCCCATAAGCAAACAGGGTAAGTCAGGCATCAATGGGGTAATGGACACCACGATTGCCCCCTTGATCGGCAGAAAGAAAACCAGTGGACCACTGACGGATACTATCCCGATTTGATAGCATCGCTAGACCACAACGGGAAATCCAAGCATGCGCACAGTGATTGGCATCCGTCCGGCCAAATCCGGCCGGCGGGCAGTCGATGACGCCAACAGCCCCACGCCCACCGTCTGGTTCAATTCCTGGCGGCAGATGGCCAGCTTGCTGTCGGACGAAAACCGCGCGCTGCTGCGCATGATGCGCGAGCGCCAACCACGCACCGTGCTGGAGCTGGCCGAATGGTCAGGCCGTGCGGCCAGCAACCTGTCGCGGACCCTGCGCCATTTGGAGCGCCACGGCCTGGTCAAGATGCACCGCAGCCC
>JBHEOS010000246.1:0-501 GCA_046260695.1 Gammaproteobacteria bacterium
TCACTATCACGGTATTTCCCGTTTGCCCCCTTCGACAAGCTCAGGGCGAACGGGAGGCTTATTCAGCTTCCCAAAGCGGGTTCAGCGCCAGGCGTGCGTGCTGTGCTGCTCCAGCAATTCGATGAAGGTCTCGTAGTCGGCCAGCTGGACCCCTGCGATCAGGTCGGTCAGCCCGCGCGCCTTGAGGTCGGCCTGTAGGGCATAGACCCGATGGCCTTGCAGGGCCTGCTCGACCAGATGGCTGCGGCGGGTGTCGCGCAGGGCCGCATAGACGCCGTCTTCCAGCAGCAGCAGGACATCCTCGGGGCCGATGAAGCGCAGGCAGCTTTCCAGGCTGGTGTGCGAGAAGGGGGATTTGTTGACGGTATGCAGCATGCCGCGAGTCTCCTACAGCGCCATCAGGCTGTGCTGTTCCGCCATCAGGGCGGCGATGGCGCGGCTGTCCAGGACGGTGGGCCGGACCGGCTGATGGTCGGTCTCGTCCTCGCCGATGAACGCGAG
>JBHEOS010000025.1:0-27564 GCA_046260695.1 Gammaproteobacteria bacterium
GCAGATCCGCGAGCTGCTTGTAATGGTGATATCGCGCGCGCGCATCTTGCTGCGAACGGGCCAGAAAGGCCTCGGCGGCGTCGGGATGGCTACGCCAGAGCATGCTGAAGCGCGTCTCGGTGCTGATGAAGTCCTTGTAGGGAATCGACGGTTCCGGTGAATCCAGATGCAGCGGATTCTTCCCGGCCGCGGCCCGCGCCGGTTCGAAGCGCAGCAGTGGCCAGTGTCCGCTGTCGACCGCCAGGGCCTGCTGACGGTGATTGAAGGACAGGTCCACGCCGTGGGCGATGCAGGGTGAATAGGCGATCAGCAGCGAGGGGCCATCGTGCGCCTCGGCATCAATGAAGGCCCGCAAGGTCTGCATGTCCTTCGCGCCGTAAGCGATGTGGGCGACATAGACGTTCTCGTAGGCCATCGCGAGCAGCGCGAGATCCTTCTTGCCCGAGGGCTTGCCGCCGGCCGAAAACTTCGCCACCGCCCCGCGCGGCGTGGCCTTAGAGGTCTGTCCGCCGGTGTTGGAATACACCTCGGTATCCAGTACCAGGATGTTCACGTTGCGCCCCGAGGCGAGCACGTGGTCGAGGCCACCGTAACCGATGTCATAGGCCCAGCCGTCGCCGCCGATGATCCACACGCTCTTGCGTACCAGATTCTCCGCCACCGTCTCCAGCTCGCGGGCGCGCGGGTCGTCGTGGTCCTTGAGGATTTCGCGCAGACGCACCACGCGCGTACGTTGCTCGGCGATCCCGCGTTCATCGAGCTGCCGGTCGGGCCGGGCCTCGGCACGCAGCTCGGTAACCAGATCCTCGCCGATCACCTCGCGCAGGTCGCAGAGCAGCTCGCGCGCGTATTCGATCTGCTTGTCGATGGCGATGCGCATCCCCAGACCGAATTCCGCGTTGTCCTCGAACAACGAGTTATTCCAGGCCGGGCCGCGACCCTCGGCGTTCACTGTCCAGGGGGTGGTCGGCAGGTTGCCGCCGTAGATGGAGGAACAGCCGGTGGCGTTGGCGACCAGCATGCGATCGCCGAACAACTGGCTGGCGAGCTTGATGTACGGCGTCTCGCCACAGCCCACGCAGGCGCCGGAAAACTCGAACAGCGGTTGCAACAGCATCGAGCCCTTGAGGGTAGTCAGTTTCACTTCGCGCCGATCGTATTCCGGCAGCCCGAGGAAGAACCGCCAGTTGTCCCGCTCCTGCGCGCGCAACGCTTCGACCGGGGCCATGTTCAAGGCCTTGCGCGAGGCATTGGACTTATCGTGGATGGGACAGATGTCCACGCACAGCCCACAGCCGGTGCAGTCGTCCGGCGCGACCTGATACATCATCACGTGATCCTGCGGATAATCCTTGCCCAGGGCCTTGTGGTATTTGAATCCATCCGGGGCGTCCTTGATCTGAGATACAGGCACCAGCTTGCTGCGGATCACCCCGTGCGGACAGACCAGCGGACACTTGCCGCATTGCGTACACAGGTCCGGTTCCCAGACCGGGATCTCCAGTGCGAGCTGGCGCTTCTCGTAGGCCGCCGTCCCCAGCGGGAAGGTGCCGTCTGCCGGCATCAGGCTGACCGGTACGGCATCGCCGCGCCCGGCGATCAGTTCGGCGGTAAAGCGGCGCACGAAATCCGGTGCCTCGGCGGTCACGACCGGCGGCAGATCGAAGTCGCTGGTCACGGCGACCGGCAGCTTTACTTCGTGGAGGTTCGCGAGCGCGGCATCGATGGCGCGGAAATTCAGCTCGACGATGCGCTGTCCCTTGCGGCCATAGGTCTTCTCCACCGCCCGCTTGATCGCGGCGATGGCCTGCTCGCGCGGCAGCACGCCGGAGATGGCGAAGAAGCAAGTCTGCATGATGGTGTTGATGCGCGTGCCCATCTGCGCAGCCTGCGCGACCTTGTAGGCGTCGATAGTGTAGAAACGGATCTGCTTGTCGAGCATCTGCTGCTGCATGTGCCGTGGCAGGCTGTCCCAGACCGTGTCCGCCGGCTCCGGCGAATTCAGCAGGAACACCGCGCCCTGCGCGGCCTTGTCCAGCATCTCATAGCGTTGCAGAAACATCGGCTGGTGACAGGCGATGAATTGCGCCGCGTTGTCGCCGATCAGGTAGGTCGAGCGGATCTGGCGCGGACCGAAGCGCAGATGCGAGACCGTCACTGCGCCGGATTTCTTGGAGTCGTAGACGAAATAGCCCTGCGCGTGCAGCTCGGTGGCCTCGCCAATGATCTTGATGGAGTTCTTGTTGGCGCTGACCGTGCCGTCGGAGCCGAGCCCATAGAACAGCGCCTGGACGGCGCCGATCTGCGCGTCGGTGCGGTAATCCGCGTCCCAATCCAGGCTGGTGTGACTGACGTCGTCGTGGATGCCGAGGGTGAAGCCGTTCTTCGGCGTGGCGTTGGCCAACTCATCGAACGCGGCCTTGATCATGCCCGGCGTGAACTCCTTGGAAGACAGGCCGTATCGTCCGCCGATCACCCGCGGCAATCGGCCGAACTTGTCGTCGCCGCGCATCTGCTGCTGGGCCAGCGCGGTGATCACGTCCTTGTACAGCGGCTCGCCATCGGCGCCCGGCTCCTTGGTCCGATCGAGCACGGCGATGGCGCGGACGGTCTCGGGGAGGGCCGCAATCAGCGCCTCGGCCTGGAACGGCCGATACAGGCGCACGCGCACCAGGCCCACCCGCTGGCCCTGGGCGTTCAGAAAGTCCACGGTCTCGTGCACGGCCTCGGCACCCGAGCCCATGATCACGATCACGCGCTCGGCATCCGCCGCGCCGTGATACTCGAACAAGTGATAGGCGCGTCCGGCGAGCTGCGCGAACCGATCCATGAGGTCCTGCACGATGGCGGGGAAATCCCGATAGAACGGATTGACGCGTTCGCGTCCCTGAAAATACACGTCCGGATTCTGCGAGCTGCCGCGCAGCACGGGGTGTTCCGGCGACAATGCGCGGGCGCGATGCGCCTGCACCTGCGCGTCCGCGACCAGCGCGCGCAGCGTCCGGTCATCGACCGGACGGATCTTCGCCACCTCGTGCGAGGTGCGAAAACCATCGAAGAAGTGCACGACCGGCAGGCGCCCCTCCAGGGTCGCCGCGTGGGCGATAGCGGCAAAATCCATCGCCTCCTGCACCGATCCGGCGCAGAGCATCGCGCAGCCGGTCTGACGCACCGCCATCACGTCGCTGTGATCGCCGAAGATCGACAGCGCCTGACAGGCCAGCGAGCGCGCCGCGACATGCAGCACCATGGGCGAGAGCTCACCGGCGATCTTGTACAGATTGGGGATCATCAGCAACAGGCCCTGCGAGGCGGTGAAGCTGGTCGCCAGACTGCCCGCCTGCAACGCGCCGTGCACCGCGCCGGCCGCGCCGGCCTCGCTCTGCATCTCGACGATATGCGGGACCGTGCCCCACAGGTTCTTGCGCCCCTCGGCCGACCAGGCATCGGCGAACTCGCCCATCGGCGAGGCCGGCGTGATGGGGTAGATGGCGCACACCTCGCTCAGACGGTGCGCAACGGTCGCGACGGCCTCATTGCCATCGAGGGTCAGCCAGGTTTCAGCGCTCATCAGGGTCTCCCGCCGCGCGGTTCAACCTGGACGCTTCATGAATAGCCGTAGCGAAGGCATCTCGGCCATCCGCAGTCGATCGTTCATGAAGCGTCCAGGTTTGGGAAACTCTGCATAAGTCCGTTCGTGGTAAGCCCTTCGACAAGCTCAGGGCGAACGGGGGGCTTATTCAGCGCTTCCTAGGTTTCGTCCCAAAGCCCCGGGCGCTCAGGAAGACGGTGGCCGCGCGTTCAGGGCGGCCAACTCCTTGCGCACGGCCTCGCGCGCAAGTGCTGCCTCCCGTTGCAGACTGCCGAGATAGCCGAGCACGTCGATGATCTCGCGCAACATCAGCAGCAGCACAATCATCACGCCCAGGACGGCGAGCAACAGCGCTTCCAGAAAATGCCCCAGCATGAATCCGCCGATCAATAGGATCAGCACCGGCAGCAGGGCACGCCAATACAATTGGCGATGCCGGTACAGGCGCCTTTCGTAATTGCGCACGCTCTGGGGCGGTTGCGAGGCTTCATCAGACATGGCTTGTGATCCGTTCGGCCACCGGGGTTCGGGTGATTATGCGCGATTTCCCCTCAATATCCAGCGCCACCCCGCAGCGTCGCCCGGGGAGGTGCGATTGGGCCACCGACCGAACCGGTATACACTCCCGCCAGCCTCAGCCACCGACAGCGCACACCCGCCATGAAAACCCTGACCGACTACGACCTCACCGAATTGAAGCTGATCTACCGCCTGCTGCACAGCCAGCTGCAGACGCAGATCGCCTTGATGGACTCCCAGCTCCTGCACGACCTCCAGCGTCACCTGCAGATCTGCGCCCGCGCCGATGGCGTGGATGTATCGATCCATGCCCAGTGGGCAACCTGGCTGAACGACGGCGTGGTATTGAAGCCGGTGAAATAAGATCCGATCCAGGCGCCTAGTCGCGGCGTAACGTCTTGGCGCGCGGATCAGCCCACGACCCTGACCTGCCCCTGCAGGCGTGCGGCGAGCATCGCGATGTCGTGCAGCAACTGCTCCTGGGCGCCCTGGGCCTGCAACTTCGCGAACTGAGCGAGCAGCCGTTCCTTGTGTCTGGCGACCAGACGTGCGACCGCGAACATCCCCACCAGCACATCCTGCTTGCGCTCACGGGCCAGCGTACGGTTGTCCGGGGCCGTGTTGAGCACCCGCTCCAGCCAGCGTTCGGCCTGTTCCTTGGCGGCCGTCTTGACCAGTCTGCGCAGCAGGTCGCCGAACACCTGGGTGTCGTGGTAGTCGCCGAGCAGATCCTGCAGGCGCTGCAGGCGCCGGATCACCGAGTCACTGCCCTTGAGTTCGGCGCGCAACGGCGCCAGCAGATAGCGGATGCGCTTGCCGCAGATGCGTGCGGCGTGCAGTTGGTCTTCGTCTTCGCGGGTCTCGATATGGCGCAGGTGGTAGGTCAACTCGGTGGACAGCACCTCCAGGTGTTCGCCGCAGAGATGACCCAGGGATTCCACCTCGACCGCGTCGCTGCCGAGGCTTTGGTTGTGGGCCAACACCTCGCGCAGCTGCTGTTCCAGTCTGACGAAATCCTCCAGCACGTCCACCCGCAGCACCCGATGCGCCTCGGCCGCGCGCCGCTCCAGCCGCCGGGTCAGCCAGAGGTAACCCAGACGGGCCTCGCCGGTCATCTGCCGGCCATTACGCCGCAGCCAGTCGAGCTGCACGTCCGCGTCCCGGCCATGATTGGTATCGCGGGCCAGCGCGCGCAGGCGCTTGCGCAGTTTCTTGGTCAGGGTCGGAAAGGCCTCGGGGTAGGCGCCGAAGGTGCTGCGCAGCTGGCGCAGGCCGACCCGGAAGTCGTGCAGGCTCTCGCTGTCGGGCGTCTGCAACAGCCGCAGATAGGCCGCGTGCGCCTTGTCGAGTTGCGCGCCCGCGACAATGGCAGCGGCCTGCGGCACCGGCAGTGTCAGCAGCGCGCACGTCGGGCCGGCGGATTTTCGTGCGGCCGGCGTCGAGAGGTCGCTGTCTTCCATTGCCTGCTCCGGGGTCTCGGTCATGGCGGGATCTCTAGCCTGGACGGTGGCGTATACGGTGTGGGCGGGGGACGCAATTCTAACCGTAGCGGGCCGGGACGACCAGAATGAAAGCCGCCTACAGGAGGGGAACCAGCCGCGGCCAGACGTTGTCCAGCAGACGCGGCTGGGCGGCGGCACGCGGGTGGATGCGATCCGGCTGCATCAGGGCGGCGTCGGTGGCCACGCCCTCCAGCAGGAACGGCACCAGCGGCACCGCCAGTTCCTCGGCGAGATCGGCATAGATCCGCGCGAAACCTTCGGTATAGGTCGCGCCGTAATTGGGTGGCAGACGCATACCCAGCAGCAGTACCTCGGCCCCGGCGGCGCGCGCCATCGTGATCATGGCGCGCAGGTTGTCCGCGGTCTGGGGCAGACCCAGGCCGCGCAGACCGTCGTTGCCGCCGAGTTCGAGGATGACCAGCGCAAACGGCCGGTCCGCGAGCAACGCCGGCAGGCGGGCCCGCCCGCCAGCGGAGGTCTCGCCGCTGATACTGGCGTTGACCACCTGATGCGGCCAACCCTGCTCCGTCAGGCGCCGCTGCAACTGCGCGACCCAGCCGGCCTCCAGTTCGATACCATAGGCGGCACTGAGACTGTCGCCGAAAACCAGAATGCGCGGTACCGTCTGCGCATCGGCCAGACCCAAGCCCGGGCCCCACCCGAACAGACCACACAGGATGATGATGCATACACGTCTTATCATGGCCACCCGCCACCTCAGCAAAACCGTCCCCATCCAATCGGGGTCACTCACGATCCTGGACAATGTCGACCTCGAGATCAACCGCGGCGACAGCCTGGCCATCGTCGGCGCCTCGGGTTCAGGCAAATCCACCCTGCTCGGACTGCTCGCCGGCCTGGACGTTCCCAGCAGCGGCGAGGTCTGGCTGGAGGACACCTGCCTGAGCGCGCAGGACGAGGACGGCCGCGCCCGCCTGCGCAGCACGCACATGGGTTTCGTATTCCAGTCCTTCCAGTTGCTGCCCAGCCTGACCGCGCTGGAGAACGTGATGCTGCCGCTGGAACTTCGCGGCGACCGCGAGGTCGAGGCGCCCGCGCGCGCGATCCTGGAGAAGGTCGGGCTGGGGCCGCGCCTGGGCCTGGGCGAACGGCTCACCCACACGCCGCGCCAGCTCTCGGGCGGCGAGCAACAGCGGGTCGCCATCGCGCGCGCCTTCGTCACCCGGCCCAGTCTGCTGTTTGCCGATGAGCCCACCGGCAACCTCGACAGCGTGACCGGGGCGCGGGTGATCGACCTGTTGTTCGAGCTGAATCAGGCCCAGCACACCACGCTGGTGCTGGTCACCCACGACCCGGCCTTGGCGCAACGCTGCACCCGCCACCTGCGCCTCGACGCCGGGCGTTGCGTGGAGGCCACGGCATGACGCCCGCGGCTCGTCTGGCCCTGGCCTGGCGCCTGCTCAGGCGCGACTGGCGCGCCGGCGAGGTACAGGCCCTGTTGTTCGCCCTGGCGATCGCCGCGGCCACCACCAGCGCGGTGACCGGTTTCTCCGAGCGCCTGTCGCGGGCCCTCGGCCAACAGACCACCGAGCTGCTCGGGGCAGATCTGGTGCTGGAGAGCACCCAGCCGATCGCCCCCGACTGGCTCGCGCAGGCCGACCAGCGCGGGCTGCGACAGACCCACGCGGTGGAATTCGCGAGCATGGCGGTGGCCGACAGCGGCCTGCAACTGGTCAGCGTCAAGGCCGTCGGCGGGGACTACCCGCTGCGCGGCGCGGTGCGCATCGCCAGCGAACCCTTCGGCCCGGAACGGCCCGCCACGCAGATGCCCGCGCCGGGCAGCCTGTGGATCGAGTCGCGCCTGTTCGCGGTACTCGGGCTCGCCCGCGGTGACCGGCTGCGCATCGGCGAGGCGACGTTCACAGTCGCCGAGGTGCTCGGCTTCGAACCCAGCCGCGGCGGCGACATGCTGAACCTGTCGCCGCGGGTGCTGATGCACCTCGACGACCTGCCGAGCACCCGGGTAATCCAACCCGGCAGCCGGATCACCTACCGCTATCTGTTTGCCGGTGCCGACACCGCGGTCACCGGGCTGCGCGACTGGTTGGGCCCGCGGCTGACCGAACGGGACCGGCTGGCCGATGCGCGCACCGGCCGGCCGGCCATCGGCAACGCCCTGGACAAGGCCGAACGCTACCTGGGACTCGCCAGCCTGGTGGCCATCGCCCTGGCCGGGGTGGCGGTGGCGATGGCGGCACGCCGCTACAGCCTGCGGCACTTCGATGTCAGCGCGATGTTGCGCTGCCTGGGCGCGCAGCAGCGCGACATCGTCCGGCTGTATCTGACCCAGATGCTGCTGCTCGGGCTGGCCGGCAGTCTGGCCGGCGCGGCCGCCGGCTGGTTCGCCCAGATCGGCCTGGTGGCACTGCTCGCGGAGCTGTTGCCGCAGACCCCGCCGCAGGCCGGCCCGCTGCCGGTGTTGCTGGGCGTGGCCACCGGGCTGGTGACCCTGGCCGGATTCGCGCTGCCCCCGGTGCTGCGGCTGCGGCAGGTGCCACCGCTGCGGGTCCTGCGCCGCGACCTGGCCCCGTTGCCGCCGCGCGCCTGGCTGGTCTATGGGCTGGCAATCGCCACCGTGCTCGCGCTGATGTGGCGCTACACGGCCGACCTGCGCCTGACCCTGAGCATCGCCGCCGGCGCCGGGGCCATCGCGCTGATCATGCTCGGTGCGGCGCTGGTGCTGCTGCGGACGACCCACCGCCTGCACCAACGCGCCGGTGCCGCCTGGCGTTTCGGCATCAACAGCCTGTGGCGCCGCGGCGCGGCCAGCGTCGGCCAGATCTTCGCCTTCGGCCTGGTGATCATGGCGATGAGCATCACCAGCCTGCTGCGCGTCGATCTGCTCTCCAGCTGGCAGACCCAGCTCCCGGACGACGCGCCCAACCAGTTCGCGATGAACATCCAACCGCACGAGCGTGAGGCGCTGGCGGAATTCCTGCGCGCGCAAGACATCCACAGCGCCCCGGTCTACCCGATGGTGCGCGGCCGCCTGGTCGCCATCAACGGCGTGGCGGTGCGTACCGCGGTCAGCAAGGAAGAACAAGACAACAACGCCCTGCACCGCGAGTTGAACCTGACCTGGGGTCAGGAGCTCCCGGAGGGCAACCGCATCGTCTCAGGCGCCTGGTTCGCCGACGGCGCCACGGACCAAGTTTCGGTGGAGACGAAACTGGCGCAGCGGCTTGGGATCGGGGTCGGCGACCGGCTGGAGTTCCTGATCGGCGGGGAGACCCTCGGCGCCCAGGTCGTTAACCTGCGCAGCGTGCAGTGGGACTCGTTCCGGCCCAACTTCTACATGATCTTTCCGCCGGGCGTGTTGGACCGCTTCCCGGCCTCGGCGATCACCAGTTTCTATCTGCCCCCGGAGCGACAGCGCCTGCTGCAACAGCTGCTGGAACACTTCCCGGCGGTCACCGTACTGGACGTCGGGCTGCTGCTCGCGGAGGTACGGCGCATCTTCGGACAGGTCACCCTGGCCGTGGAATACATCCTGATGTTCGTGCTGCTGGCCAGCTTCACCGTGCTGTTCGCGGTACTCGCCGCCAGCCACGATGAACGCATCCAGGAGGGCGCCCTGCTCCGCGCGCTCGGCGCCAGTCGCCGTCAGGTGCGCAGCGGACACGCGGCCGAATTCGCGCTGCTCGGCCTGCTGGCCGGCCTGCTGGCCGCCTGCGGGACGGAGTTGCTCGCCTGGCTGCTGTACACGCAGATCTTCCACCTGGACTACGCCTGGAAGTGGCCGGTGTGGATCGCGGCACCGCTGGGCGGGATGCTGGTGGTGTCGGCCGCGGGCCTGTGGGGTACCCGGCGGATACTGTCGCGCCCGCCGGCGGTCTTGCTGCGGGAGGGCTAGGCGCCTATTTGCGCTCGATCCCCGGGCGGGAGGCGCCCAACTCCGGCGGCACCAGTTGTTGATTCAGGTTGTAACCCGATTCGAAGGACAGTGACTGCCAGCTCGGCGGCGCGCTGCCACGCTGGACCAGGACCCAGCTGCGGCCGGTCTGTTGTTCGAGCATCACGCTGCCCGCCTCGTCGTTGCCGCCGCCGATCAGGCGCACGGAGACGATCTGATAGGTCAGCGGCGGCGGTTCGCTCCTGGCCGGCGATGCAGCGCCTACCGGCAGGGCCAGCGCCAGCGCCAGCGGAAGCAGGGCTCTTGAGAACATCGCGCTCACGGGGTCAGCCCCTTGGAATCGCCCCCGGCCGGGGGCCCTGACCCGTAATAAGCAGGATGTGTGCCATCCGGGCCGATGACCGCGGACGACCGGCCAGCTCACGCCACCCGGCGCACAAACCGGAAAAAGTTGAACGACTGGTCCGTGCCGGCCGGCGTCCGGTGCAGCTCGACCCGGGTCTCCAGCAGCGCGAAATGCTCGCCCAACTCGGCCTGCATCCGCGCGGCATCGTATTGGACGATGGGCAGGCCGCTGCAACGTTCCGGGCCGCCTGGGGCGAAGGTGCCGATGATCAGCTGGCCCCCCGGCGCCAGACCGCCTTCCAGGGCCGCGCGGTAACCCGCCCGGTCCTCCGCCGCGGTCAGAAAATGAAACACCGCGCGGTCGTGCCAGAGACGGTAGACCTGCGGCGGCCGGAACTGGGTGACATCGGCCTCGATCCAGCGCACCCCCCCGGCGCGCGCGCCGAGCCGATGACGCGCATGCGTCAGGGCCTCGGCGGATATGTCCAGAACGCTGACGTCGCCATAACCATCGGCGAGCAGCTGGTCGACCAGCGTCGAGGCACCACCACCCACGTCGATGAGCGGGGCCTGCCGGTCGCTGCCGCTGGCGCGGATCAGCGCGCACGACAGCGTCGGCGCGGACTGGTACCAACTTACCGCCTGCGGTGATGTGTCGCGGTAGAGCTGCTCCCAATGCGATTTGCGTTCTTTGTGCATCGCGATAACCCTGGATTCGGTGCGCAAACACGCGCTGCGGACCCTTGGAGCCTGCGCGCTGACCCGACCCAAACGACGGGGGACACAGCAGGTATTCTGCGTCATGCGCGCAGACGCGTACACGGCCTAGCCGGGCATTTGACAGGCGCGGCGCAGATTCTATGCTTTTTGCACAGGATCGTGCCTGTCCGGCGGTTCCGCGGAAATCCCAACCAACAACACACCCTGTCATCAGCGAAGGAGAAATGACCCATGAACATCAATCAAATCACAGGACGCGCCCGCATCGGACTGTTGTTAGCACTCTGCACGGGCGGATTGCTGCTATCCAGCCCGGCGGCGGCGGACGAGTCGACCGGCTATGTCACGGATGCGGCGACCTCGGTCGTACGCAACAGCTCGGGTGAATGCTGGCACACCTCGTCCTGGAGCAAGGACATCGTCAATGCCGAATGCAACCCGGCACAATTCGCCGCGATGGAACCGACCCCGGTGGCGGAGGCCCCACGCCGCAGCGTGCAACGCTTCAATCTCGCCTCGGACGCCTACTTCGGATTCGACAAGGCCGAACTGAGACCCGAGGGCACGGCCAAGCTCGATGAATTGGTTGCTGAGATGCGCGACAAGCGGGAGCCGAGCATCCAGATCACCGGCTACACCGATCGCATCGGCACCGAGGAATACAACATGGGACTTTCACAGCGCCGCGCCGAAGCGGTGCGCGATTACCTGGTCAACCGCGGCATCGAGGCCGAGATCATCGAGACCGCGGCCAGGGGTCCGAAAAATCCCGTGGTCAACTGCGAGGGCAAGACCGGCAACGACCTGATCCGCTGTCTTGCACCGAACCGGCGCACGGAGGTTGAGTTCTCTGCCTTCGAAGTGGTTGAAGAACCCAGATAAGCAATCGCTATCGGTCAGTGACAGGGGCGTGCCTAGGCACGCCCCTGTCGTTTCTAGCAGCCTGTCGGACTTAGGTGCCCGTAGCGAGCAAGGGGGGTGCCGGAATCGCTCAGATATAGGGGATCTGCGAGATATCGGCCATGAAATGCCGGTAATCACAGGTGAGCTCCTCGCCGGGCTGAATATCGCGGGTCGCCCAACCTTCATAGATGATCGAGAAATCGACGTTGGGCGCGCGGGCATGGTTCATGTATTTGCCCATGGTGGTCTCGTAATAAAGATCGCCGCCAAGCTCCGGCTCGTACATATGGATCTCGATCTCCGCCCGGCTGGAGGGTGGCAGTTCCGCGAACGCCTCCGGCGAGATGCGGATATCGAATATGGGATGGAACTCCCAGACCTTCACCCCGCGGGGGATGAAATCCTTCGCGAATACCCCAAAACCGTGTATGTCGCTCTTATCCAGATAGGTCGGCACGATCAGCATTGCAGGGCCCTCGCCTTGGCGCAGTGGTGGAAACCGCGCACAGCTAAGCCGAAAGCGTTACGACCGTCAAGAGGTGGGTTGTCGTGCCGGGTTCGCACCCGGCGGAGATCCTGCGTGCCCGTGGGCTTACAGCTTCATGCCCTCAAAAAACTTCTTCACCCCGTCCAGCCAGGAATGGGCCTGCGGGTTGTGCGTACTCCCGCCCAGATCCATGGTCTTCTGGAATTCCTGGAGCAGTTCCTTCTGGCGCGCG
Organism: Gammaproteobacteria bacterium; assembly: GCA_046260695.1. Classification (GTDB taxonomy): domain Bacteria; phylum Pseudomonadota; class Gammaproteobacteria; order Thiohalobacterales; family Thiohalobacteraceae; genus JAHJQQ01. The sequence goes on from JBHEOS010000025.1 coordinate 12,175, forward strand.
CTGAGATTCACCGGGGTCTCGACCATAACGCGGCACAACAAATCGCCGACGGGGCCGCCGCGCACGGGTTTTACACCCTTGCCGCGCAGACGGAACAATTTGCCGGTCTGGGACTCGGCGGGAATCTTCAGCAGCACCTTGCCATCGAGTGTCGGCACTTCGAGTTCACCGCCAAGCGCAGCGGTCACGATGCTGATCGGCACGTCACAGAAGAGGTTGCTGTCGTCGCGCTTGAAGATGGGGTGGTCCTTGACGCGGATCTGCACGTACAGATCGCCCGGCGGGCCGCCGTTCTCGCCGGCCTCGCCCTCCCCGGCCAGGCGGATGCGGTCGCCGGTGTCGACACCCGCCGGGACCTTCACCGACAGGGTTTTGTTGTCGCGCACGCGGCCATGACCCTGACAGGTGGCGCAAGGATCGCTGATGATGCTCCCAGTGCCATGACAACGCGGGCAGGTCTGCTGCACCGAGAAGAAGCCCTGCTGCATGCGCACCTGACCGTGGCCGCCGCAGGTCGTGCAGGTCTCGGGTTTGCTGCCGGGTTTGGCGCCGCTACCGGCGCAGGTGGTACACGTCACCAGTGTCGGTACGCGGATCTTGACAGTGGTGCCGGCGACCGCGTCCTCCAGGCTGAGATCGAGGTTGTAGCGCAGGTCGGCGCCGCGGTATACCCGTTGGCCGCCGCCACCGGGAGCGCCACGGCCACCGCCGCTGAAGATGTCGCCGAACACATCGCCGAAGATATCCGCGAAGCTGGCGCCCCCCGCCCCGCCCGCGCCACCGGGACCGCCGCCCATCGAGGGATCGACGCCGGCATGGCCGAATTGGTCGTAGGCCGCGCGCTTACGCGCGTCGGTCAGGACCTCATAGGCCTCCTTAACCTCCTTGAATTTCTCCTCGGCCTCCTGGTCGTCCGGGTTGCGATCCGGATGGTATTTCTGCGCCATGCGCCGGAAGGCCTTTTTGAGTTCGGCCTCGCTGGCGTTTTTCTGCACGCCGAGGCTTTCGTAGTAGTCGCGTTTTGCCATGGTCGGAATCGGGCCCTGAAATTTGTCTGGCGCATTGTTGTAGGTGCGAGCATACCCGCGAACGATTTCACCACCGCCGGTTCGCAGCTAGGCGCCTACAGCGATGGCAGCGTCAGATGCGGATCATCCAAACGCCGCAAGGGGCCGACGGTGATCAGCCGCGGCCCCTGCGTTGTGCCGTCGTTGAACTGACGGCTTACTTGTTTTCCTTCACCTCTTCGAACTCAGCATCGACGACATCGTCACCGGCCGCGGCCTTGGCCTCGGTCGGCTCGCCGCCCTCGGGCGACTCCTGTCCCTGGGCAGACTGCTGCTGATAAACGCGCTGGGCGAGCTTGCCTGACAGCTCGGCAAGGGCGGCCGTCTTAGCCTCGATATCGGCCTTATCGTCACCCTTGAGCACATCCTGCAACGCCTTGACGGCCGCCTCGATGCCAGACTTCTCCTCGGCCTCGACCTTGTCGCCGAGATCCTTCAGCGACTTGTTGGTTGCGTGGACCATGCCCTCGGCCTGGTTGCGCACATCGACCAACTCGTGGAACTTGCGGTCCTCGTCGGCGTGCGCCTCGGCGTCTTTCACCATGCGCTGGACTTCTTCATCGGACAGGCCCGAAGAGGCCTTGATCTGGATCGACTGTTCCTTGCCGGTGGCCTTGTCCTTGGCGGACACATGCAGGATGCCGTTGGCGTCGATATCGAAGGCGACCTCGATCTGCGGCACGCCACGCGGGGCCGGCGGGATATCGGCGAGATCGAAGCGGCCCAGCGATTTGTTCGCCGAGGCCATCTCGCGCTCGCCCTGCAACACGTGCACGGTTACAGCGGTCTGGCTGTCGTCGGCGGTGGAAAACACCTGCTGCGCCTTGGTCGGGATGGTGGTGTTCTTTTCGATCAGCTTGGTCATCACACCACCCAGCGTCTCGATACCCAGCGACAGCGGGGTCACGTCGAGCAGCAGCACGTCCTTGACCTGACCGCCCAACACGCCGCCCTGGATCGCCGCGCCGACGGCGACTGCCTCGTCCGGATTAACGTCCCGGCGCGGTTCCTTGCCGAAGAAGGCCTGTACCGCCTCCTGCACCTTGGGCATGCGGGTCTGGCCGCCGACCAGGATCACGTCGTCGATTTCGGACATCTTCAGGCCGGCATCCTTGACCGCGACCTTGCAGGGCTCGATGGTGCGGGTGATCAGATCCTCGACCAGCGATTCGAGTTTGGCGCGGGTCAGCTTCAGATTGAGGTGCTTGGGACCGGCGGCATCGGCGGTGATATACGGCAGATTGCAGTCGGTCTGGGTGCTGGAGGACAGCTCGATCTTGGCCTTCTCGGCAGACTCCTTCAGGCGCTGCATGGCCAGCGGGTCGCCGCGCAGGTCGATGCCCTGCTCCTTTTTGAAGGTGTCGGCCAGGTGGTCGATGATGCGCTTGTCGAAATCTTCACCACCGAGGAAGGTATCGCCGTTGGTGGACAGCACCTCGAACTGATGCTCACCATCGACGTCGGCGATTTCGATGATCGAAATGTCGAAGGTGCCGCCACCCAGGTCATACACGGCGATCTTCACGTCGCCGCGCTTCTTGTCCATGCCGTAGGCGAGCGCCGCGGCGGTCGGCTCGTTGATGATGCGCTTCACTTCCAGGCCGGCGATCTTGCCGGCGTCCTTGGTGGCCTGGCGCTGGGAATCGTTGAAGTAGGCCGGCACCGTGATGACCGCCTCGGTGACGGCTTCGCCAAGATAATCCTCGGCGGTCTTCTTCATCTTCATCAGTACGCGCGCGGAGACTTCCGGCGGGGCCATCTTCTTGCCCTGGGCCTCGACCCAGGCGTCGCCGTTGTCGGCCTTGACGATCTTGTAGGGGACCAGGCTGATGTCCTTCTGCACGACGTCTTCCTGGAAGCGACGGCCGATCAGACGCTTGACCGCGTACAGGGTGTTGGCCGGATTGGTCACGGCCTGGCGCTTGGCGGCCTGGCCGACCAGCACCTCGTTGTCGTCGGTGAAGGCGACAATCGACGGCGTGGTGCGGTCGCCCTCGCTGTTTTCGATGACGCGCGGCTTACCGCCTTCCATCACAGCCACGCAGGAGTTGGTGGTACCGAGGTCAATGCCGATGATCTTTCCCATGCTCGCTATCTCCAGAAAAATGTTTGATTGCTTGAAACGTCGTCTAATCGGCGCGGCCGCCGCGGTTATTCGGTTGTTCAGTAAATGGTGACGATCAGGCCATAACTCAAGCCTGTAGGTCGATTCCGCCGCCAGCGGACGGGGGTGCGTCGGGCGCGGCCTTGGACACGATGACCATGGCGGGGCGGATCAGCCGGTCGTTGAGCAGATAGCCCTTCTGCACCACCGTGACCACGGTGTTGGGCTCGACATCGGCGCGCGGCTGGGTGGACATGGCCTCGTGCAGCTGCGGGTTGAAGCGCTCACCCTGCGGGTCCAGCTCGGCAATTCCGAATTTCTCCATCACGCTGCCGAGAATCTTCAAGGTCAACTCACTGCCCTCGATGAGTTTGGCCGGGTCGACGTTCTGGCCCTGATTCGCGGCGGCGATGCCCATCTCCAGGCTGTCGCGCACCGGCAGCAGGTCGCTGGCGAACTTCTCCAGCGCGTACTTGTGGGCATTCTCCAGATCGCGCCGGTTGCGCTTGTGCAGATTGTCGATCTCGGCCTGGAGCCGCAGACACTGGTTCCAGTGCTCGTCGGCCTTGGTACGGGCATCCTCCAGGAGGGCATGCAGTTCGCCGCTGGCGGCCGTTTCAGTCCCGGAACCGCCCAGATCGGCCTCATCCTGCACCTCGAAACGTTGCTCGTCAGCCATCAAAATCTCCAAATATCAATTCGTTAACAGAATTATCTGACAAAAATATTAGCTTCGACCGCCGGTCGGGAGCGGCTGCCGCGAGGGGATATGGGGACTATTCCCGGGGATTCAAGGCCGCGCCCAGCAGGCGCGCGGTGGCATCGACGATGGGGATGACCCGGTCATAGGCCATCCGCGTCGGGCCGATCACCCCGAGCACGCCGACGACCCGGCCATCGACCGAGTACGGTGCCGTGACCACGCTGCACTCATCGAGCGCCGTATAGCCGGACTCCTCACCGATGAAGATCTGCACACCCTGGGCGTGAACGCATTGGTCGAGCAGGTGCAGGATCTCGCGTTTCTGGTTGAAGGCCTCGAACAGGTGCCGCAGCGTGTCGACCTCACACAGCTCGCGGAACTCCATCAGGTTGGTCTGCCCGGCCACCACCATGTCATCGTCATCCTGGAGCTGCCCGGGATCAAACACCTGACCGGCCATCTCCACCGCGTCCTGCATCCTGCGATTCACGTCCTCACGGGCCTGCCGCAGGTCGGCGACGATGCGCTCTCGGACCGCGGAGATGTCCTGGCCCGCAAACTGCGAATTGAGGAAATTCGCAGCGGTTTCCAGCTCCGCGGCGCTGTAGCTGCGCTCGGTATGAATGATCCGGTTCTGCACCTCGCGCTCATTCAGCACCAGGATCACCAGGACGCGGCGTTCGGTCAGGGGCAGGAAATCGATCCGCCGCAGGGCCGCCTGCTTGCGCCGCGGCAAGGTCACCACGCCCGCCAGCCGGGTGATACCCGAAAGCAGGTTGGAGGCGCGGCCCACCAGATCCTTGCGATTCAGATCGAGGTCGAGATCGAATTCGGTGCGCAACCGGTGCAGATCGACGCTGTCGAGCGGCTGCACGGTCAACAGACTGTCAACGAAAAAGCGGTAACCCTGTACGGTCGGCATGCGCCCCGCCGAGGTGTGCGGTGCGCGCACGAAACCCAGATCTTCGAGGTCCGCCATCACGTTGCGGATGCTGGCCGGGCTGAGGTCCAGGGATGCGTCGCGCGCCAGGGTGCGCGATCCGACCGGCTCCCCGTCACGGATATAACGCTCAACGAGCACCCGCAACAGGTGCTGTGCGCGTTCATTCAATACCGGGGGGGTCGGTTTCGCGGACATGGATTTGGTTGACTCGGACACCTTCTGGCACTCGGGGGACCAGAGTGCTAAGCCGCACGCTAACAACTGCGTCGGGGAGTGTCAAGTCGATGACAGCCTGTCGATGGGGCGGAAGACGCACCAAAAACCCAAGCGCAGTTAGTAAGTTCCGCATCCCTCACGTTGTCGCGCCCGAGCGCTTCATGCTAGTGTCGGCGACTGATATGAACAGCACGTTCGAACGCATCGGCCTGATCAGCAAATCCAGCGGCCCGGCCCTGGGCGAGACCTTGCAACGGTTGATCGCCTTCCTGACGGCGCGCGGCCTGGCAATCACCCTCGATGCGAGCGCCGCCGAGCAGGTACCCGACAGCGGCCTGACCTGCGTGGAGCGTCCGCAGCTGGCCGCCCACTGCGATCTGGTGATCGTGGTCGGGGGCGACGGCACCCTCCTGAACGCCGGGCGCAGCCTGGCCGAACCCGGCATCCCCCTGGTCGGCGTGAACCTTGGCCGCCTGGGTTTCCTGGCCGACGTCTCCCCCGACCGCATGACCGAGGAACTGGGGCAGATCCTCTCCGGCGCCTATGAGCAGGAGGAGCGCACCCTGTTACAGGCCAGCGTGTACCGCGGCGACCAGATCATCAGCGCCAGCGACGCCCTCAACGACGTGGTAGTCCACAAGTGGGACATCGCCCGGATGATCGAACTGGAGGTGCACATCGACGGGCGGACGCTCAACACCCAGCGCTCCGACGGCCTGATCGTCGCCACCCCCACCGGATCGACCGCCTACGCCCTGTCCGGCGGCGGGCCGATCCTGCATCCCTCGCTGGATGCCATGGTCCTGGTGCCGATCTGCCCGCACAGCCTGAGCAACCGGCCGATCGTGATCAACGAGACCAGCCGCGTCGACGTGCTGGTGCATGCCGGTGCCTACACCCAGGCCCAGGTCACCTGCGACGGCCAGGTCAATTTCGCCCTGTTGCCTGGCGACCGCGTGCACATCCGCAGAAAGCCGCAGACACTGAAGCTGATCCATCCGCCCGGTTACGACTATTTCGGAATCCTGCGGCGTAAGTTCGATTGGGGAAAGAGCAGTTGAGCGACGGCGCCTAGCGGACATTCGCGGACATTCCATGCTGACGTACATACACATCCGCGACTTCGCCATCATCGACGAACTGACGCTGGAATTCGCCCCCGGTATGACCGCGCTCACCGGCGAGACCGGCGCGGGTAAGTCGATCCTGGTCGATGCGCTGGGCCTGCTGCTCGGCGGACGCGCCGGCAGCGATGCCATCCGCCACGGGTGCGACAAGGCCGAGCTCGCCGCCGGCTTCCGGATCGACCGGCTGGCCTCCGTGCGCGACTGGCTGGCGGCCCACGATCTGGACGCCGATGACGAGTGCCAGCTGCGCCGCGTCATCGGCCGTGAGGGACGCTCACGCGCCTACATCAACGGCCGCCCCGCCCCGGTGCAACAGCTCCAGGCGCTGGGCGAATTACTCGCCGACATCCACGGTCAACACGAACACCAGTCCCTGCTGCGCCGCGAGGTGCAGCGCGAGGTGCTCGACGCCGCCGCCGCGCAGGCCGAACAGCTCGCGGCCCTGGCCCGTATCCACCGCGCGCACAAGGCGCGCAGCGAGCAACTGGAACAACGCCGCGCCGCCGCCCAGGACCGCGGCGCGCGCAGCGAACTGCTGCGTTTCCACATCCAGGAGCTGGAGGCCTTGGACCTGGGCGACGACGAGCTCCTGCGTCTGGAGCAGGAACACCGCCGCCTGGCCAACGCCGAACGCCTGCTGGAGACCAGCCAGCGCGCGGTCGCGGCGCTCTACGAAGACGAGGTATCCGCCAGCGGGCTGCTGGGCCACACCCAGAGTGCGCTGCAAGAACTGTTGCGTTTCGAACCGCGCCTCCAGGCGGTCTGCGACCTGCTCGACGGTGCACTGATCCAGGCCCGTGAGGCCAGCGACACACTGCGCGAATACCTTGCCAGTCTGGAGCTGGACCCGGCCCGACTGGATTGGATCGACCAGCGCCTGGCCACGATCCAGCAACTCGCGCGCAAGCACCGCGTCAAACCCGAGCATCTCCCCGAACTGCTGCGACAGTGCCGCGACGAACTCCAGCAACTCGAACATGCCGACGAGCAGTTCGAGTCCTTGGAAAAAGAGATCGCCGGACTCCAGCGCGACTATATGGAGCTGGCCCTGCAGGTGCGCGCCCGACGCCACCAGACCGCGCAGCAGTTGGGCGCGAAGATCTCCACAGTGATGCACGCACTGGGCATGCCGGGCGGGCGCTTCGAGATCGCGGTGGAGGATCTACCATCCGAGGAGATGACCGCCCATGGTCTCGACCGCATCGAGTTCCGCGTCAGCGCCAACCCCGGTCAGCCGCCGCTACCGCTCGCCAAGGTCGCCTCGGGCGGCGAGCTGTCGCGCATCAGCCTCGCGATTCAGGTCATCGCCACCCATGCCAACAGCATCCCGACCCTGGTGTTCGACGAGGTGGATACCGGCATTGGCGGCGCCGTCGCGGAGGTGGTCGGCCGGCAGCTGCGCACCCTGGGTGAACAGCACCAGGTGTTGTGCGTCACGCACCTGCCGCAGGTCGCCGCCCAGGCCCACCAGCACTGCCAGGTGCAGAAGTTGACCAGCGACGCCAGTACCCGCACCCGCATCCGCCGCCTCACCGAGACCGAACGCGTCGAAGAGATCGCCCGCATGCTCGGCGGCCTCGAATTGACCGCCCAGACCCGCGCCCATGCCGAGGAGATGATCCAGCGGGCGCAAAACGCCTGAACCCGGAAGGATCCTAGCGACGCAGGAAACGCGGTAGATACATACTACGCGGCGGATTTGCGGCAGTCGGCGCAGATGCCGTAGATATACAGACTGTGGTCGGTGATCTCGTAGCCGGCCTTCTTGGCGATCTCGCGCTGGCGCCGCTCGATGACCTCATCCATGAATTCGTCCACCCGACCGCACTTCACGCAGACGATATGGTCGTGGTGGCTGCCTTCGTTGAGCTCGAACACCGAGTGACCGCCCTCGAAATGGTGACGTGCCACCAGGCCGGCGGACTCGAATTGGGTGAGCACCCGGTACACCGTTGCCAGACCGATGTCCTCGCCCTCCTCCAACAACGCCTTATAGACATCCTCCGCGCTCATGTGCCGGTGAGTCTGGTTGCTCTCCAGGATCTCCAGGATTTTTACCCGGGGCAGGGTGACCTTCAGGCCGGCCTTACGTAACTCCTGTGATTCCATTGTGTTCTCTCCACCCATCCTCGTGAATTCGGACACCGCTTGAGGTATGATGCCGGCGACCTCGGCGGCGCTGATACTGGCAAGCACTATGCGAAAGCTTCTCATTCCTGGACTCTTTTTGGCAAGTTCCCTGCTGGCCGCCTGCGGCAGCGTCGAACAAATCCCGTTCGTCCACCGCATCGACGTGCAGCAAGGCAATGTGATCTCCCAGGAACAGGTCGATCAGCTCAAGCCGGGCATGTCCAAACGCCAGGTACGTTTCTCCCTGGGCACGCCGATGATCATGGACACCTTCCACACCGATCGTTGGGATTACGTCTACCGGATGCACCCCGGCAAGGGTGAAATCGAGCAGCAGCGCCTCACCGTGCACTTCGAGGACGACGCGCTGGTGCGCATTGAGGGCGATTTCCGTCCCAACCCGCAGCCTGAACTCGCCGCGAGTAGCGCGCCATCGACCACCCTCGTCGTGCCGCCGCAGCCGCGCAAGGCGACTGGCATCCTGACGCAACTCTGGCAGTGGCTGGGCTTCGGGAAAGCAGGGATCTGATCCCTCGGCGGACGGTAACTGGTACGGACCTGCGGCGCCTGCGCACCGTCTACTCCAGGATCTCTCCGCCGCCCTTCTTCATGCGCTTGCCCTCGGCGGCACGTTGTTTACGCACCTCCTTGGGGTCAGCGATCAGCGGTCGGTAAATCTCCACGCGATCACCATCGCGCAGCGGCGCGGTCAGCTTGTTGAGCTTGCCGAAAATGCCGACCTGATCGCGCGCCAGATCGATCTCTGAAAACCGCTCCAGGATACCGCAGGCCCGCACCGCCTGTTCCAGCGTGGTACCCGCCTGTACCCGCTGCTTGAGGATCACCTGCGCGTCCGGGCGCGCGTAGGCAATCTCAACATCGATCAGCTCAACGTTTTCCATAGACCTGCACCGCCCGCTGTTGAAAGGCATCCACCAGGGTGTTGGCGATCTGGCTGAACACCGGCCCGATCATCAGGCTGAGCATGCGGTTGGCAAACTCGAACTCCAGATCCAGGGACACCTTGCAGGCCGCCTCCCCGAGCGGATCAAAGCGCCAGAACCCCTCCAGTCGTTTGAACGGGCCTTCCACCAGGCGCATCTCGATCATCTTGTCCGGCTGATGCCGGTTGCGGGTGGTGAAGGTCTTGTGCAGGCTGCCTTTGGCCATCTCGATACAGGCATCCACTTCATCGCCCTCGCACCACAGGATGCGGGCGGACCGGCACCAGGGCAGGAAATCCGCATACGACTCGATATCCCTGACCAGGGCGAACATCTCTGCCGGCGTATAGGCGACCAGCGCCGACTTGTGGATCGATGTCGTCATGAACCGCCGCGTCCCGTTAGGCCGTAAGCCACGACAGGAGATCCGTCTCATGCAAGAACACCAACAGGATGGCCAGCGGCCCCACGTAACGCGTCAGGAGACGCCACAGTCGATAGCCGAATCCGTTGGCCAGGCCGAGTTCGCTACGGCTCGACTCAGCGGACATGACCCACGCCGCAAAGACCGCGATCAGCAGCCCGCCCAGCGGCAACATGATGTTCGCGGTAAGGTAGTCGGCCATCTCGAAGAAGGTCTTGCCTTGCAGCTTGCTATCTGCCCAGAGATTGAACGACAGCAGCGAACCGATTCCGAAGAACCAGGCCGCCAGGCCGGACCAGCCCGCAGCGCGCACCCGGGTCATCCCCCGATTTTCCACCAACCAGGCGACGATGGGCTCCAGCAGTGAAATCGCCGAGGTCCAGGCCGCGAATACCAGCAGGATGAAAAACAGTGCCCCGAACACCGCCCCGCCCGGCATCTGCCCAAAGGCAATCGGCAAGGTCATAAAGATCAGCCCGGGGCCGCCTTGGGGCTGTAAACCGTAGGCGAATATCAGCGGAAAGATTGCCAACCCCGCGAGGATCGCCACGACGGTATCCATAAAGGCAATACTGAAGGACATGCGCGTGATCGAGGCCGTATGCGAAAGGTACGAGCCGTAGATCATGATCGCGCCCATGCCCAGGCTCAGACTGAAGAAGGCCTGACCCATCGCGCTCAGAACCATCTCACCCGTCAGCTTGGAGAAATCCGGCGTGAACAGGTATTCGAGCGCCTGCTGATAGGCGCCGGTATTCATGGCGTAGCCGACCATCGCCACCAACAGCAAGAACAGCGTCGGCATCAGGAAACGCACCGCCTGCTCCAGACCGTTCTTTACCCCGCGCGCTACCACCGCGATGGTCATCACCATGAACAGGGTATGCCACGCGAGCAAACGCTCGGGATCGGCGATAAACGCATTGAAAATAGCCTGAACACCGTCCGCCGTGGCGCCGGTGAACACCCCGGCACCGGTACGGAACACATAGGCCAAGGTCCAGCCCGCCACCACGCTGTAGAAGGATAGAATCAGGAAACCCGCCGCCATGCCCATCCAACCCAGCAGTTGCCAGGCCCGCGTCCGCCCCTCTTCCTCCGCCAGGGTGCGCATGGTGTTGATCGGGCTTTGCCGGCCCCGCCGACCCAGCATGATCTCGGCCATCATGACGGGCACCCCGATCACCATCACGCACAGGACATAGACCAGCACGAACGCCCCGCCGCCGTTCTCCCCGGTCAGATAGGGGAATCGCCAGATATTGCCAAGCCCGACCGCCGAACCGGTGGCCGCCAAAATAAAGGCCCAGCGGGATGACCACTCACCGTGGATCGAGGTGCGCCGCGTCGCCATAGGGATTCCATGCTGCTGCGTTATTTTGCCGGGCATTGTCCGGGAAATCCGCCGGTGCCTCAACACCGCGATGGCCGCGGGCGAGCCGTCCACCCTATAATGCGCCGATGGCCACCAAGAAAACCTCGCAAACCGGCGGTAGCACCATTGCCCTCAACAAGAAGGCCCGCCACGACTTCCAGATCGAGGACCGCTTCGAGGCCGGCCTGGTCCTGGAGGGCTGGGAGGTCAAGAGCCTGCGCGCCGGCAAGACCCAGCTGGTAGACAGTTACGTCATTATCAAGAACAGCGAGGCCTGGCTGCTCGGCTGCCTGATCACCCCCCTGCTGGCCGCATCCACCCACATCCACCCCGAAGCGACCCGCACCCGCAAGCTGCTGCTGCATCGCGACGAGTTGAACAAACTCATCGGCGCCGTGGAACGCAAGGGTTACACCCTGATCCCCCTGGCCATGTACTGGAAACACGGCCTTGCCAAGCTCGAGATCGGCCTGGCCAAGGGCAAGAAGGAACACGACAAACGCGCCACTGAAAAAGACCGCGACTGGCAGCGGGAGAAACAACGCATCCTGCACCGTGGCTGAGATGACCTCGGGCGTTTTCACTACCTGTCGACCGCCGGGCACACACCCCGACTTGAAATTTCCCCAACCCGGGCCCATAACTAAACCGACCGCGATTCCTCGCGCCCCGGCGTGACTCCCTTTGGAGCCGGCAACAGCATCGGACAATCAACGGGCCGGGGAATCGCGGATATGTTAAACTGCCAACGTTTCTTGGGGGCGACCTGGCTTCGACGTGGGTAGCGAAACCCGAGGTGCATGCCGAGGTGCAGTTCACCTCGTAAAACAAACTGCAAACTTATAGTTGCCAACGACGACAACTACGCACTCGCTGCTTAAAACCCAGTAGGGTGCCGTCTGACCGGGGCCGTGCTTGTGCGCCCGGGGTCTTCGGACCATCAGGCGTCGACTCTCACAAGATCGCGGTGCGGCTCTCCCAGGGCCAACCCGCTAAAACCTACTGGGATCGCCGTCTGTCTTCCCTGCCCGTCGGGTAGCGGCCGGTTAAATCAATAGACGTGGATAAGCATGTAGAGCCAAAGGCGGAGTGCTTGCGGACGCGGGTTCGATTCCCGCCGCCTCCACCAATACTGAAGCCCCAACTGTTATCAGTTGGGGCTTTTTCTTGTCTGTATGAGTTGGCAGGAGTCCATGAAGGCGCCGTTCGGCCGGCGAGCCATGCGAAATCCATGCGCCAGCTTATTCACCGCAGTTTTTGCGGCGAATACCGCAATCAATCTCCGCAGGGCAGCCAACCGCACAAGATTGAGTGTAAATGGGCGTCTTAATGGTTGAACCTCAAAATTGGGTGTAAATGGGTGTAGTATTGGTTCATGCTGAAAACCGACACCCTCCAGATCACCCCGGAGATCCTGAGCCTCATCGCCAGGATTGACGAGTTCAAGGGCGCCTGGCGCGCCTTGGGCACCCTCGCGCCCGACCGCCTGTCGGCGCTGCGGCGGGTTGCCACTATCGAGAGCATCGGCTCCTCCACCCGCATTGAAGGAAGCAAGCTATCCGACCGGGAGGTGGAGCAACTCCTGTCAAACTTGGAGATAAAATCCTTCGCTACCCGCGACGAGCAGGAGGTGGCCGGCTACGCCGAGCTGATGGACCTGGTGTTCGCGTCCTGGCAGGACATCCCGTTCACCGAGAACCACATCAAGCAGTTGCACCAGATCCTGTTGCGCTACAGCGAAAAGGACACCTGGCATCGCGGCAACTACAAGACCAACTCGAACAGCGTCGCTGCCTTCGACGAAACCGGTGCGCAGATCGGCATCGTGTTCCAGACGGCGTCGCCCTTCGACACGCCCCGTTTGATGACAGAACTGGTGGCATGGGTGAATCAGGAGCGTGAGACGGCCCGTCTGCACCCGCTGCTGATCATCGCCCTGTGCGTCATCGTGTTTCTGGAGATCCACCCCTTCCAGGACGGCAACGGGCGGCTTTCCCGCGTGCTGACCACTCTGCTGCTTCTGCAGGCCGGCTACGCCTATGTGCCGTACAGCTCGCTGGAAAGCGTGGTCGAGCAGAGCAAGGAAGCGTACTACCTCGCTTTACGGCAGACGCAAGGTACGATCCGCACCGAGGCACCGAACTGGCAGCCGTGGCTGATGTTCTTCCTGCGCTCCTTGGCCGAGCAGGTCCGGCGACTGGAGAAGAAGGTCGAGCGCGAGAAGATCGTGCTGGCGGCCATGCCGGAACTGCAGCTACAGATCGTCGAGTTCGCCCGCGAGCATGGTCGCGTCACCATTGGCGAGGCCATCAAGCTGACCGGGGCCAGCCGCAACACGCTCAAGCAGCATTTCCGGACGCTGGTTGAGCGCGGCACATTGGACCAGCATGGCAGTGGCCGTGGGGTCTGGTACGGCCTGCGCTGAAGGTGACGGACACGGGTTCGATTCCGTGTTCGGGAATAGAACCGGCTCTGGAAAGCAGGCGAGGTTGAACGGCCTTTCCGGTGACCGATCAAGGCGAAAAACCTGCTTTATTGTCCGCAGATTAGCCTGTCAACCCCCGCTTTTCGCAGGAACCCGCAGCACTTCGCAACTTGCCGGAACGCCGGTATCGCGTACTTTCAATAGTCGTTTGGTGCGGGGTGCTGCCCCACCACCAATAATGAAGCCCCAACTGTTATGAGTTGGGGCTTCTTTCTTGCCTGATCGCGCCAGTCCCCGCGTGTTGTTGGGGGTTACTGCGTACGCCTGCGGACTTCACCTGCTACCCGAATTGGCCGTTCCGGGCCACATTCCACGCTCTCCTGGCCATTCCTCGCCCCCTGAAACTGACGACAACAGGCGGGGCGGTTTCACCGTTCGGCAGGGTGACCCGCTGGAGGCTCATCCAATACATAGAGCTGGTACTGCGTCCGCCCGCATCCGATTTCCGCAGCACACCCCGCGCAAGCAGGTCGTTGATGTCGCGTAGCGCGGTGTGTGGCAAGCATTTGGCGATCGATGCCCATTTGCTGCTGGTGAACCTGCCTTCGAAGCCGTCGAGCAGCTTGTTGAGCAACTTCACCTGCCGCTCGTTCAATGGCGTTGTCGCCCAGCCTTGAGCGGGAGTGTCCACGAGGATGTGGGCAGGACTAACGAGGGAAGGTCACGGCATTTCGCTTGCTGAGGACAAGCGGCAGCAGCGTAGCGAACTGCGGTCAGTATCGTGACTGGGAGCGAAATTGAGCAGGCAACAAAGTCATTGGCCGAAAGCTAATGGCGAGGCGGAAAATGTACCAGATATGCCATCGCAGCAGCACCAAAAGACGTTGGGTTGCTACGGGCGTACATCGATGTATCACCGCAATGTAACACCAGAGCAATGTCGTCTCGGGCGGGATCAGCTAGGTCTCTGGGCTACTTATGGTGATGTGGTGTTATTGGCGGAGAGGGTGGGAGTCGAACCCACGGTACGCGGAACGTACACTCGATTTCGAGTCGAGCACTTTCGGCCACTCAGTCACCTCTCCGGGATTCGGACCGAGTCTTCGCGACAGGCCTCGGCCGAAACGGGTGGAATTCTAACCCAGGCAGGCCCGGATATCTAAAAGATTATTCTCGGCGCCCGCTAATAGGGGTAAGCTCCGGGTCCGGGAACCTCCGATCGCACGTATGTCTCGCCTTCCTGTCATCGTCCTCTGTTGTCTCGCGCTCGCGGCTTGCGGTAAGCAGCCTGATACGCTGCTGGAGCGCATCCAGGACCGCGATGAGCTGATTGTGGTGACCCGCAATGGGCCGACGACCTATTACGAGGGGGCGCAAGGCCCAACCGGCCTGGAATATACGCTGGCCTCCCAATTTGCGGCACGCCTCGGCGTGCGCCTGCGGCTGGTGATGCCGGAAAATTTCCAGGACATCCTCGGCATGATCGAACGCGGTGAGGCGCATATCGCCGCCGCCGGCCTGACTGTCACCCCCGAACGCCAGCGCCGCGTGCGCTTCGGCCCCGTGTATCAGACCATCTCGCCGCAATTGGTCTACCGCTCCGGAAACACGCCGCCGCGCAATCTGGACAGCCTCACCGGCATCCTGGAGGTGTTGGCGGGTTCGAGTCACGAGGAGCGCCTGCGCGAGTTGCAGGCCACACACCCTGATCTGACCTGGCGCAGCAATACCCAGGTGGAAAGCGCCGAGTTGCTGAACTTGGTCTGGGAACAGCTCATCGATTACACCGTGGCGGACTCCAACGAACTGGCCATCCACCAGCGCTTCTATCCCGAGTTGAGGGTTGCCTTCGATATCAACGATCCGGAGCCGCTGGCGTGGGCCTTCGCGGCCGGTACGGACGACAGTCTGTACCGGGAGGCGGTGAAATTC
>JBHEOS010000026.1:0-26771 GCA_046260695.1 Gammaproteobacteria bacterium
GCGGAAATCAGCCCCGTCAGCCCCGGATGTGCCCATCGCCGAGCACGATGAATTTCAAGGTGGTGAGGCCTTCCAGACCGACCGGGCCGCGCGCGTGCAGCTTGTCGGTGCTGATGCCGATCTCGGCGCCCAGGCCGTATTCGAAGCCATCGGCGAAACGGGTCGAGGCGTTGACCATCACCGAACTGGAATCGACCTCGCGCAGGAACCGCCGCGCACGGGCCAGATCCTCGGTCAGGATCGCGTCGGTGTGCTGCGAGCCGTGCCGCGCGATGTGTTCCATGGCCGCGTCGAGATCGTCGACCACGCGGATCGACAGGATCGGCGCCAGGTATTCGGTGTCCCAGTCCTCCGCGGTCGCCGCAGGGATGTCGGTGAGGATCGCGCGGGTGCGCTCGCAGCCGCGCAGCTCCACGTCGAAGCGCGCGTACTCCGCGGCCAGCCGCGGCAGCACCTGCGCGGCGATGGCCGGGTGCAGCAACAGGGTCTCCAGGGTGTTGCAGGTACCGAAGCGCTGGGTCTTGGCGTTGACCGCCACCCGCACCGCCTTGTCGAGGTCGGCACGGTCGTCGATGTAGACATGGCAGACGCCGTGCAGGTGCTTGATCACGGGGATCCGCGACTCCTCGGTCACCCGCTCGATCAGCCCCTTGCCGCCGCGCGGCACGATCACATCGACGTACTGCTTCAGGCGCAGCAGCTCGCCCACCGCGGCGCGGTCGGCGGTCTCGATCACCTGCACGGCGTGTTCCGGCAGGCCGGCCTCGGCCAGGCCGGCGCGGATGCAGACGGCGATGGCCTGATTGGAATGCAGCGACTCGGAACCGCCGCGCAGGATCGCGGCGTTGCCGGACTTCAGGCACAGGCCGGCGGCATCGGCGGTCACGTTGGGGCGCGACTCGTAGATGATGCCGATGACCCCCAACGGCACGCGCATGCGCCCGACCTGGATGCCGCTGGGGCGGTAATTCAGGTCGCTGATACTGCCGACCGGGTCGGGCAGCGCGGCGATCTGGCGCAGGCCCTCGGCCATCGCCGCGATCCGCGCCGGGTTCAGTTCCAGGCGGTCGAGCATGGCCGCATCCAGGCCGCGAGCGCGGCCGGCGTCGAGGTCCATGCGGTTCGCCGCGATCAGGCTGTCGCGCGCCGCGTCGAGGGCGTCGGCCATCGCCCGCAGGGCGGCGTCCTTGGGCGCGGTCTCGGCCCGGCCCAGGGCCCGCGCCGCGGCGCGGGCGCGCTGGCCGACCGCCTGCAGGTAGGCGGCGATGTCGAGGCCCATGTCATCGGCATTCGCGTTCATATCAGATCCAAATCTCGGTACAACCCGCGCCCCGTTCCAGGCAGAGAAACGCGGCGAGGGGATTCGGGAAAATTTACGTCGCCAGGGCCAGCGGCCGGCCCGCCAGACGCAGGCACAAGTGTACCAGCTCATCCCAGGGGTTGCCCGGCGCCTGGCCCTTGACCACCCGATCCAGGCGTGCGCAATCGCCGAGCATGGCCAGCCAGGCCTCCGGCCGGTGCCGGCCCAGGGCCTGCCCGACCACCGCCTGACGGGTCGACCAGACCCGGTGTCGGGCCAGCACCTGACCGGGCGCGTCGCCGCGGGCGATTTCCCAGGCCATCGCCGCCAGGCTGCGCAGCTCGCGGGCCAGGGCCCAGCTCACCAGCACCGGTTCCACACCCTCGCCGCGCAGGCCGGCGAGCATGCGCAGGCTGCGCCCGGGGGCCCCGCCCAGGGCGCTGTCGACCAGGCCGTAGACGTCGAAGCGCGCCGAATCCGCGACCGCCGCCCCGACCGCGGCGGCATCCACCGCGCCGCTGCCGTAGAGCAGGCGCAGCTTGTCGATCTCCTGGGCGCAGGCCAGCAGGTTGCCCTCGACGCGCTCGGCCAGCAGTTGCACCGCCTCCGGGCTCGGGCGCAGGCCGAAACCCTGCATGCGGGTGCGGATCCAGGCCGGCAGGCCGCGCGCGTCCACCGGCCAGATCGGGACGCCGACCCCGGCCGCCTCCAGCTCGGTCACCCATTTGGACTTGCGCTGCTGGGCATCGAGCTTGCCGCTGACGATCAGCAGCAGGGTGTCCTCGGGCGGACGTGCGGCGTACGCGCGCAGGGCCCGGGCGCCGGCATCGCCGGGCTTGCCGGTCGGCATGCGCAGTTCCAGGATGCGGCGCTCGGCGAACAAGGACAGGTTGTTGGCGCTCTCCATCAGCCGGCCCCAGTCGAAATCCCGCTCGACGCTGAACACCTCGCGCTCGCTGAACTCACGCCGGCGCGCGGCGGCACGGATCGCATCGGCGGCCTCCTGCGCCAGCAGCAGCTCGTCGCCGTACACGAGATAGATCGGCGCGAGCGTCTGGTCCAAGTGCCGGCTGAGCTGTTCGGGTTTCATTTGCATGCGCGGATTCTGTACTTGCCCGCTACGATCGCCCAAATCCGACAGGCCCGGATCACCGGCCCAGGGACTCCAGACGCAACAGCACCAGACGCACCAGATCACGGCGCATGTCGCGGCGCAGGGTCTCCTCCTCGCCGGCCTTGCCGAGTACGTCGTCGGCATCGAACAGGTAATCGCGGGTCAGTTCCAGGCGCTGCGCGGACAGTAGTTCCGCGCCTGCGGCGTCACGCACCCGGAATTCGAAGGTCTGATACAGCTCGTATTCCTGCACCCGGCCGGTGGTCTGCACCGAGAGCACCCGCCGGTCGCCGCGGTTGCTCAGGACCTGCAGGACCGCGCTGGCCGCCCCCGGCTCCTCGACGACCGTCGAACCGGCCGCGCTCAGCGCCCGGACCAGGTCGCGCACCAGCGGGTCGTACACATCGCCGCCCTGGATGTGGACCTTGGCCAGCGCGGGCGCCAGCTTGACGTCCCCGCGCAGGTGAAACCCGCAGGCGCTGAGGCCCAGCAACAGCACGGCCATCAGCCCGGCGGTCAGAAAATCGGGGTATACGCGCATCGATCCACTCCGTCATGCATGTAATTGAATCGGCAAGCTGGGTCTGTGGAAAAACCAAACCGCCCGGTACAGAGGCCGCTCACGGCCGCATCAGACCACGATATTCACCAGCTTCCCCGGCACCACGACCAGCTTGCGCACCGGCCGGCCGTCGATGAAGCGTTGGACGTTCTGATCGGCCAGCGCCTGCGCTTCAACATGGGCCGGATCGGCGTCGACGGGCAGCGTGATACGGCCGCGCACCTTGCCGTTGACCTGCACCACCAGTTCGATCTCGTCCTGCACCAACGCGTCGGCGTCGACCGCCGGCCAGGCGGCATCGACCACCGCCCCGCTGTGACCGAGCGCCTGCCACAGCGCGTGGCAGGTATGCGGCACCAGGGGCGCGAGCAGCAGGGTCGCCGCCTCCAGCGCCTCCTGGACCACGGCGCGGCCCTGCGCAGTGGCATCCTCGAACCGCGACACCGCGTTGATCAGCTCCATCACCGCGGCGATCGCGGTGTTGAAGGTCTGGCGCCGGCCCATGTCGTCGCTGACCTTGGCGATGGTCTCGTGCACCCGGCGGCGCAGCGCGCGCTGCGGGTCATTCAGAGATTGCGGGTTCAGATCCTCCGTGCGGCCCGCGGCGAGGTGCCCGGCGACCAGCTTCCAGAGGCGCTTCAGGAAGCGGAAGGCCCCCTCGACGCCGGCGTCCGACCATTCCAGGGACAGCTCCGGCGGCGCCGCGAACAGGGTGAACAGGCGCACGGTGTCGGCGCCGTACTGGTCGATCAGCGCCTGCGGATCGACGCCGTTGTTCTTGGACTTGGACATCTTCTCGATGCCGCCGACCTCCACGGCGCGCCCGTCGGCCTTGAGCCGCGCGCCCTGCACCTTGCCCTTGGCGTCGCGCTCGACCTCGACCTCGGCCGGGCCGACGTAGTGCTTCTTGCCCTCGGCGTCGTGGCTGAAATAGGTCTCGGCCACCACCATGCCCTGGGTCAGCAACCGGGCGAACGGCTCGTCGCTGTGGACCAGCCCGGCATCGCGCAGGAGCTTGTGGAAGAAGCGCGCATACAACAGGTGCAGGATCGCGTGCTCGATGCCGCCGATGTACTGGTCGACCGGCAGCCAGTAGTCGGCGCGCGCGTCCAGCATCGCCGTGCCGTTGTCGCGGCAGGCAAAGCGCGCGTAATACCAGCTCGATTCCATGAAGGTGTCGAAGGTGTCGGTCTCGCGCTCGGCGTCACCGCCGCAGCGCGGGCATTGGGTCCGGTACCACTCGGGCATCTTCTTGATCGGCGAACCGATGCCGTCGAAGGCAATGTCCTCCGGGAGCACCACCGGCAGACGGTCATCGGGCACCGGCACGGCGCCGCAGGCCGGGCAGTTGATCACCGGGATCGGCGTGCCCCAGTAGCGCTGGCGCGACACACCCCAGTCGCGCAGGCGGAAGTTCACGCGGCGCCGGCCGCGGCCGGCCTGCTCGACGTGCGCGGCGATCGCCTCGAAGGCGCCCTGGAAATCCAGGCCGTCGAACGGACCGGAATCCCTCAGCACACCCTTGTCGGTGTAGGCGGCGGTAGCGACATTCGCGGCGGTGCCGTCGGCGGGATAGACGACCTGTTTGATCGCCAGCCCGTACTTGTGCGCGAATTCGTAATCGCGCTGGTCGTGCGCGGGCACCGCCATCACCGCGCCGGTGCCGTAGCCCATCAGCACGAAGTTCGCGACCCAGATCGGCACCGGCTGGCCGGTGATCGGGTGCAGGGCCTCGATGCCGGTGGCCATGCCGCGTTTTTCCAGGGTTTCCAGGGCCGCCTCGTTCACCGCGGCGTGGCGGCATTCGTCGAGGAACGCGCCAAGCCGCGGGTCGTTCGCGGCGGCTTCGATCGCCAGCGGGTGTTCGGCGGCCACCGCCACATAGGACACGCCCATCAGCGTGTCCGGCCGCGTGGTGTACACCGTCAGCCGGTCCTCGCGTCCGGCAATGCCGAATTCCAGCTCCAGGCCCTCGGAACGGCCGATCCAGTTGCGCTGCATGGTGCGCACCGGCTCCGGCCAGCCATCGAGCCTATCGAGCTCGGCCAGCAGTTCCTCGGCGTACTGGGTGATCTTCATGAACCACTGCGGGATCTCCTTGCGCTCGACCGGCGTGTCGCAGCGCCAGCAGCAGCCGTCGATCACCTGTTCGTTGGCCAGCACGGTCAGATCGTGCGGGCACCAGTTCACCGCGGCGGTCTTCTTGTAGACCAGACCCTGCTTCATCAACCGGGTAAACAGCCACTGTTCCCAGCGGTAGTATTCGGGACGGCAGGTCGCCAGTTCGCGCTGCCAGTCGTAGCCGAAGCCCAGGCGCTTCAGCTGATCGCGCATGTAGCGGATGTTCTCGTAGGTCCACTTGGCCGGCGCTACGTTGTGCTTGATGGCCGCGTTCTCGGCCGGTAGGCCGAAGGCGTCCCAACCCATCGGGTGGAGCACATTCTTGCCCTGCATGCGCTGGAAACGCGCGATCACGTCGCCGAGGGTGTAGTTGCGCACATGCCCCATGTGCAAGCGGCCGCTCGGATACGGAAACATGGACAGGCAGTAGAACTTTTCGCGCGCTGGATCCTCGACGGCGCGGAAGGTCTGGTGGGACTCCCAATATTCCTGGGCCTCGCGCTCGAGGGCCGAAGGCTGGTAGAACTCTTCCATCCGGATCACTTCAGGGGGCTGACTTCGAAGCGCGGAGGATACCGTAGCGGGCGAGCGGGCCACAATCGCCGCCCACGCCCAGCGGCTTCCCCTGGCCCGTCGATTGGCCCAAACTGTCGGCGAATTTTGCCGGACCGACAGCCACCCTGGTGACCCTAGATGACCGAACAGCACCCCAACCCCGCCGAACGCGCCGGACAACATCTGGCCGCCGCCTACAACCGGATGATGGAACGCCTCCGCGAACTCATGGAAGACGCCGAGGACAAGGCCATCCCGACCCTCGAAGAAGGTATCCGGCAGGCCGCCGACAAGGCCGTCGAACTGGGCGAGATCACCCGCGAGGAGGCCGAGAAGGTCGGCGCCTGGCTGCGGCGCGACATGGAAGAGACGACCCACCAGCTCGCCGACAGCGGCCGGGAATTCGCCGACTGGCTGAAATTCGACATCAACCAGGTCGAGGGACGCCTGCTCGACGCGCTGCTCAGCGTGGCCGACCGCACCCGGCTGCAACTGGCTGCCTTCGAGCGCGCCGTCACCGCGAACAACCTCTACACCGCCGGCGAGATCGTCGGGGCCGGTGTGCTGGAATGCACCGCCTGCGGTGCGCCGATGCACTTCTACGAGACGAGCACCCTGCCGCCATGCCCGCAGTGCGGCGGCAAGAAGTTCAAGCGGCCGCGGGGCTGACCGCCCTGACCTCACCGGGGGCGGGCGGCGGACGCCCCGGCGGCCTGGCACATCCACCGCCCGCCCACCTCGTGGTCCATGCGGATGCCCATGTGGCGTTACGCGATGCCTTCGTCACCGCCGAGCGCCAGCTCGAACAGCACGTGCAGAAACGCCGCCGCGAGGTCAAGGTGCACGCCGTGTCCCCGCACGGGCGCATCCGTGAGCTCTATCCGCTGGCCGATTACGGCCGCATCGAGACCCCCGACGGGCGCGACGTCTATTTTCACCGCAACAGCGTGGTGAACCTGGCCTTCGACCGCCTCGACATCGGCATGCCGGTGCATTTCAGCGAGGAGATCGGCGAGCACGGCGCCCAGGCAAGCTCGGTCCTGGTCGAGGGCGCGCACCACAGCACCGGCTGAGCCCAGCCGGGCCCAGCCGGGATCATCCGTCCAGCAGGTGCGACACCAGCCCGTCGGCCAGCTTGGGCTCGAACCAGGTGGACTTGGGCGGCATAACCTGGCCGGCATCGGCCACCGCCATCAGGTCCTGCATCGGGGTGGGATACAGCGCGAAGGCCACCTGCATCTCACCGCTGTCCACGCGTTTCTCCAGCCCACTTAAGCCGCGGATCCCGCCGACGAAATCGACGCGTGCGTCGCGACGCGGATCGCCGATCCCCAGCAGCGGCGCCAACAGGTGGTCCTGCAACAGGCTGACATCGAGCCGCGCGACCGGATCGGTCGGCACCCGCTCGGGCCGGATACGCAGCCGATACCAGGCACCGTCCAGGTACAGGCCGAACTCGCCGCGCTGGCCCGGGCGCACCGGCTCGGCGCTGGCTTCGACTGTGAACGCGCCGGCGATCGCGGCGAGCAAATCTGCGCCGCGCTGGCCGTTGAGATCTTTCACCACCCGGTTGTAATCGAGGATGCGCATCTGGGTGTGCGGGAACATCACACAGAGGAAATAGTTGTACGCCTCCTCGCCGGTGTGGGCGGGGTTGGCCGCGCGCCGGGCCGCGGCGATCCGCGAGGCCGAGGCCGAGCGGTGATGGCCGTCGGCGATGTACAGGGCGGGCATGGCGTCGAAGCGCCGGGTGATCTCGGCGACGGCGGCGGCGTCGCGGATCACCCAGAGGCGGTGGGCGATGCCGTCGTCGGCGACGATGTCGACCTCCGGCGTGCCGGCCGTGGCCTGGGCCAGCAGCGCGTCCAGCGCGGGGTCGGCGCGGTAGGCCAGCAACACCGGGCCGGTCTGCGCGTTCAATGCCTCGATCTGACGCACCCGATCGTCTTCCTTGTCCGGGCGGGTGAACTCGTGCTTGCGGATGCGGTTGCTGTCGTAGTCGGCCACCGAGGCGGCGGCGACCAGGCCGGTCTGCAGATGCGCGCCCATCTGCAATTGGTAGACGTAGTAACAGGGCCGGTCGTCCTGCACCAGCAGGCCCTGGTCGCGCATCCGGGCGAGATTCTCGGCCGCCTTGGCATAGACCGCGGGGTCGTAGGCGTGGGTGTCCGGCGGCAGGTCGATCTCCGGTTTGGAGATATGCAGGAAGCTCCAGGGCCGGCCCGCGGCGCGCACCCGCGCCTCGGCGCTGTTCAGGACATCATAGGGCGGCGCGGCGACATCGGCCGCGCGCCCGGTGGCCGGGCGCAGACCGGCGAAGGGGCGGATCAGTGTGGGCATGGGGACGACTCACGGCTGGGATACGGGAGCGGCGTATTCTAACCGCTCGGCGCGGGCCCGCCCATGCGGGGGGAGTAACCCGTCCTAACGGAGCATCTGAATAAGCATCCCGTTCGCCCTGAGCCAGTCGAAGGGGGCTCACCACGAACGGACTTATTCAGCGTCCCTAAGCCGCGCTGCGCAACGCCGCGATGCGCTCCTCCAGCGGCGGGTGGCTCATGAACAGCCGCTTAAGCCCCTGACCGATACCGCCGGAGATGCCGAAGGCGGCCATCTGGTCGGGCAGGTGCGGCTGGCCGGCGGACAGCCGCAGGCGCTCCAACGCGGCGATCATGTTCTGCCGTCCGGCCAACCCCGCCCCGCCGGCGTCGGCGCGGAATTCACGCAGACGCGAGAACCACATCACGATGATGCTGGCCAGGATGCCCAGCACCACCTGGGCGAAGATGGAGGTGATCCAGAACGCCGGGCCGTGCCCGCGCTCGGTCTTGAACACCACCCGGTCGACCAGATGGCCGATCACCCGCGACAGGAAGATCACGAAGGTATTGACCACCCCCTGGATCAGGGCCAGGGTCACCATGTCGCCGTTGGCCACGTGGCTGACCTCGTGGGCCAGCACCGCCTCGACCTCCTCGCGGCGCATACCGCGCAGCAGACCGGTGCTGACCGCGACCAGGGCATTGTTGCGGGTCGGGCCGGTGGCGAAGGCATTCACGTCCGGGGCGTCGTAGATGGCCACCTCCGGCATGGCGATCCCGGCCTGCTGGGCCTGGCGGCGGACCGTGGCCACCAGCCACTGTTCGTCGGGCGTGCGCGGGGTCTCGATCACCCGGGCGCCGGTCATGCGCTTGGCGGTCCACTTGGAGATCGCCAGGGAAATCAGTGAACCGCCAAAACCGATCACGGCCGAAAAGACCAGCAGGGCATTGAGATTCAGACCAACCCCCTCCTGATCGAGGATGCGCTCGACGCCGAGCAGGCGCAGGGTGATACTCAGCACCAGGACGATGGCGATGTTGGTGGCCAGGAACAACAGTATCCGCTTCATAGGGCTACCTTTTCGTTAACAAGTTGATCATCCCGGGGCGCCGGCCGGCGCGGGAAATCCCGCGGAATCCGCCACGGATTCTGGGGGTCAGACCAGCGCATTTCAAGCCGATGCGGTATCATGCGCGCTTAGCGGCAACCCCATCTCGTCCTTATCTGGTCACGTCCAGGGTCATGCCATGAACGACACCCCCAATGGGTCCGCGGACACGCTCACACCGGAAACCGAACACCCCCCTGTGAGCGCGCCGGAACAGGGCTCCCTGCTGCCGCCGCCCAGCCCGTGGCAGCGTCTGCGTGACGGCCTGCGCCGCGTGCGGCCCTCGCATGTGCCCATCGTCTACAAGCTGGCCCTGGCGATCTCGGTGTTGATGGTCGCCTGCATCGGACTGCTGGCAACCGTGATTGTTCAACATCAGAACCAGGTGATGCGCGGCCAGATCGACGCGCTCGGCAACACCCTGGCCGCGCAGATCGCGCATTCCGCCCTGGAGCCGCTGATGGCCGATGACCGCCTGGCGCTGGGGGTGCTCACCACCAACCTGACCAGCGAGGGCAATATCCTGGGCACGGCGATCCTGTCTGCTCAAGGCGATATCCTGGCCGAGGCCGGGCTGACCCCGTTCAGCGAGCACGCCCCCTACGCCGGGGAGCGCACCGGCATCGACGTGCGCAATCTGCGTGGCTTGGAATGGCACATCGAGACCCGGTCCGTCGCGCCGCCGCGCAACCTGGCGACCTACACCAGCAGCGTGCGCTTTCAGGATGTGGTGGCCGGACATGTGGTGATGACCCTCAGCCGTTCGACCCTGGATCAGTCCATGCAGGACGCCACCCGCAGCATCCTGCTCGCCAGCCTGCTGGTGGTGGCGATCGGCAGCATCCTGACCGGGTTCCTCAGTCGGCGCCTGTCCAAGCCGATCCACGACCTGATGGACGCCAGCCGCGCCCTGGAGGCGGGACAATACCACTTCCGCTTTGCGGAACGCCGCAACGACGAGATCGGCAATCTGATGACCTCGTTCAACCGCTACGCCGAGGGCCTGCAACGCACCACGGAGATGGAATCGACCCTGTCGCGCTACCTGTCGCCGGGCGTGGCGCGCGAGATCATCACCGGCAAAGGCACCGCCCAGCTCGGCGGTCAGCGCGTCGCCGCCTCGGTGCTGTTCGCCGACATCGTCGGCTTCACGGGCATGGCCGAGGGCATGAACCCCGAAGAGGTCGCCGGCCTGCTCAACCGCTACTTTGCCCACATCGTCCGCGCCTGCGAGATGAACCAGGGCATCGTCGACAAATATATCGGCGACTGCGCGATGCTGGTGTTCGGGGTGCCGCAGGCGGACCCGGAACACAGCTTCCATGGCATCACCTGCGCCCTGACCATCCTGCGCCTGATCGCCATGGAGAACGAACAGCGCGAACGCCAGGGCCATGCCCCGGTCCGCTTCCGGCTCGGGCTCAACAGCGGCGAGATGCACGCCGGCAACATGGGTGCGCATGAGCGCATGGAGTACACGGTGGTCGGCGATGCCGTGAATCTCGCCTCACGCCTGAGCGCCGCCGCCGAGGGCGGTCAGGTGGTAATCACCGAGCAGGTCTATCAATTGCCTGAGATCAGCGAGCGCTTCATCGCCCGCAAACACCGTTCCATCCGCCTGCGCGGCATCCAGCACCCGGTGACAACCTACGTGATCGAGGACGTGGTGTCGGCCTACAAGGAGGGTTTCGAGCGGCAGATCCAGCAACTCTGGTGGCAGGGGCGCCGACGCACCGCCTGATGATCCCACCGCGCACCCTACCCTACCTGGTCCTACTGATCGCCTCCCTGTCTCCGGGCTGCGCTGTGCTGCCGCAGTTCGGCCTGTCTGACGAGGCGCGGGCCCTGCACGACGCGCGTCAGGAATACACCAGCGCCAAGACCGCCCGCGCGCGCAGCGACGACCCCGAGACCCAGGAAAGGCTCGCCCAGGCGCGCCAGGTCTATGAGGACACCGCGCTGGCCACTGCCAACCAGCGCCGCGAACAGGACGAACTGTTCCAGGCGCGGCTGGCACTGGACACCGCGCTCGAACAGGTGCCGGACAGCCCGGCGCTGCTCGCGGCACGGGAGGCGATCGAGACCCAGCGCCAAGAGCGCCTGCGCATCAATGACTGCCGGCTCGGCGCCGCCCGGGCCGTGTATCTAGTGGACAAGACGGCGTTGTTGCAACGACGCGTGGTGCTGGACACCAAGGATTACCTGCAAGACTGGCAGGCGCGGCGCGAGCGCCAGGAGCTCGATCAGTTGGGGATTCAGCTGCGCGACTGCGCGACCCAGGCACTGATCGAGCGACAGACTGATCTCGCCGAAACGATGATAGACGCCGCGGCGCGGGTGCTCGGCGAGGCCGTCGTCGTCGATGAACGCCAGTACCTGGAACGGCTGAAACTGCCGGCGCCCCAGAGCGAGGCCGCGGCGCCGCGGGCAGCCCCGGCCAAGCGCCCACTGGCCGATCTAACGCCGCAACAGCGCATCCGGCAGACCCGGGTGAGCCTGCAAAGCGCCATCACCCGTGGCAATCTGCGCGAGGCGAAGGCGCTGCTGGCGGAGTTGCGCCGTCTGGAGGGCGAAACCCCGCAGCTGGTGGAGCTCGACCGCGCTATCAGCGAGGCCATCGCCGCCTACATCGCCGACGCGCACGAACAGGCCAATGTGCTGTATCGCGAACGCCAGATCGTCCAGGCACGCGACCTCTGGCAAAAGATTCTCGAACTCAACCCTGAGGATGCCGAGGCGCGCACCAACCTGGAACGCGCCGAGCGCGTGCTCAAGAAACTGGCGGAACTGCAAGGCACCAGCGGGGACCCAGCTACGCCCCCATCGCCTCAGCAGACCCCCGATTAATCGGCATCCTATGCTTGCACCAACCCGTTAGGAATTGGATATTCCCTTCGAGCCAGGAGAAAGGGCTGAAGCCGGATTTGTCATGAGTCCACGAGACTGTTCGCAATGCTGGCTGCCTTTCTCTGCCTTACCGATTCCGGACAGTTCATTGCGAGGGGCTTCGCTTCGCTCGCAATGCCGGCTTCAATGAATTGATCAGAGGCGCCTCAGGCGCCGGTCGGATTTCGGCGAACGAGCGATTTATTCAGATTCCATAGAACCCGCCGTTCCCCTGCACCCGGGCATCCCGTATCGTCGCCCCATGACCGAAAACCATTGCATCGTGCTGTGCACCGCCCCGGACCCGGCGACGGCCGAGGCGCTGGCGCGGGCCATGGTCGAGGCGCGGCTGGCGGCCTGCGTGAACGTGCTGCCCGGGATCCGCTCGATCTACCGCTGGCAGGGCGCGCTCCAGAGCGACAGCGAGGCGTTGCTGATCCTGAAGACCCGCCAGGACCGCTTCGGCGCGTTGGCGGCGGCCCTGCGGGAACAGCATCCCTACGAACTTCCTGAAATCATCGCAGTCCCAGTCAGCGACGGCCTGTCCGCCTACCTTGCCTGGATCGACCACAACACCGACCCGACCCCGGAAACCTCCGTATGACCCGCCCCTTCGCGCCCTGGTTCGCCCTGTTGTTCACCCTGTTCGGAGGGCTGGCCCTGAGCGGACCGGCCAGCGCCGTCTGGGAGGAGGATGAACTGCTGGAACCGGATGCGGCCTTCGCCTTCTCGGCGCGCGTGACCGGCCCCGACAGTCTGACGCTGCGCTGGGACGTGGCCGAGGGCTACTACCTCTACCGCGAGCGCATCCAGCTGCGTTCCGAGACCGCCGGCATCGTCCTGGGCGAGGCGCGGTTCCCGGCCGGCGTGATCAAGGACGACGAATTCTTCGGCCGGGTCGAGACCTACCGCGGCCAGGTGGAGATCGAGGTGCCGTTGCGGCGCGCGGCCGGCGCGCCCGAGGTCCTGCGACTGAGCGCCGTGTCGCAGGGCTGCGCCGACCGGGGCATCTGCTATCCCCCGCACACCCAGACCGCCGAGCTACGCCTGGCGTCCGCCGCCCCGCCGCCCGCCACCCCGGCAGCGGGCGGCGGGGCCCTGGCCAAGATCAAGGCACTGGGACAACAGATGGGCCAGCAACTGGGCCTCAACGGCGCCAGCGGCGAATTCCTCGACCCGGAACTGGCCTTCCGTGCGTCGCTCTCGGTCACGGCCGACGGCACCGCCCTGATCGCGCGCTGGGACATCGCCGAAGGCTACTACCTCTACCGCGACAAACTGCGCGTCGAACTGGCCGAGGGCGCCGGCGTGACCCTGCACGCGCCCCAACTGCCCGCCGGCGAGATCAAGCAGGACGAGACCTTCGGCCGGGTGGAGGTCTACCACAATCAGGTTGAGGCCCGGGTCCCGCTCAGTCGCGCGGCCGGCGCGGCCACGCCGCTGCGCGTGACCCTCGGCTATCAGGGCTGCGCCGAGGCCGGCATCTGCTACCCGCCGCAGAGCACCACCCTGGACCTGCACCTGGCGGCCGCGGGCGAGGCGCTCGCCGCCCCAGTCGCCGCATTGGCGGTCGGGGCAGATGCGGCACCGCCAGACGCCCCGCTGACCGCCCAGGACCGCATCGCCCAGCGCCTGGCCGACGATCACCGCCCGCTGGTGCTGCTGAGCTTTTTTGGCTTCGGTCTGCTGCTGGCGTTCACCCCCTGCGTGTTCCCGATGATCCCGATCCTGTCGAGCATCATCATCGGTCAGGGCCCGCACCTCACCACCCGGCGCGCCTTCACCCTGTCGCTGGTCTACGTGCTGGCCATGGCCCTGACCTACACCGCGGTCGGGGTGATCGCCGGCCTGTCCGGCGAGAACCTCCAGGCCGCGTTCCAGAACCCGTGGATCCTCAGCGGCTTCGCCGCGGTGTTCGTGCTGCTGTCGCTGTCGATGTTCGGCTTCTATGAGCTGCAATTGCCGACGGCCTGGCAGAGCAAGCTCTCGGAGCTGTCCAACCGCCAGCAGGGCGGCACCCTGGTCGGGGTCGGCATCATGGGCTTTCTGTCGGCACTGATCGTGGGCCCGTGCGTGGCCGCGCCGCTGGCCGGGGCGCTGATCTACATCGGCCAGGCCGGTGACCCGTACCTGGGCGGCATGGCCCTGTTCGCGCTCAGCCTGGGCATGGGTGCGCCGCTGCTGGCCATCGGCACCGGCGCCGGCCGGCTGATGCCCCACGCCGGCGGCTGGATGAACACCGTCCGCGCGGTATTCGGCGTGCTGCTGCTGGCCGTGGCGATCTGGATGCTCGAACGCATCCTGCCGGCCGCGGTCTCGATGGCGCTGTGGGCGGTGCTGTTGATCACCAGCGCGGTCTACATGGGCGCCCTGGAGCGGCTCGATATCGACGCCACCGGCTGGCACAAGCTCTGGAAAGGCCTCGGCCTGATCCTGCTGATCCAGGGCGCGCTGCTGCTGGCCGGGGTCGCCGGCGGCGGTCAGGACCCGCTGCAACCGCTGCGCGGCACCGCGCTGACCGGCGCCGGCATCACGGCGACCACGGGGCGCGCGCAGCTGGAGTTCCGCAAGGTCAAATCCATAGAGGACATCGAGCGCGAGGTCGACCTCGCCAGTACCCAGGGCAAGGCCGTGATGCTGGATTTCTTCGCCGAGTGGTGCACCGATTGCCACCGCATGATCAAGCACACCTTCAGCAATGCCGAGGTGCAGGCCGCGCTGGCCGGCAGCGTCTTGTTGAAGGCCGACGTGACCGCCAACGACGCCACGGACAAGGCCCTGCTCAAGCACTTCCGGTTGCTCGGCCCGCCGGCGATTCTGTTCTTCGGCAGCGATGGCCAGGAGCTGTCACGCCATCGGGTGGCCGGCTATATGAATGCGGAACAGTTCGCCGCGCATGTCAACCGCGCTTACGGGCGGGAGTGACCCGCGCGGCTGAACCGCCGCGCAAGGTGCGAAAGACCACGGCCTCAGGGCTTGAGATCGTATTTGCGGATCAGGTCGTACATCGTCGGCCGGCTCACGCCGAGGAGTTCAGAGGCCGGAGAGATCTTGCCGCCGACGTGGCTGAGCGCGCGCAGGATGGCCTGACGCTCGGCCTGTTCGCGGATCTCGCGCAGGTCGAAGGTCTGCGGTAGCGCCGCGGTATCGCCGCCGAGTTCGAGGTCCCGGGCGGTGATCTGCTTGTGCTCGGCCATGATCACGGCGCGCTTCACCCGATTCTCCAGCTCGCGCACATTCCCCGGCCAGTGGTAGGTCTCCAGCGCGGACAGGGCATCCTTGCCGAAGCGGTGCATCTGCCCGCCGTGCTGACGGCTGTAACGTTCCAGGAAGGCCCGCGCCAGCAGCAGCACGTCGCCGACGCGCTCGCGCAGCGGCGGGATCCGGATCGAGATCTCGCTCAGCCGGTAATACAGATCTTCGCGGAACCGCGTTTCGCGAATCAGTGCCTGCAGGTCCTGATGCGTGGCGCAGACCACGCGTACATCGACCGGAATCTCCTTGCGGCCGCCGACCCGCTCGATCACCCGCTCCTGGAGGAACCGCAGCAGCTTGGCTTGCAAGGGGAACGGCAGGTCGCCGATCTCGTCCAGAAACAGGGTGCCGCCGTTGGCGGTCTCGATCTTGCCCGGGGTCTGCTTCACCGCGCCGGTGAAGGCGCCCTTCTCGTAACCGAACAGCTCGCTTTCCAGCAGGGATTCCGGGATCGCCGCGCAATTGATCGCCACGAACGGCCCGCCGGCGCGTCGGCTGAGCCCGTGCAGCGAACGCGCCATCAGCTCCTTGCCGGTGCCGCTCTCGCCCAGCACCAGCACCGTGGCGTTGGTCGGGGCGACCTTTTCGATGGTCCGGCAGACCTCCAGCATCGCCGGGCTGGCGCTGAGCACGCCCTCCAGCGGCGACTCCGGTTGCTGCTGGGTGTGCAGGCGACGGTTCTCGTTTTCCAGCTCGCGCAGACGGTAGGCGCGGTTGACGATGAAGCCCAGCAGATCCGAGTCGATCGGCTTGTGGAAGAAGTCGTAGGCACCCAGCGCCACCGCGCGCAGGGCGTTCTCGCGTTCGTTGTTGCCGGTAACGACGATGATCTTGGTGAGCGGATATTCGGCCAGCACCTGCTCCAGGGTGGCGAAGCCCTCGCTGATGCCACTGGCGTCCGGCGGCAGGCCGAGGTCGAGGGTCATGACCGGGAACGGATACTTTTTCAGTTCGGCGAGGGCGGCCTTGCGATCATCGGCGACGATGACCTCGTAACCTTCGAAACACCAGCGCAACTGCGCCTGCAAACCCTGATCGTCTTCAACGACCAGCAATTTCCTTGACTCGTCCGTCATGCGGATATCCGTCGTCTTCGATGATGTCCAACTGTACGTTATTTCGGGTTTCGTCGCTAATGGGCACACGCAGGCGGAAGGTCGTGCCCTCGCCCACCCGACTGATCACCTCGACGTCTCCGCCCAGGGCGCGCACGAACTCGCGGGTCTCGTACACACCGATGCCCATGCCGGATGGGCCCTTGGTGGTTTCGAAGGGTCGGAACAGGCGTTCGCGGATGAAATCGGGGTCCATGCCGCAACCGGTATCCTGCACCTCGACCACGGCCCACTCGTCGCGCTTGAACAGGCGCATGATGATGCGCCCGTCGTCGGGCGTGGCGTCCTGGGCATTGCGCACCACGTGGCCGACGATCGCGGCGAAGCGGTCCTTGTCGGCGCGGGTGGCGATGCCCTTGGCCTGGCAGTCGACGCTCGGCGCCGGACGGCCGTTGGCCATGGTCCGGGCCACGTCGTGCAGCAGCGGACACAGTTCCACCGCGACGATCTGCATTTGGTCGTTGCCGCCGCTACGCAGGTGCGCCATCAGCCGGTTCATCTTGTCGACCGAGTGCTCCACGGTGCGAATGGCATCCTCCATGAACTGCGGATTGTGCTTGTGCTTGGCCGCATTGGTGACCACCAGCGAGAGCTGCGCCACCAGGTTTTTCAGGTCGTGCATCACATAGGTCGACAGCCGGCTGCACATCTCGAACTGGCGGGCATCAGCCAGGGCGCGCGCGGCCTCCAGCTGGGCCAGGTGACTGGCGGCCTGGCGGCCGGCGGTTTTCAGCAGGTCACAGTCCTCCCAGTTGAAATGCTGCGGCGCGGGCGAGCGGGTCAGCACAATGAAACCCAGCAGCCGATCGTGCAGGATCAGCGGTGTCACCAACCAGGGGCGCGGGATCGCGCCCAGCCAGTCCGGCAGCTCCAGATCGGCGTACAGCTCGCGGTCACGCGCGTATTCGTCGAGGTTGATGACCCACTCCTGACGCTCGAGAAAGCGCACCAGCGAGCTATCCGCGGGCTCCAGGGCCTGCTCCGGCAAGGGCATCTGCCAGGCGGCGACCGGCTCGAAGCGCCCGCTATCGCGGCGCAGCCACAACACCCCGGACGGGCTCTCGATGATCTCGGCGATGGCCCGCACCACCCGTTCGCGCAGGCGCATATCCGGCTCGCCCGAGGACAACGTGCCGATGAAGCGCAGCCACTCGTCGCGGTAGTCGTACTTGTAATGGAAAAAGTGCTTGCTGATCAGCACCCGCAGACTGGCGCGCAGCTGTCCGGAGAACAACAGCACCGCCAGCAGCAGGATCGCGCCGAACAGGAAGATCACCTGCGCCACACCGCCCCAGGTGCCGCCGAAGCTGCGCACGTAGTAGCCGCCGGCCCCGATCGCGAACAGATAGATGCCCGCACCCAGCAGCGAGGCGGTATGGAACACGATGCGGCGGGATATGAAGATGTCCAGCGACCAGCGGGCATCGCGCGCGATGGCCACACCGAGCAGCGGCACCACCAGCACGTTCACGAAGCCGCGTGCCTGCCAGAGCGCGCTGTCGACGCGCTGGAGCAGCAGGGCGTCCGCGTACAGGTAGAAGTCGTAGGCGAACATGCCGCCGAGCCCCATGCACAGATACTTGACCCCGCGGCGCATCTCCGGCCGGGTGTTGCGGAACAGCTGTTCGACCAGAACCAGACCGAAGATGGCCAGCAGCAGGTAGCCGGCCAGCAGCCAGTCGATGCCGAGGGCGGCGGTCGCCGCCTGGCCGGAATACAGCCGGTGCCCGGTCAGGCTGGCCAGCAGGGCCACGTAGGCCGCGCTGAGCATGACCACGCTGCGGTAGTGGCGGTCGGCGACCGCCGGGTCGGCATAGGCCGCGCCGAGGATGCGGGCCAGGAAGGCGATCCAGGCCAGGTCGCGCAGCAGTTCCAGCAACTGGGCATGCAACAGCGCGGACTGGGTGAGGCTGTGATAGGCGGCACTGGCCATCCACAGGGCACTGGCCAGCGCCGCGAGCATCAGCAGGCGCTTGCGCGTCTGGCCATGGCGGCCGGTCAGCAGCACCAGGGCCAGCGCCAGGAAGGCCACAGCGCCGGCCGTGTATCCCGCAAACCCGATGTTCAGCATGCATCGCCCCTCGGAACGGACCGGCGCCCGGGTACGCCCGGCGTTATCCCCCGCCCCATCGCGGGGCCGAGACCGTGGCGGCCATAGGCCGGAGTCCGTACAGAAATGGGGCCGCCAGGCGGTTCGGCCCTGGTGCCCCGGAAAGGCCGCCCACTATAGGGTAGCGGCCGGGTGGCGCCAAGCGGCAGTCACGGAATTTGCGGCGTGGCGCACGCCATTGACCCGCGGTTGGAAAACGCAACGACGGCATGAACACAGCCCCTTCCCCCACAAGCAGGGGAGAGGGGCGAAGGTGTTCTCCAAGAGCCTGTTAGTCGCGGGCCTTACGCGATCGGCGTCGAGGCGAGTGCACCGCCGGCCCGACAGGTCAGGCCGCGGCCGCCGTCACAAACCTTCCAGGGCCTTCCGGGCCTGTTCCGCCTCGGCGAAATCGCCCAGTTCCAGGGCCTTGGACAGATGCTCCCGGGCCTTGTCCGGTTTGCCGGCGCCGGCGTAGGCCATACCCAGGTGATAGTGGAAGACCGGGACCATCGGGGCACCGCTGACCACGCCCTCGAGTACCTCGATCGCTTGGGCGAAGTCGCCGCTGCGGTAATGCACCCAGCCCACCGTGTCTTGAATGGCCGGGCGCTGAACGTTCACCAGTTTTGCGGCCAGCTCGCGGGCCCGGGCCAGGCTATCGGCATCGGTGCGGTGATCGGCCAACAGCGCGGCCAGGTTGTTCACCGCCACGGCGTTGTCCGGCTGACTCCCAAGCACCTGCTCGTACTGGGCGATCGCCGCATCGAAATCGCCCTGCCGCTCATGCAGGCCAGCCAGTCCCAGACGCAGGTTGAGATCGTCCTTGCGCACGCCCAGGCCCTGTTCAAATGCCGCCAGGGCACCCTTGAGATCGCCCTGGCGCTCGCGCGCCACCGCCAACTGGGCATAAGCCGTGGTCACCTCGGGCTCGACCTGCACCTGCCGGGCGAAGGCCGCCTCGGCGGCGGCATAGTCCTTACGCGCCATCTGCACCAGGCCCAGCAGGCCCTGGGCCGAGGCGTGCTCGGGCTCCTCGCGCAGCACGGCCTGGACCCGCGCCAAGGCCTGGTCGGCCTGACCGGCCATCAGCTGGGTGGTCACCATCTCCGAGAGCATGGCCTGCTTGCCCGGCCCCTCGGCCAGGGCGAAGGCGCGTTGATACTCCCGCAGCGCGCCGGCGATATCGCCCTGGGCGCGCAACAGCCGGCCCTTGCGGAAATAGCCCTCGGGGTTCTCGGGCGCGGCCGTGCGCAAGGCGTCGACAGCCGCCGTAAGCGCCGGCACGTCGTTGGCCGCGGCCAGGATATCGGTCTTCAGCACCAGCGCGGGCACGTACTTGGGGTCGCGCGCGAGCACGGCATCGACCTCGGCCAGGGCCCCGTCCCTGTTGCCCTCGGCCAGATACAGCCGGGCCTGGCGCAGCCAGATGTCCAGGTTGTCGGGCGTGGCCTGCTTGAGCTTGTCCAGCTCGGCCTTGACCGCGGCAAGGTCGCCGCGCGCGGCCAGCATTTCGGACTTGGCCGCCAGCGCCTCGGGGCTGGCCGGGTCCAGGGCCAGGGCGCGGTCGATCTGCTCCAGGGCATTGGGCAGATCCTTCTTCACGATCAGGAACCGGGCGTATTTGAT
Source organism: Gammaproteobacteria bacterium (assembly GCA_046260695.1). Taxonomy (GTDB): domain Bacteria; phylum Pseudomonadota; class Gammaproteobacteria; order Thiohalobacterales; family Thiohalobacteraceae; genus JAHJQQ01. Next base: position 20,057 of record JBHEOS010000026.1, read on the forward strand.
CCGGGCATCGATGTTCTGCGGGGCGGCCTCCACGGCACGACGCAGGCTGTCACCGGCCAGGTCAACATCGCCCTTGCGCAACAGCGACTCGGCCAGCAGGTGCAGCACCGGGACCGCGTCAGGCTGGTCGCGCAGCAGGGAACGGAACGCGGTGACGGCGGTGTCGTAATCGCCGCCCTGCATGGCCAGCCGGCCCTTGGTCATCAGGGCATCGTTGTCCTTGGGGTTCTTGTTCAACACCGCCTCGACCAGGGCCTTGGCGCGGTCCGTGTCGCCGGCCGCCGCCGCGTGCACGGCCAGCCGGTTGCGCGCCATCAGGCCGGGCGGCTCTTCGCCGAAGCGCGAGACCACGCCGTCATACACCTGCTTGGCCTCGTCGAGGCGCTGCTCCTGTTCATAGAGCTGGGCCAGGCCGAAATGCAGCTCGGATAATTTCGGATTCTTGGCGAGCGCGTCCTTCAGATACTCGATGCCGACCGTCCGCGTCTGGGTCCGCCCCAGCAGATCAGCGAGCAGCAGATGCCGTTTGGCCTCCTCGGGATCGGCGGCGACCGCCTCGCGCATCACCTGCTCGGCCTTGTCGGCCTGCCCGGTCTGGGCCAGGAACTGCGCCAACTGCCCCCGGTAGCTCAATTCGGCAGGCCGCAGCGCGATGAGTTCGCGCAGCACCTGCTCGGCCTCGGCGTACTTCTTTTCACGGGCATACAGCTGGGCGAGGTGCTGCTTGAGCGGGATGGGTTCCTCGGCCGTGGCCGCGGCTGCCACCAGCACCCGTTCGGCCTCGCCCAGCCGGTTGGCCTGTTCGTACAGGGTGGCGAGCAGACTGGCCGCCGCGCCGTGTGCGGGGCTGTCTTTCACGACCGCCTCCGCCAGCGCCAGGGCCTCGTCGGCCTTGCCCTCGCGTTGCAGCATCGACGCACTCAGGGCGCGCGCCCCGGCATGTTGCGGGTCGCGCTGGAGGATCGCATCGATCTCGGTCTGCGCCTGGCCCAAGGCCTTGGCCTCGCCGTCGCGCGCCTTCTGCGCCCGGTAGGCATTGGCCTGCAACATGTAGAACGTCGCCAGCCGCGCGCGCGCCTCAATATGTTCCGGATCGAGCTCGACCGCCTTGGAATAGTTCCCGAAGGCCTTGGACCATTCCTGCTGTTTCTCCTCGACCTGGCCGATCAGGTAATAGGCCTCGGCCGCCTTGGGATCGATCTGCAGCACGTTCTTCAGCTCGATCCGCGCCTTGTCCCAGTTTTCCTCGGCAATATACGCCTTGCCACGTTCCAGATACTTGGCCTTGCGCTCCTCCGCGCCGCCACAGCCGGTCAGCAACAGCGCAGCCAGCGCGGTCACCAGCAGGTTCTTCCGAGTCACGAGCGCCATCTGCAATCCTCCAGCCAAATTTGGTGATTCTAGTGTGTATCAACCCTACCGCGTGACGTGCCGGGCATGCCAGCGGTGCAGCTAGCCCATCCCCCGCACCGGCGCGGCCCCGGCCTCGCTATGCGCCAGGAACCACTGGTAGGCATCGCGGACGCCCGCCGCCAGCCCGATCTGCGGGCGCCAGCCCAGGGCCGTGATCCGACCGATATCGACCAGCTTGCGCGGGGTGCCATCGGGCTTGGAGGCATCGAAGACGATCTCGCCCGGGTAACCGACCACCTCTTTCACCAGCGCCGCCAGTTCGCCGATCGGCAGATCCGAACCGGTGCCAATGTTCACGATCTCGCTGCCCGCGTAATGCCCCATCAGGAACACGCAGGCGCGCGCGCAATCGTCGACATGCAGAAACTCGCGCCGCGGCGTACCGGTGCCCCAGACCGTCACCGTCGGCGCACCGGCAATCTTGGCCTCGTGGAACTTGCGGATCAAGGCCGGCATGACGTGCGACTTCTCCAGATCGAAGTTGTCGCCCGGGCCGTACAGATTGGTCGGCATGGCCGAGATGAAACACGCGCCGTACTGGCGCTGATAGGCCTGACAGAGCTTGATTCCGGCGATCTTGGCCACCGCATACCACTCGTTGGTCGGCTCCAGCGGCCCGGTCAGGAGATAGTCTTCCTTCAAAGGCTGCGGCGCCAGTTTCGGGTAGATGCAGGTGCTGCCGAGAAACAGCAGCTTCTCGACCCCGTTGCGGTAGGCGGCGTCGATCACGTTCGCCTCCATCATCAGGTTGTCGTAGATGAACTCCGCCGGATAGGTATCGTTGGCGAGAATCCCGCCCACCTTGGCCGCAGCCAGGAACACGTACGCCGGCTGGTGTTCGGCGAAGAAGGCGCGCACCGCGGCCTGATCGCGCAGGTCCAGCTCACGGCTGGTGGCGGTGAGCAGATTCGTGAAGCCGTCCGCCTGCAAACGGCGCATGATCGCCGCGCCCACTAAACCACGGTGGCCAGCAACATAAATTTTGGCGCTCTGGTCTATCATGTTTTTTTAGCCACGGAATCCACGGAAGAACACGGAAGAAATAATCATAGTAAATGCCTTATATGATCAGTCGCTTGATTTGCGCCTTTGGGAAGGCGAAGTTTATCAGCATACCAACTTGCCACTGTCCGGCCCTGAGGTAATTCAACAACTGGGCTTCGTTGCCGGGGGACAACTGTCTTTGCGCCTTCAATTCCAGCAGCACGCGTTCCTCCACGAGAATATCTGCGGCATATTCACCGACCACCTCGCCCTTATACCTTACCTCGAGCGGAACTTGCGATTTCGCTTCAATGCCCTGTGACTGCAACTCCAGGCACAAGGCATTCTCATAGACCTTTTCGAGAAAACCATGCCCCAGGCACCGATAAACCTCGAAAACGCATCCCCGTACCCTATAGTCAACTCTTCCAATTCCAACATCGCGGCAACCCTCCATGGTCAGCCTTGATCAACCAGAATTTTTCCGTGTTCTTCCGTGGATTCCGTGGCAAAAAATCCTCACTCGTTGTAGTCGAAGGTACGGAAACCCTCGCGCCGGCACAGCTCGTCCTTCTCGGCGAGCATCAGGTCCTCGCGGACCATCTCGGCGACCATCTGATCGAGGGTGGTCTCGGCGCTCCAGCCCAGCTTGTCGCGGGCCTTGGTCGGGTCGCCCAGCAGGGTCTCGACCTCGGTGGGCCGGAAATAGCGCGGATCGACCTCGACCAGCACCTTACCGCTCTTCGCGTCGAGCCCCTTTTCGTGGATGCCCTCACCCTCCCAGCGTACCGCGATGCCGACCTCGGCGAAGGCCGCCTCGACGAACTGGCGCACCGAGTACTGCTTGCCGGTGGCGATCACGAAATCCTCCGGCTGCTCCTGCTGCAGGATCAGCCACTGGGCGTGTACATAGTCGCGGGCATGGCCCCAATCGCGCAGGGAATTGAGATTGCCGAGGAATAGGTTCTCCTGAAGGCCCAGCTTGATGCGTGCCACCGCACGGGTGATCTTGCGGGTCACGAAGGTCTCGCCACGCACCGGCGATTCGTGGTTGAACAGAATGCCGTTGCAGGCATAGATCCCGTAGGCCTCGCGGTAGTTCACGCAGATCCAGTAGGAATAGACCTTGGCCGCGGCGTAGGGGCTGCGCGGATAGAACGGCGTGGTCTCGCGCTGAGGGATCTCCTGCACCTTGCCGAACATCTCCGAGGTCGAGGCCTGGTAGAAGCGGGTCTTTTTCTCCAGCCCGAGGATGCGGATCGCCTCCAGCAACCGCAGCGTGCCGAGCGCGTCAGCGTTGGCCGTATATTCGGGCGTCTCAAACGACACCGCCACATGGCTCTGCGCCGCCAGATTGTAGATCTCGTCCGGCTGCACCTGCTGGATGATGCGGATCAGATTGGTCGCATCGGTCAGGTCGCCGTAATGCAGGATGAAGCGCCGGCCCTTTTCGTGCGGATCGCGGTACAAATGATCGATGCGATCGGTATTGAATGACGAGGCCCGGCGCTTGATGCCGTGCACGGTGTAGCCTTTCTCCAGCAGCAACTCGGCCAAATAGGCACCATCCTGACCGGTGACGCCGGTGATCAGTGCAACTTTTTCAGTCATCGCAACATACTCCAACTCATTGACATGTCATTTCGCGGGGCATCGACAGCCTAGACTCCCTTCAGCCGATACCCAATAAACCTCGCACCGCCACCACCCCGACCGACACCAGCACCGCACCGGTAAACAGATTCCACCGCGAACGCATCTGCCGCATCGCCAATTCCGCACCGTAGAACAGAAGTATCGCCTTTATCGCCATCCCCACCAGCCCCGAGGCCTCTTGCGAGGCCGCGGGGACTACGGCTAGCGCCAGCGCGATCAACACCACCAGATAATCGAGTGGCGATACCCGGAATTGCTCGCGCTCCGCGACCCGCACGCCGACGATGATCGCCACACCCAGCACGCCAAAGAAGGCATAAGCGACCGCTTCCATACCAAGAAAACCCGCCGGAGGATGGCGGGTGGTCAGGTACACCATCAACGCGATCGCCATGAACATCAGCAGTCGCAGCAACAAGAACCAGGCCCTATAGCCGAGCACCAGCCTGACCAGCAGCGCAGCGGTCAACGCAATCGCTATCAGGGCCAGATCAGTGGGCACCGTGTCGACAGCGAAGGCCCCTGCGAGCATGAACAACGACACCGCCGCCGCAACGACCCGCCGCGGCAGGCATTCCGAGCGCGGATCCTGACGGATGCGGCCCAAAAACCGCGCCATACCGCCTGGGTCGCCGGGCGCATGAACCCGCCACCCCGCGGCTTCGGCGCGCCGCAGCATGCCGAACAACAGGACGCAGGCACCAAAATAGATCGCCGAGAGACCCGGATCCGACGCGTAGGGCATGCTCACCGCCGCCAATACCAGTACCGCCTGGAACGTATAGATGATCGCAACCGATTCATAATGATGAAACCCGAGTTCCAGCAAGCGATGGTGGACATGGTTCTTGGTCGCCTTGAACCAGCTCCCCCCCGCGCGTGCGCGCTTCCAGAACACCGCCAGGATGTCCGCGACCGGCAGGCCCAGCAGCAGCAGCGGCAGCATTGGACTGAGCGCCGGATTGTCTCTCTGGGACAACAGCACCACCAGGACGCCCAGAGAAAACCCCAGGAACTGGCTTCCGCCATCCCCCATGAAGACGCGGGCCGGGTGGGAATTGAAACGCAGAAACCCGAACACCCCCCCCATCACCGCCACCGTCAGCGCCAGCGTCTCGAATGCCGTCGCCGCCGAGGCCAGATACAGAATGCCTGCCAGCGTCATCAGCGACTCGCCGCCGGCCAGACCGTCCAGGCCATCGGAATGATTGATCGCATTGATCGCACCGACCAGCGCAATGACGGTGAATGGCTTGCCGATGGCCGGTGGAAGCGGCTCCATCCCCAGGAACGGGAAGCTCTCGACGACAACACCGCCGTAGTAGACCACCAGAATCACCGCCGCGAACTGGCCGATGAATTTCACATAATGGCCAAGTTCCGCGATGTCATCCCATACACCGAATATCAACAGGATCAATGCGCCGAGATAATAACTGATCAGCGTGTCCGTCCACGGCAGCCAGATGATCATCGGCAACAAAGCGCCAAGCACGATGCCTATACCGCCGGCACGCGGGATGGGGGTCACATGCACCTTGCGCGGATCGGGCCTGTCGATCATGCCGATATGCGGCGCGAGTCGAATCATCGCCGGAATGATCGCCATGCTCACCGCCAGCGCGACCATGAAGATGCCGACCAGCGTAGGTAGAGATTCGGTCAAGTTCGAGGTCTTCTTGGTTTTATGGTTTTAAGGCGAGCAGATCGAATCCACAGGCGCGGCTGGAGCCAGACCTGCATCAGGAACCTGTCCGGGTCGTTCCGTGGCATAGGACATTATCAAGAATCAATCCGGCACATACTCCCCCAACTCCGGCAGTGCCAGTGCCGCGAAGGCACGCAGGCGCGCATCACCACGCTCGGCATCCTCACCCGGCTGCAACACCGTCGTCAGGCGGATCAGGGCACCATCGGTACGGTTACGCGTCAACGCATCCCACAGCAGGTACCACTTCACCGCGAACTCGTTGGTGATGATCCGGTCGCGCTGTTTGAACCAGTAATAAACCAGCTGGCGATACTCGCCCTTGCGGATGACGAAGCGATTGGTCCGGGTCCCATCTGGGAGCGCGATCTGGGTGTGCGACTCGATACGCCAGCCGCCGCCCGGCAGGCAGGAGCGCGGCGAGTGCGCGGACGCACCGGAGCGCTGCGAGCCGTAATAGGCGACGTAGAAATTCACGGCATCGCCCTCGGCATTGCGATAGTCGGCGATGATGTAGTCGTCGAGCTTCAACTCGTCGAGCACAATGGAATCGAGCCGCTCGTCCCGCCCGCGCCAATCCTCCAGAACCAACGGGAACGACTCGAAGCCCGCGCGCGACGGGATCTCCTCCACACGCCCGCCAACCGTAACCGTAGCGGCCGCCGCCGCACCCAGCAGGATCAGACCCGCCCAAGCCTGCACGGGGATCGTCCGCGTGTTTACGACAGCGTCCTCCGGCGTCGGCTCCGGGAACTCCATGCCAAAGACCTCACGGAACGGTCGGCGGTCCTTGCCAACCAGCGACAGCAGCCAGATTTCGAAGATCAGCAGAGCCACGCAGGCCATGAACACGATCCAGCCCTCGAAATCATGGAGGAAGCCCTCGGCCTGTTCGATACCGTAGTGCTCCACCAGCACGCCGATCACACCGATGCGGAAGCTATTCATCAGCAC